>NZ_JBFUIW010000003.1:0-360368 GCF_056401675.1 Phenylobacterium sp. P4_E10 | reverse complement strand
GCGCCGGCTGCGCGCTGGGCCAGCATGCCGGCGTCGCGCTGGGCGGCGATCTGCGGGTCGAGCGTGCAGACGACCCGGCCCATGCCGATGGCCAGCTCGATATAGGTCCGCACGTGCGGCTCGCGTTCGGTCTGGTAGGTGTCGAGCAGGGCGTCGTCGGCTTCGCCGGCGAGCACCGCCTTGAGCTTCCAGGCGAGGTTGGCGGCGTCGCGCAGGCCCGAGCACATGCCTTGGCCGGCGAAGGGCGGCATCTGGTGGGCGGAGTCGCCGGCCAGCAGCACACGGCCGCTGCGCCATTGTTTGGCGACCAGCCCGTGGAAGCGGTAGACGGCCTTGCGGTCGATGGTGACGGGGCCGCAGTCCCACGGCGCGAGCAGGGACGCTATGAATTCGTCGTCGAGCATCTGCTCGGAAGTCTCGCCGGGCAGCAGCATGAATTCCCAGCGATGGCGTCCGGGCCCCATCAGCACGCAGGTGGTCGGACGAGCCGGGTCGCAGATCTGCAGATTGACCTCGGGGAGGCGGGCGCCCTCCAAAGCAATGGCGTCGATCACCAGCCAGGGCTCGTCGAAGCTATAGTCGTCCAGCTTGCCTCCAAGCGCCTCGCGCACCAGGCTGGAGGCGCCGTCGCACCCGACCAGATAGCGGGCGCGGACTTCCGAGGCGCCGTCCGGCCCCTCGATGACCGCGGTGACGCCATCAGCGTGCTGATCCAGGCGGACGAAGCGATGCGCCAGCCGCACCTGCGCCAACGGGCTCTGGTCGAGTTGGGCGCGCAGCGCCTTCTCGACGGCGGGCTGGTGGAACATGTAGCCAGCCGCCCAACCGCAGGGGGCGAGCTGCGGCAGGTCCATGCGCACCAGCAACTGGCCGTCGGCGGCGCGGAACTCATAGGCCGGGGCGGGGCGGGCGTGACGGCCGACCTCCTCGGCGATCCCAACCTGCTGGAAGAGGCGCATGATCTCGTGATCGAAGTGCGCGGCGCGCGGCAGGGGATAGACCGCGACATCCTTTTCGATGGCGATGCTGGTGACGCCGGCGCGGGCCAGCAGCACGCCCAGCATGGCGCCGACCGGTCCGAGCCCGACGATCAGGATATCGCAGTCATAGCCGTCCTCACCCACGGTGGGGCTCCGGCGCGCAGGGGTTTTCGATGGCGCCGAGGCTGTCGATCTCGATGCGGACGATGTAGCCGGCCTTGAGGAAGTGCATCGGCTTCATGGCCGCGCCGATGCCGCCGGGCGTGCCGGTGAAGATCAGGTCGCCCGGCTCCAGGGTCATGGCCTGGGACAGGTGCTCGATCTGGTCCCAGACATTGAAGACCAGGTGGCGGGTATTGGAGTTCTGCCGGGTCTCGCCGTTCACCTGGCAGCGTATGCCGAGGGCGTGCGGATCGGGAACCTCGTCGGCGGTGGTGATCCAGGGGCCGAACGGCGCGTGGGTGTCGAACGACTTGCCGATCACCCATTGCGGGGTCCGGTGCTGCCAGGCGCGCTCGGTGGCGTCGTTGCCGACGCAGTAGCCGAAGATGACGCCGGCCGCGTCGGCCTTGGAGACGTGGCGCCCGCCCGCGCCGATCACCGCGACCATCTCGGCCTCGTAGTCCAGGGCCTGGGAGACCTTGGGCACGTCGATCGGATCGTAGGGGCCGTTGGCGGCGGTCGGAGCCTTGGAGAACCAGACCTGATGCTCAGGCGTGCCCAGGTTGCTCTCGGCGATGTGGTCGGCGTAGTTCAGGCCGATGGCCATGATCTTGCCGGGGCGGCGGATCGGGGCCAGCAGCCGGACCTGATCCAGTGGCAGGGCGCCGTCGGCGGCCTTCATGATGGCGCGGACTTGGTTCTCGACCTGCGGCCAGGCGGCGATCAGGCCGATCATCTCGGCGGGCAGGCCGGGGGCTGCGCGGTTCAGTGGAACGATCGTGTCGCCGACGACGGCGCCGAGTTCGGGCGCCTGGCCGGCCTGAAAGGTGGCGAGCTTCATGGATCGGGTCTCCGGATGTGGCTTCAGGCCATGGTCGGCGGGGCGGACGGACCCCACTGCACGCCCATCAGGTCGGTGATGCTGGCGACGTTGGAGCCGTCGTCGGCGGTGAACAGGTCGCCGTCGGTCCAGTGCTCCAGGGTGTGGCCCCAGGGGTCGCGCCAGTAGTCGAACACCTGGCTGCCGAGGATGTGGCGGCCGACGCCCCATTCGGCGTGGCGGCCGGCGTCCTTCAGCTTCTGGTGGCCGGCCATCAGGTCGTCGAAGTCGGCGACCTCGAAGGCGGCGTGGTTGAAGCCGGGACCTTTGGGGCTCTGCACGAGGAACAGGGTGTGGTGGTCGGTTGGGGTGGCGCCGCGGTCGCAGCGCATGAAGGCGCCGAGCGAGAACTCCGGGGTCAGGGCGATCTCGTCGGAGGTGATGAAGCCGAAGCGCTCCTTGTACCAGCGCTCCGAGACGCGGAAGTCGGCGACGTTCAGCACGCAGTGGCCGAGGCGCACGACGTGGGCCGGGCCGCCGGCCACGCGCTTGGTCTGGCGCAGGCGATCACGGTTGGCCTGAGTGTTCCACGGTTCGCGGGCGGGCAAGGGCGCGGGATCGGCGGCGGCCTGGCCGGCGACCACCTCGACGCGGCGGCCGTCGGGATCGGAGAGGGTGACGACGTGGCCGCCGCCGGGGGCGTCGAGCGGTGCGACCCGCACGCCCTCGGCCTTGGCTAGGGTCTCGAGGTCGGCCAGCGAGGCGGCGCGGAGGCCAAGGCCTGTAAAGCCCGGCTCGCCCAGCTCGGTCACGTGCAGGAAGGGGCTGGGACCGGCTCCGCGGGCGAACAGCCGTTCGCCGTCCTGGGCGACGCTCAGGCCGAAATCCTCAAGGAAGCTGCGCATCTGGGCGAGGTCCGGAGCCTGGAAGCGGACGAAGCCGATGTCCTCGATCTTGATCGTGCTCATGACACGCTCTCATAAATGACCAATTAGTCAATCATCTGCGCGAGCCTGGGGTCGCGCAAGCGTAAAAATGGTCTTGCCAGGGCGAACCCATCGCTTCCTAAATGACGATACGGTCAAATATCATCGGATGGGGAAAAGATGGGCGCTCCCGCCTGCGGCTGCGGCCGCATCGATGTCCACGCGCACTTCCTGCCGGACTTCTATTGCGAGGCGCTGGGCAAGGCGGGCCTGGCCACCGTCGACGGCGGCATGCCGATCCCGGCCTGGAGCGCGGCCGCCGCGCTGGAGATGATGGACCGCCAGGAGATCGCCACGGCGATGGTGTCGCTGTCCTCGCCCTCGAACCACTTCCTGCCGCAGGCGGGGCGCGGGCTGCTGTGTCGGCAGGTCAACGAGGCGGGGGCGGCACTGGTGCGCGAGCATCCGGGGCGGTTCGGCTATTTCGCCAGCCTGCCGATGCCGGATGTCGAGGCGGCGCTGGCCGAGATCGCCTACGCCTTCGAGCGGCTGGGGGTCGATGGGGTGATCCTGGAGACCAACAGCGACGGGGAGTATCTGGGTTCGCCGCGGTTCGCGCCGATCTTCGCCGAGCTGAACCGCCGCGGGGCCACGGTGTTCCTGCATCCGACCAGCCCGGCCTGCTTCGAGCAGGTGGGGCTCGGCCGGCCGGCGCCGTTGCTGGAGTTCCCGCTCGATACGACCCGCAGCGTCGTCGATCTGATCTATTCGCGGCGGCTGCAGGAGAACCCGGACCTGAAGGTGATCGTGCCGCATGGCGGGGCGGCGCTGCCGGCGCTGGTGGCGCGGATCGCGGCCTTCGCCAACCTGCCGTTCATCAACCCGCGGCCGCTGGGCGAGGCGGAGGTCTTCGAGACTCTGGAGAGGCTCTATTACGACGTGGCGCTGAGCGGTCATCCGATCGCGCTGAACGGCCTGCGGGCCATCGCGCCGATCGGGCAGATCCTGTTCGGCAGCGACTGGCCGTTCACGCCCGAGCCGGGCGTGGCGCGCAACATCCGCCAACTGGAGGCGCTGAGCGAGAGCGATGCGCGGGCCATCGCCCGCGAGAACGCATTGCGTGTGTTTCCGCGACTGGCGGAGATGGCCCGCTAGCGTGACGTGGGGGCGCCCTGGACAGCGGCTTCGCGCCGGGGCGTACTTGCCGAAAAGAACAGAACGTCAGGGCGGAGCGTACCGTGCAGACCTACGATCTGATCATCATTGGCGGCGGCATCGGCGGTTCGGCGCTGGCGACCGTCATGGCCCAGGCGGGGCGTTCGGTGCTGCTGCTCGAGCAGACCGAAGTCTATGAGGACAAGGTCCGCGGCGAATGGATCGCGCCGTGGGGCGTGACCGAGGTCCAGCGCCTGGGGCTCTACGACCTGCTGGTCGGCGCCGGCGGCCATCACATCACCCGGCACGTGACCTATGACGAGTCGCTCGACCCGGCGGCGGCCGAGGCCAATACGCTGCCGCTGAACTTCTTCAAGGAGGGCGTGCCCGGGCCGCTGTGCCTGCGCCACCCGCTGCACTGCCAGACCCTATTCGACGCGGCCAAGGCGGCCGGCGCCAGCGGGCTGCGCGGGGTGCGGGTCGCATCGGTGTCCGTGGCCGATCGGCAGGTGACCTACGAGGTTGACGGACAGCTGCACGAGGCGGCGGGGCGGCTGCTGGTCGGGGCCGACGGCCGCGCCTCGCAGGTGCGCGAGGCGGCCGGGATCGCGCTGCACCAGGACAAGCCGCACCACTGGTTCGGCGGGCTGCTGGTCAAGGACGTGGTCGGCTGGGATCCGGAGCTGCAGGCGATCGGCACCGAGGGCGACTTCGGCTTCCTGGCGTTTCCGCAGGGCGGCGGCATGGTGCGGGTCTATGGCGGCTACGCGCTCGACCAGCAGCAGCGGTTCCGCGGCGAGGGCGGGGCGCGGCGGTTCCTGGACGCCTTCGAGATGAGCTGCAGCCCGGCCAATCGGAGCCTGACCAGCGGGCAGCCGGCCGGGCCGCTGTTCAGCTATGTCAACGCCGACAGCTGGACGGACGAGCCCTACGGCAAGGGCGTGGTGCTGGTCGGCGACGCGGCCGGCTGGAACGACCCGATCATCGGGCTGGGGCTGTCGATCACCTATCGCGACGTGCGGATCGTCAGCGAGCTGCTGAAGTCGACCGACGACTGGGAGAGCCTGAGCTTTGCGCCCTACGGCGAGGAGCGGGCCGAGCGGATGCGGCGCCTGCGCTTTGCGGCCAAGCTGCAGTCGGCGCTGGACATGGAGTTCGGCGAGGCCGCGCGCGAGCGCCGCCGCCGGCACTTCGAGCGGGCCGCCGGCGATCCGACCCTGCGGCTGCACAGCTTGGCGGTGATGGCCGGGCCGGAAGCCGCGCCGGCCGAGATCTTCACCGACGCGCACCGCGCTCGCGTGCTGGAGGACTGAGCGTGAGCGACATCGAAGACTTCAACGCCCGCTGGCTGAAGGCCTGGACCGACAAGGACGTCGAGCGGCTGTGCGGCTTCTACAGTGAAGACACGGTCTACAAGGACCCGCAGACGGCCGGGGGCCTGAGCGGCCAGGCGGCGCTGCGCGGCTACCTGACCGGCCTGTTCGCCGCGACGCCGGCGATGACCTACACGCCCGACGAGGTGTGGCCGATCCCGGGCGGGTTCTGCGGGCGCTGGTACTGCGACATCGAAGGGGCGGGGCGGATGCGCGGTTTCGACCTGGTGATCCTCAAGGACGGCAAGATCGCCCTGAACGAAGTCTACGTGCACCAGCTCCCGGCATGAGCGTTCCGGATATCCGCGAGCCGGGCGAGATCGATGCGGCGTGGCTGTCGAAGGTGCTGGCGGCGGGCGGCGTCGACGCCGTGGTCGAGAGCTTCGAAGCCCAGCCTGTCGGCACCGGCCAGATCGGCGACAGCGTGCGGTTTCGGCTGAGCTATGCGCGCCGCGGCGAGGACGCGCCGGACGCCATCGTGGGCAAGTTCCCGGCCGCAGGAGCGGAGAGCCGAGCCACGGGGATCATGCTCGGCAACTACCTGCGCGAGGTGCGTTTCTACCAGCAGCTGGCGCCGGGGGCGCTGGTGCAGACGCCGCGCTGCTACTTCACCGACGTGGACGAGGCGACCAGCAACTTCGTGCTGATGATGGAGGACCTCGCGCCGGCGGTGCAGGGCGACCAGTTGCGCGGTGTGAGCCTGGAGCAGGCGCGGCTGGTGGTCGAACAGGCAGCCAAGCTGCACGCCTCGCACTGGGGCGACGACGGCCTGGACGAGCTGCCGTGGGTCTCCGGGTCCAAGGCCGCGCCGGCCGGGGCCGCGAACGAAGAGATGGTCTCCGCGCTCTGGGCGGGCTTCAAGTTCCGCTACGGGGATCGGCTGAAGCCCGAGTGGACCGAAGTCGGCGACTGGCTGGCGCCGCGCTTCCAGCAGTTCGGCGATCCGGCGGGCGGGCCGCGCTGCCTGACCCACAACGACTTTCGGCCGGACAACATGATGTTCGGCACGCCGGCCGGCGGCTATCCGGTGGCGGTGCTGGACTGGCAATCGTTCGCCTATGGCAGCGGCCCTACGGACCTGGCCTACTTCCTGGCCGGGGCGCTGGCGCCGGAGGTGCGGCGGGCGGAGGAGCCGGCGTTGCTGGCGCTCTATCTCGACACGCTGAAGGCCCACGGGGTTCAGGGCTTCGGGATGGACGAGCTGAAGCCGCTCTATGGCCGCGGCGCCTACCTGCTGTTCGCGACCGCCTTCTTCGCGGCGATGGTCGTGACCCAGACCGAGCGCGGCGACGAGATGTTCCTGCAGATGCTGGGCAGCGCGGCCGAGCACATGCGCGACCACGGCGTGGTGGGATAGTCAGACCGGCACGGTGATGTGCTTGCCGCCGAACACCGCCTGCCAGTTCTCGATCTCGCTGACCACGATGTCGTCGGCCACGTGGGCCAGCTCGGAGACGCGGGCGTAGTCGATGGCGCCGTCGGGGGCGGTGAGCAGCAGTTGGATGCGCGCGGCGACGGCGTCGAGTTTCTCGGCGGTGACTTCCGAAATGGCCGAGAAGCGTTCGAAGTCGCCGAAGTAGCGGATGCCGGCGATGGCCGCGCCGAAGGTGGGCAGCAGGACGCCGAGGAAGGTGAACATCTGCGACAGGCGGGCGGCGATCTCCTTGTCGATCAGGTGCAGGGCGCCGCCAGCCTTCAGGACCAGGTATCCGGTGACCGACAGGACGGCGAGGGTGAACAGCACCTCGGACAGTCGGTCGAGATGATGGTGGGCGCGGGCCAGCCGGGCGGCCTTGCCGCGGTGATAGTCGCGCTGGGTCACCACGTGATCGAGCAGCAGGCTCTTCAGCGCTCCGCGCAGATAGGCGGCTGTCATCTTCAGTCGCGGCAAGCCGACGTCACGCAGGCCATGGCGGGCGTACCATTCGGGCCATGACGTCCGCGAACCGCGCGGCCAACGGCCGGTCGGGCGAGCGACGCCGAGCAACAGCAGGATCGGCGCATGGCGGAAGTACTCGGCGACCCGGCGGGTCTCGAACCAGCGCGCATGCCAGCGCCGCCGCTGGCCCACGAAGGTGATGCCGAGAATGGCCATCAGCAGCGCCAGCTCCAGCACAGCGAACATCCACTTCTCGTGGCTGCTGGCGAACGGCAGGTAGGCGACCCCGCCGACGATGGCGAGGGCCGAGAACAGGAAGCTCAGGATCATCCCGCCGCGGTAGTTGTCCGAGAGCCGCGAGGAGATGCCGTCCGCCCAGGCGAAGCGGCGCAGGACCTCATTGCTTATGCGCGCGACGAAACCGGGTTCCTGGCCGGGCAGGGCCTGGGCCGCGCGTAGCTGGTCGGCGGCGCTGCCGGCGGAGATGGCGTCGGGCGGCTCGTAGGTCTGGGTCAGGTTGCGGAAGCAGCCCTTCAGATCGTCGGCCCCGAACACCGCCTCGATCCGGCGATAGGCGTGCCACGGGGCGCTGCTGCGCGGCCGCCAGCGTTCGGCGTCCAAGGCCTTGAGGCCATCGACCGAGTTGCGGTGCGGGTCAGGCTGGTGACCCGGGGTCGGCCGCAGGGCGCCCTGGACGAGGGCGGCCAGCGCCTCGTCTCGATCGTCTTCGGCGGCTCCGGCCATGATCACCGCCAGCGATTCCGGCGCGCGCAGGATGCGCCAGCGTTCCGGCGCGCGGGCATCGATCCAGACCACCGGCGCGCCCATCTCCAGGGCCAGGGCGATGGTGTGGCCCGCGCCGCCGACAAAGCTGGCGCCGGCCCCATCCCAGACGGCGACGATCAGGTCTGATTGCTCGATCATCACCTGCGCGGCGAGCGCCACCCGCTCCGAGGCCAGGAAGGTATAGGCCTGGGCCGCGGCGACGTCGGCGGGCCGCTCCAAGCGAGCGAAATAGAGGGCGGCGATGTCCTCGTCGCGATCGGCCAGCTCGAACACCCGGGCCCTGGTTTCGAGTTCGGCGATCGCCGCGGCGCGCACCGCGGTGGCCTTGCCGCAGCTGCCGGCGCCAGTCAGCAGGAAACGCGCCTCATGGGCGTTCTCGGGGTGGGCGTTGATGGCCAGGTTCAGGGCGCGGCCAAAGGGCAAGGGCGCGACAAGCTCCCAGCCGCGGCCCAAGGCTTCGATAGCGGCCATCTGGTCGAGGCCGTCCACCAACATGGAATGCAGCCGGGTCGGTCCGAGCGAGCCGGGCCCCAGCAGCGGCGGTTCGGCCGCGACGGCGGCGTCGAGGGCGTCGAATACCCGCTTGAGGGTGGCCTCGATGGTGACGAGGTTGGCGGCGAAGGCGGCGTTCCACTGGCGATGGCCGGTGACGCCGATCGACAGGCGAACCTGCGGCGGGGGCGGCGCGATGGTCCTGTAGGCCTGGTCCTGCAATGCGGCGGCGGGGGCTAGCTGGTCTTGCTCAGCGCCGACGCCCGCCAGACCTCGGCGCCCAGGTTCTGCTGGAAGTCGAAATCCATCCATATGCCCTGACCCACTTCCTGCCAGTCCGACGAGATGCCGAGCTCATCCTGATAGGGATGGCTGTCGTAGGTGATGATGCGCAGTTCGTAGTCGTCGTTGGTGAGGCCGGAACCGCGCAACTTGTTCACCTTGGCGACGGCTTCGACCACGGCCTGGTAGCAGGCGGTGGTGGGGACGGCCGCGTCCGGGAACTGCTTGAGGAAGGCCATGGTCATGTCGCCGGCGCCCATGGCCGCCTGCAGGCGCCCGGCGATCGAGGTGAAGCCGCCAGTCAGCCGCTCGAGAGTCTTCTCGGCCAGGGCCTCCAGGCTCCCCAGCACATCGCCCTTGCGCGGCGGCGTCCTGGCGGCCGGCCGGACCTCGAACATCGGCGCCCAGCGCGCCGGGCTGCTGGCGCTGAACGGACTGACCACCCAGCCGTCGGCGTTGAAGGTCCGGGCGGCGGCGCGGTCGGGGTTCTGCGGGCTGAAGTCGAAGCGGCCGAGCTGCTTGGGGAAGCCCCAGACCTCGCGTCCGCTGACCAGGGCGGGCCCGGAGTCCACGAACAGGTAGGCCGGGATCCAGCGCAGTGAGAACAGGCCGTCATCCTCGCGCTGGGCCAGGATCCAGATCGTGATGTCGATCTCGCTGGTATAGCCCTTGTCCTCGCCGTGGATGGTGTAGAGCTTGCCGATCTCGGCGACGCCCAGGAACACCCTGTCGCCCAGGGCCCGGTAGCGGACCGCGCCGCCCGAGGGCGTGGCGAAGGTCTTGTCGAGCCAGGCCTGGAGCTTGGTCTCGTCGGCCTTCACGCAAAACATGTGCATGACCACGTCGCACAGCTGCACGGAGTCCAGGGCGTCGTAGAGGTTGCCGTTGACGACATAGGGGGGCAGCGCGGTCATTCGGGGCGGTCCTTCATGTCGCGAGGGTCATGGGACGTAGGGCGGCAGGACGCCGGCGATCGCCTGGGCGCAGCGCGCGCCGCTCCGAGCCGCGCTTTCCGCACAGCCGGAGTTCAGGCCGTTGAGGGTCCAGTCGCCAGCGAGGAAAAGGTTGTCCAAGCCCGACTGGTTGGCGTCCATCCGGGTGTAGACGCTGTTCTTCGGCGACTGGACGTAGAGATCGGACGGATTGCAGTTGGCGCGGATGTACTGGCGGGTCAGTACGTCGCCGGGCGCGCCCGGCTCGGGGTCGTAGATCAGTAGCGGGTCGAGCCCGTAGGGACTGGCCGCCGATGTGGCTCGCGGCCAGTAGATCCGGCTGTCGGCCGCCAGCCACTTCACCGCCAGGTCGTAGGCCTTCTGGTTGGCGGGGGCGCCGTTCTCCGGTCCTGGCAACTGGCCGCAGAAGTAGGCGACCGAGCGGGGGCGGATTGCGCCGTTCCAGATCTCTCGCGAGAGCAGATGCGACATGTCCGACCAGGCGCTGTAGGGCTGGTCAGACCCGGCGAGGGTGCGATCGGACCCCTTGCACCCGAGGTCGTCCATGGTGCGGGTCAGCCAGATCTGCATCGCGCAGGTGCGCGTCAGGGTCAGGGCGCCGAACATCGGGCCCCAGTTGGACTTGGGCAGTCGGGCCGGGAAGCTGGCGCAGACCTGCTTGAGCCCGCCGACCGAAATCCCGATCACGACCTTGTCGAAGTCGGTCCCCAGCTTGAGTTGTTTCGGAGTGTCGCCGGCGCCGGGCGCATCCTTGTTGTCGGCTTCAAAGTCGCGGCCGCGCAGGGCCTCGCCGCCCTCCAGTTGGTCCCAGAGCGGCTCAGCGGGCCAGCCTTCGAGGGGCAGGTCTTCCGGCCAGCCCGGGATGGGGACCTCGATCAGCGGCGCGTATTCCTGCTGCGGGTTCTTCAGCTGGGCCTGTTCGACATAGTCGATGGAGGCGATCTGCGCCGCCTGGGGGTCGATGTTGAGCGCCGTGATGCGGCTGAAGAACGCGAACTTCACGCCGCGCTTGCGCAGGGCCAGATAGATCGGGGCGATGACCACGTCGCCCATGGCGCCGCGCATCTTCCAGAAGAAGTGGCCCTTGTAGGAGATCATCAGCATGCCCGAGCGCAGGGCCGTGCCGGCGGCGAAGCTGCGCAGGCTGGTGTCACCGCCGCCGCCGAAGCCGAACACGTAGTCGTACATGGTGGCGACAGGCGCCCAGTTCAGCAGCTCGTCGGCGCGGGCTTCAGGATCTCCCCAGACCGGAAACTTCCTGCCGACCGTGACCGCGTTCTTGTGAAGCCACTCGCTCCACTCGTAGGTGTCGATGGCGTCGTAGCCCTTCTCCATGACGTCGTCGGCGGCGACGCCGTAGATGATGGTCTGGACCAGAAAGGCCGAGAGCAGGAAGCGCTCAGTCGCCACCGTGGCGTTGGAATCCGCGCGGACGGCGCGCATGTGCTCGTCCAGCAGGTGGACCAACTGGTGCAGCCCGAACTCGGCGGCCATCACCTCCAGCTCGTCCCGGGTCTTGCGGATGAAGGCGCCCAGCAGATGGGCCGCATCGCCGAGCAAGACCGACCAGCCGTGGCTGGAGGGGGGTGGGGGCGAGGGCTTGCTGACAGTCTTGGCCGGCGAGATGTGGATGAGCATGCCGACCATCCGCTGGATCATCACGATCAGCGGGGCCGACGTGAGGTCCTCGCCCGGGACATCGTCGTTGGGCGGCAGGTCCATGTACCACATCAGGTCGGGGCGCTTCGGGTCGGAGCGATCCACCAGGGTGATGTTGTCTTCGGGCGTGAACGAGTCCCAGACGCCCTGGTTGGGATGATGGTCGGGGCGGTCAAGCTCGTCATAGGCCCGCCGCAGCAGGTCGAAGGCCTGATCGTAGAACCCGGCGAAGATGTGCAGACCATGCTCATAGATGCGGGCGCCGTAGCCTGGCCGCATGTCGTGGCCGCTGGCGCACTTGCCGCCTAGGCGCCAGCCCTGCTGGTAGAGCGTGATCTCGTACTTGTCCGACCAGCCGGGCTGTTCAGTCAGGTAGAACGCAGCCGAAAGCGCGCCGACGCCGCCGCCCAGTACTGCAATTCTCTGCTTGTTGTTCGGTGTCACTTGTCCATCCGGGAAAGCTGATGACGACCGTACTGTCACTCAGGCCCAGATGGTTCCGTGGAAAGTTCGCCGACGGATGACGCAGGGCTTAATCGAATACCGGGCTAGAAAGCGCCAGTTAAATAGCGACACCTTTTCAGCGACATGACAAGGCTAATGGCTATTCATTGCGCTCGAGCTTCAGCGCTGACTACGATGAACCGGCGGGCCGAAAACGAAATCGGCTCAGCGCATGGGTGTCAGTCACTTCAGGTTGTGGGCGGTGCGAATACGTC
This sequence comes from Phenylobacterium sp. P4_E10, assembly GCF_056401675.1. NCBI lineage: Bacteria > Pseudomonadati > Pseudomonadota > Alphaproteobacteria > Caulobacterales > Caulobacteraceae > Phenylobacterium > Phenylobacterium sp. P4_E10. The sequence continues at coordinate 348,182 of NZ_JBFUIW010000003.1, read as the reverse complement.
TTGTGACGCTCACATCGTGGCTTTGCGACGCCGTTTCAGTACTCCATTGTTGGGTGAGGCACGGAGCGCCATGCCAGACATCTTCCTGTCCTATAACCGCGAAGATCAGGGGACGGCCCGTTGGTTCGCCGAGGCGTTCGTCACCGAGGGCTTCGACGTCTGGTGGGATGTCACCCTGCGGCCGGGCGAGGCCTATGACGAGGTCACCGAGAACGCCCTTAGGACGGCCCGGGCCGTGGTCGTGCTGTGGTCGCAGAAGTCGGTAGTTTCACGATGGGTGCGGGCCGAGGCCACCCTGGCCGACCGCAACAAGACCCTGATCCCGGTGATGATCGAGCCCTGCGAGCGGCCGATCATGTTCGAACTGACCCAGACGGCAGATCTCGCCCACTGGAAAGGCGCCGCCGACGACGCGATCTGGCGTAGCCTTGTCGCCGAGGTGCGGCGGTTCGTCGAGAAGGAGGCGCGGCCCGCGCGAGCTGAGCGCGACCCGGTTCCCACGCCGGAGCCCGTCGTCGCAAAGCGCGGCAAGCGCGGCGGGGCGCCTTCGCTGGCGGTGCTGCCGTTCACCAACCGCTCGGGCCTGCAGGAAGACGACGTGTTCGCGTTCGGGATGGTCGAGGACATCATCGACGCCATGTCGCAAGGCGTGGACGTGGGGGTGATCGCCAGTTCGGTCACCGCGCGCTTTCGCAATGGCGCGGTCCCGGACCTGGAAGCCATGGCCCGGCAGCTGGGCGTCCGCTACGTGCTGGAAGGCAATATTCGGCGGGTCGGGCGGGACCTGCGAGTCACCACCCAGCTGGTCGACGCCTCGAGCGGCAACATCCTCTGGACGCAGAAGTTCGACCGGCCGCTGGATGAGCTGGCGAACCTGCAGGAAGAGCTGGTTCTCGAGGTCGCGGCCAATCTGCGCACACAGGCTCACCGGCTGGAGATCGAGCGCGCGCTCCGCAAGCCGGGCGACCTGACCGCCTGGGAGGCGGTGATGCGGTCGATCGCGGCCTATCGCAAGATGACCGGCCCGGCGCTGATGGCGGCGATCGCGGAGGCGCAGAACGCCGTCGAGATCGCCCCGGACTATGGGCTGGCGGTGGCGCTGCTGGCCCAGTCGCAGGCCATCCTCTACAATCAGGCGATCCCCGACAACGAGGCCGAGGCGCAGCGCATCCGCGGGCTGGCCGAGCAGGCCATTGCGCTGGAGCCCGACGACCCGGTGGTGATGTCCACCGCCTCGGGCGCGCTGTCGGCGATCGGGTTTCCGGAGGAGGGATTGGCGGCGGGCCAGCGCGCGGTCGCCCTCAACCCTAACAACGAGTTCGGCTATTTCGCCTGCGGCATGGCTGCGGTGCTGCTCAACCGAGCCGAAGAGTCGATCGCCTATTTCGAGCGGGAACTGCAGTTGGCGCCCGCCAATCCGACGATCTGGATCTCGTACGGATGGCGCGCCTGCGCCCACATTCGGGCCGGGCGCTGGGACGAGGCGTCGGACGCCTACGACGCGGCCCTGGCGCTGACGCCGGACAACGCCGGCCCCAATATCGGCAAGGCGGTCTGCTGCGGCCAACTCGGGCGCCTGGAGGAGGCGGCGTCCTATTTGGCGCGGGCGCGCCGGCTGGAGCCGGATACGCCGCTGGCGATGTGGGAGCTGCGGTTCGGCCGCGCCCACGCGGGCGGGAGCTCGCAGGAGGCGTTCCTTAGCCAGCTGCGAGCTCTGTGGGACGGGTCGGCCTAGCCGCCGGAGATTACGCCGCAGGCGATGCGCGCGCCGGCGCCGCCGATCGGCTGGGTAGCGTGGTCGTCGGCGTTGGCGTGGATGACCAGGGCCGAGCCGTCCTTGTCGGTCAGGTCCTGGCGACCATCGACGCCGCCCAGCGAGACGAAGGTCGAGAAGATCTCGGCGTTGGCCGCGCCGTCGGCGGCGACGAAGATGTTGGGCAGATCGCCGGCCTCGTTGGCCGCCGGATTGAGCAGGCCGTGCACCGCGGTGGGGCCGCCATGGACGTGCGGGCCGGCCGACGTGAAGTCCGACTTCGAACAATCGCCCTTTTCATGGAAGTGCAAACCGTGCCAGCCGGTCGGGGCGCCCTTCAGTTCCACGCGCATCAGCACGCCCTTGGGCGCATTGGTCAGGGTCGCCGAACCGATTACCGCGCCGGCGGAATTCTTCAGTTCGATCCGTTGGTTGGCAGGGGCGTCCGCGGCGATCGCCGAGTTGGCGAAAAGGGTGGCGGCGAGCGCGACGACGGCATATCTCATGAGTTCCAGCACCTGGGTTCGGATCATTTCGAAAGTTTGGCCTGAAGGCCGGCGGGTGGTAACAACTGAACCTAGCTTTGTGTCCGATTCCAATACGGCTAAATCCTCCCTTTGAACGACGAAACCCACACCCCGCCGGACGATGATCGGCGTGGGGGCATTGCCCCTATCGCCATCGAAGACGAGCTGAAGCGCTCGTATCTCGATTACGCCATGAGCGTGATCGTCAGCCGCGCCCTGCCGGACGCGCGCGACGGCCTCAAGCCCGTGCACCGTCGCATCCTGTTCTCTATGAACGAGCAGGGCCACACGCCCGACCGTTCGTATGTGAAGTCGGCCCGCGTGGTCGGGGACGTGATGGGTAAGTATCACCCGCACGGCGACGCCTCGATCTACTTTACTATGGTGAGGATGGCGCAGCCGTTCTCCATGGGGCTGCTGCTGATCGACGGCCAGGGCAACTTCGGCTCGGTGGACAACGATCCGCCGGCGGCCATGCGCTATACCGAAAGCCGCATGAGCAAGGCCGCCATGATGGTGGTGGCCGACCTCGACAAGGACACCGTCGACTTCAAGGAGAACTACGACGGCACCGAGCAGGAGCCGGTGGTTCTGCCGTCGCGGATCCCCAACCTGTTGGTCAACGGCGCCGGCGGCATCGCCGTCGGCATGGCCACCAACATCCCGCCGCACAATCTGGGCGAAGTGGTCGACGCCTGTCTGGCCTATGTGGACAATCCGGAGATCGGGCTCGACGCCCTGCTGGACATCGTGCCGGGCCCTGACTTCCCGACCGGCGGCGAGATCATCGGCCGCTCGGGCGCGCGCAATGCGCTGATGACCGGGCGCGGCTCGGTGATCATGCGCGGCAAGGCCGAGATCCAGGAGCTTCGCAAGGATCGCGAAGCCATCATCATCAACTCGATCCCATACCAGGTGAACAAGGCCGCGATGGTCGAGCGCATCGCCGAGCTGGTGCGCGAGAAGAAGATCGAGGGCATCGCCGACCTGCGCGACGAGAGCGACCGCGACGGCATGCGCGTGGTCATCGAGATGAAGCGCGACGCCTCGCCCGACGTCGTCCTGAACCAGCTCTATCGCTATACGCCGCTGCAATCGTCGTTCGCCGTCAACATGCTGGCGCTCGACCGCGGCCGCCCGCGCGAGATGAACCTGCGCGACCTGATCGTGGCGTTCGTGGACTTCCGCGAGGAAGTCGTCGTCCGCCGGGTGAAGTTCGAGCTGTCCAAGGCCCGCGACCGCGGCCACGTCTTGGTCGGCCTGGCCATCGCCGTCGCCAACATCGACGAGTTCATCCACATCATCCGGTCCTCGAAGGACCCGGCCGAGGCGCGCGAGCGACTGGTGGCCAAGGACTGGCCGGCCAGCGACATGCTGCCGCTGGTCGAGCTGATCGCCGACCCGCGCACCCTGGTGATCGACAAGGCGCTGATCCGGCTGTCGGAAGAGCAGGCCCGGGCGATCCTGGCCCTGACCCTGTCGCGCCTGACCGGCCTGGGCCGCGACGAGATCTTCGGCGAGGCCCGCGAGCTGGCCGACACCATCCAGGGCCACCTGACTATCCTGTCGTCGCGCGACAACGTCATGGCCATCGTCCGCGAGGAACTGGTCGCCGTGCGCACCGCCTTCGCCGTGCCCCGCCGCACCGAGATCGTCGATGGCGACGCCGACGTCGAGGACGAGGACCTGATCGCCCGCGAGGACATGGTCATCACCGTGACCCACGGCGGCTATGTGAAGCGTACGCCGCTGGCGACCTACCGCACCCAGCATCGGGGGGGGAAGGGCCGCTCGGGCATGTCGACCAAGGACGAGGATGCGGTCACCCGCGTGTTCTCGGCCAACACCCACACGCCGATGCTGTTCTTCTCGTCGGGCGGCAAGGTCTACCAGCTGAAGGTCTGGCGCCTGCCGGTCGGCACCCCGACCTCGCGCGGCAAGGCGTTCGTCAACCTGCTGCCGATCGAGCCGGGCGAGAGCATCACCTCGATCCTGCCGGTGCCGGAAGACGAGGCCGCCTGGGCCCAGTCCGACGTCATGTTCGCCACCAAGTCGGGCGGCGTGCGCCGGAACAAGCTATCGGACTTCCAGGGCATCAAGCGCAACGGCAAGATCGCCATGAAGCTCGACGAGGGCGACTCGATCATCGGGGTCGGCCTCTGCAACGCCCAGCAGAACGACATCCTGCTGACCACCGCGCTGGGCCGCTGCATCCGCTTTGCGACCGAAGAGGTGCGCGTGTTCGCCGGCCGTGACTCCACCGGGGTCCGCGGCATCCGCCTGGCGGACGGCGACAGCGTGATTTCGATGGCCATCCTGCGCTCGGTCGAGGCCTCGCCCGCCGAACGCACCGCCTACGTCAAGCAGGCCAACGCCCTGCGCCGGGCCACCGGCGAAGAGGTCGAGGACGCGCCGGCGCCGGACGAGGAAGAGGCCGAAGGCGGGGATCTGACCCTCAGCCCCGACCGCTACGTCGAACTGGGCGCGGCCGAGGAGATCATCCTCACCGTCTCCACCGAAGGCTTCGGCAAGCGGACCTCGGCCTATGAGTTCCGCCGCACCGGCCGCGGCGGCCAGGGCCTGCTGGCCCAGGACCTGACCAAGAAGGGCGGCAAGCTCGCCGCCTCCTTCCCGGTCGAGGAGGACGACGAGATCCTGCTCGTCACCGATCAGGGCCAGCTGATCCGCACGCCGGTGAAGCAGGTGCGCATGGTCGGCCGCAACACCTCGGGCGTGACCATCTTCCGGACCGGCAAGGACGAGCACGTGGTCTCGGTCGAGCGGCTGGAAGGCCAGGGCGGCGGCGACGACGACCAGGACGAGGTCGAAGAGGGCGCGGCGGAATAGTTTCCGCCGCGCACGGTCGCAAGCGGGGCCGGCGCCGCTCAGCGCGTCGGCAATCGGCGCGCGCTCCCGGCGCTCTCAGCAAGGTCTAGGGTAACGACCCGATAGCCGCCGTCGACGCGCTTCAGCATGCTGGCCGGGTGCAAGTACGACTGTGACGGTGGCGGTTTCAGGCGGTCAGATTGGTCGTCGTGACTCACCATCAGCGACAGTTGCGTTCCCATTCACCGTCAGCACGCCGGAGACCAGGGAATGGACGCCGATGACGTGATCGACGACGAAGCGTTGCGCGAGGCGCTGCGCGACACGCCGAAGGGGGCCTTCGCACTGGCGGGCCTGACGGTCGCCCTGCTGATGATTGCGTGGGTGGCGATGTATGTCTTCGTCTTCCTCCCTCGCGGCTCGGTTGGCTAGATGTCCGGCGTAACCGAACAGGAGATCGCTCAGTCGGAATTGCGTTGGGGCCTGATCACGCTGGGCGTGGTTTCGGTCATCATGCTGGCGATCATCTTCGCCGGCGTCGCGATGCATATAAATCCGCCGAGCAACGTCGAGCGTCTAAGCCCACAGGGCCTCCACCTGTCCGCCGAGTTCACCGAAGCCAATCTCGGCTCCAGGGTTGAGCGAAACGGCCAGATCACGGCGCGCATTGTCGCCACCCAGTTCGCCTTTGTACCGCGCTGCGTGGTGCTGCCGGCCGACACGCCGGTGACCCTTCGGTTCTCCAGCCCAGACGTCATCCACGGCATCCTAGTGTCCGGGACGAACGTGAACACCATGGTGGTGCCCGGATATGTCGCCCAGGTCCACACCACGTTCCGCAAGACCGGCGACCTCCTGATGCCCTGCCATGAATATTGCGGACTCGGTCATAGCGAGATGCTCGCCACGGTCAGGGTTGTCCCCAAGGCCGAGTTCCGGCCAGGGCCGGACGGGAGGGTGGCCTGTGCCCGTTAATCGACGCCTGATCCTGGCGCATTTCTGGCTGGCCTTCGTGACCTTCCTCGCCGCCTGTGTGCTGGGCGTCTGGCAGATGTGGGTGCGCAGTCCGCTTGCGGCCCCGCAGAATATCCCTGAGCGCTACTATCAGGCGGTCACGGCCCACGGCGTTTCCATGGCCTACGTGCTCACGACCTTCTTCATCATGGGGTTCGGCTACTACGTCGCCGAAACGGCGCTGAAGCGTGAGCTGCCGGCGAAGGGATGGGCCTGGGCGGCGTTCTGCATGGGCGTCGTTGGGGTCGTCATGACCGTGCTGTCGATCGGGGCCGGCCAAGCCTCGGTTCTCTACACTTTCTACCCGCCGCTGCTCGCAACAATCTGGTTCTATGTCGGCTTGGTCCTGGTGGTCGCCGGGTCATGGATTTGGAGCGGACTGATGCTCTTCGCCATGGGCCAGTTCAAGCGGGCCCATCCGGGCGTTCCGGTCCCGCTGGCCATGTACGCGACCGTCGCCAATGCGGTGATGTGGCTGTGGACCACGGTCGGCGTCTCGGCTGAGATCGTCTTCCAGATCATCCCGGCGACGTTGGGCTGGACGCAGACGATCGACGTGGGCCTGTCGCGCACCCTTTTCTCGTGGACCCTGCACGCCATCGTCTATTTCTGGCTGATCCCGGCCTACGTCGCCTTCTACACCATGGCCCCACGGGCCGCGGGCGGCAGGCTCTACAGCGATTTGATGGGGCGGCTGACCTTCGTCCTCTTCCTGCTCTACAGCCTGCCGGTCGGCATGCATCACCTCTTCATGGACCCGGAGCATTCCACCGGATTCAAGTTCATCCAGATGTCCCTGACAGCGCTGGTGTCGGTGCCGACGCTTCTGACCGTCTTCACTATCGGCGCCTCCATGGAGTTGGCCGGCCGACTACGCGGCGGCAAGGGATTGTTCGGCTGGATCAAGGCGCTGCCTTGGGAACGGCCGATGGTGCTGGCGACCGGGCTGGCGTTCTTCATGCTGTGGTTTGGCGGCGGCGGCGGCCTGATCAACATGAGCTATGGCATGAACGCCATGGTGCACAACACGTCCTGGGTGACCGCCCACTTCCACCTCATCTTCGGCGGCACCGTGGTGATCATGTACTTCGCGATCATCTATGAGATCTGGCCAAGCCTGACCCTTCGCGAGTTCCGCTCGGCGTTCCTCCAGCGCCTGCAGCTTTGGCTGTGGACCATAGGGATGATGGTCATGACAATTCCCTGGCACTTCCTCGGTCTTCAGGGGCAGTGGCGGCGTGTCGCCACGTTCGACTACACCGATCCGAACGTCGCGCCCTGGGGGCCGTGGGTCGTCGTGTCCTTGGCAGGCGGCGTCATGCTTCTGGTGAGCGCCGGCCTGTTCGTTTGGAACCTCATCCCGACCCGCGCGACGGAGCGGCATGACGCTCCGCGCGGCTACACCTATGCCCTGGCGGCTCATCCTCCCCATCGGGTGCCTGCCGTGCTGAACGGGTTCCTGCTGTGGAACATCCTCGTCGCTGTCCTGATGGCAGCCGCCTACGGCTACCCGATCCTCCAGTTCTTCACCAACGCATCCCCGGGCGCGATGGTGCATCCGCTGTCGGGGGGCTGAGATGTCCGACGAGCAAAAGGAAGACCGTCGCTGGTTTCTAGCCGCTGGCGGCGTCGTGGCTGGAGTCCTGGCGTTCTCAGTGATCGTCGGTCTGGTCATCCTGCCTGTCGCTCAGGCGCCCAACGCCAACATCGACGCGTGGACAGCCATCTGTCGAGCGGTCGGCCTCAGCCCAGGGACGCCAGCTCAGCCGCAGCCCACCAGCAATGCGAAGGCGGCGCCGGTCTCACAGGTTAAATGGACGCCGGAAACGCTGGCGATCCTGGCCCGAGCCGACGCGCGGCCGGGCGCATCGCTGGCTGCGGCCAACTGCGCCAATTGCCACGGAGAGGACGGCCTGACCGTCAGCGCCGATTTCCCGAAGCTCGCCGGACAGTCGCCTGAGGCCATCTACAAGCAGCTCTCCGACTATAGGTCCGGTGCGCGCATCCATCCTGATATGACCCGCGTGGCCAGGGAACTCAGCGAACCTCAATTGGCCGAGGTCGCCGCATACTACGGCAATCAACTGGCCGGCTCCGCCTTGGGCGAAGCCACCATTCGCGCCGAAGGCAGCGTGTCGGACTTGATCCATCGCGGCGATCCAGCCCGTCAGATACCGCCTTGCGAGAGCTGCCATGCGCGCGGGGTGGGAGGGCCGCCCGAAGCGCCCGTCCTCTCGGGGCAGAACTCCGAGTACATTGAGCGCCAGCTGCACGCCTACAAGACTGGGCAGCGCCGCAACGACGTCTACCGCCGCATGCGAGACATTTCAGAGCGCCTGACAGACGCCGAGATCGCCCAGGTCGCCCGGGCCTATCAGGGCGGCTACTGAGGTCGCTTCGGGTGCATACGCGGAGCCGGGTCAGGCGGCGGCCCGTCACCGGGACGACGTCGCAAGAGGGTCGGACGTGGCGTCCACTTCTCGGCCGTAACCCCAGCTCCGGCGCAGGGCTGGCTGCGCCGGCTCGAACTGACCGCTAGTCGGCGATCTGGATGAGCATCTTGCCGAGGTTCTCGCCCTTGAAGAGGCCGATCAGGCCCTCGGGCGCGCGTTCGAAGCCCTGAAGGACGGTTTCCTCGTACTTGATCTGGCCGGACTTCACCCACCCGGTCATGTCGCGGAGGAAGTCGGCGTTCAAATGGCCGAAATCGCCGGCGACGAAGCCTTCCATGCGGATGCGGCCATAGATCAACGAGAAGAGGTTGTGCACGCCTTCGCCGCCGCCGTTGTACATCGAGATCATGCCGCAGACCGGAATCCGGCCGCGAACATTCATGCGGGGCAGGGCGGCGTCGAGATGCGATCCGCCGACATTCTCGAAATAGACGTCGATGCCCTTGGGCGTGACCGCAGCCAGGGCCTCGGCGATGGGCGCGGCCTTGTAGTTGATGACGGCGTCGAGCTTCAGCTCATCGCGCAGCCAGGCCGCCTTCTCCTCCGAGCCGGTGGAGCCGACCACGTAGCATCCCTTGATCTTGGCGATCTGCGCGGCCACCGAACCGACCGCGCCGGCCGCCGTCGAAATGAAGACCTGCTCGCCGTCCTTCAGGGCGCCGATGTCGAGCAGGCCGCCATAGGCCGTGATGCCGGTGCCGCCGAGGGCATGAAGGTAGACGCTGAGCGACAGCTCCGGGTCGGGGGTCAGGACGGCGAGGCCCCTGCCATCGGAGATGAAGCGCTTGCGGAAGCCCGCGCCGTGCCGAACCAGGGCGCCCTCCGGAAACTTCGGATTGCGCGATTGCACCACCCGTCCGATGCCGCCCCCGAGCAGCGGCGCGTTGAGCGGCTGATCGGCGTCGAGCCGCGGGCGCATGTAGGGATCGACCGACATCCAGAGGGCTTCGACCAGCACCTGCCCCTCATCCGCCTCAGCCAGCGGAGCCTGAACCAGAGCGAAGTCGGCTGGCGTCGGAATGCCATTCGGACGGCGGACCAGGTGGATTTCGTCGGTCAGGGGCATGCGAATCCTCGGGCGCTATGGAATTGCGATTGGGCACCGGTACATCATGCTGACGTGCGAGGGGACGCCTAAAAGGATTGGGCGGGCTTGGGTCCGCCACGGTGGGTCAGGGGCCGACCACGGGCCGCCGGCGAGCGGACCGTGGCGCTTTTGCGCCGCGGGAGTAGTCTGAAGACGCTCGGATGGAGATTTGCAGCATGGCGAAGCTCGTCTTCGGAATGAACCAGTCCTTGGACGGCTATGTTGACCACATGGGGTTTTCGCCGGGTCCGGCGCTCTTTCGTCACTTCATCGAGCAAGCGCGTGAACAGACGGGCAGCGTGTATGGCCGGCGTCTCTACGAAATCATGCGGTACTGGGACGAAGACGATCCTACGTGGGACGCCCCGGAACGCGACTTCGCCGCGGCGTGGCGGCGCCAACCGAAGTGGGTCGTGTCGCGCTCGCTAAAGTCGGTCGGTCCCAACGCCACGCTCGTCGGGGATGACGTCGAGGCGGTGATACGCGGTCTGAAGGCTGATCTCACCGGCGAGATCAAGGTCGGCGGACCCGATCTGGCGCGAAGCCTGGGCGAGCTTGGCCTTATTGATGAGTATCGAATCTACCTCCATCCCGTCGTGCTTGGCGCCGGCAAGCCGTACTTCGCCGGGCCCCGGCCGCCGCTTCGGCTGGTGGCCAACGAACTGCTCGGCGAGGACGTGATCAGGTTGACGTACGCGCCGGTCTGAACGGCCTCCCGCGCTGGCCTAGACGGTGATCCAGCCGCTGGTCAGGCTGGAGAGCTGCCCGTCGAGACGCGCCTCAGTCGTGAATCGCAGCCCGCTTCGCGTCCGCCCGCGCGGAAGCACGGGTTTTTGGGGCGGCGCGTCCCCATCAATGCATAGGGTGAATTCAGGCTGGCGAGGCGTCGCCCAGAAGGGGCGGGGTGGCATGGTCGCGCGTACCGGGGTAACTCCCATGCATGGCAAAAACCAAGCAAAGCCCTGAGTTTGAGATCGAGGTCGGTGGGGAGCCCTATGCCTGGCGGCTTCACCGTCGGCCGCAGTGGTCCAGCGACGCTGCGGAGCGGCGCGGCATGGCGATCGCCGTGCGTCACCGGGAGGGGAAGCGCGAAGCCGTGCTGGAGTTCCCGCCGGGCCCGGAGCGCAAGTTCGGCGCCCCGCAACTGCAGCCCTCGCAAATTGCGCCGGAACTCGTGGCGAAAGCCATTGCATCGGCCATCGCGGCGGGCTGGGAGCCGCTATCTCGAGGCAAGACCGTCGCCATCGTCGTGGACGAAACCGGCGGCTGACGGGGCGAGCCGCGCGCGGGCACAACTTCGGGTTTATCAATCGGTTGGGTGCAAGATTTTGACTTGCTTTCGTAGCCGGCGCCGGTGAAATCCTGCTGCGCCGCAACAGGGGGAGACGTCGAATGACGCGTGTGGGGCTCTATCCCGGGACATTCGACCCGATCCACAACGGCCACACTGATATCATCGGCCGGGCCGTCAAGCTGGTCGACAAGTTGGTGATCGGCGTGGCGATCAACGCCGGCAAGGGGCCCCTGTTCGAGCTCGAAGAGCGCGTCGCCATCCTGCGTGAAGCCACCGCCCACCTGAGCGACCGGGCCGAGATCATCGTCCAGCCGTTCCAGGGCCTGCTGATGCACTATGCGCGCGAAGTCGGCGCCCAGGTGATCGTCCGCGGCCTGCGCGCCGTGGCCGACTTCGAATACGAATTCCAGATGACCGCCATGAACCAGCAGCTCGACCGCGAGGTGGAGACAGTGTTCCTGATGGCCGATCCCCGCCACCAGGCGATTTCCTCCAAGCTGGTCAAGGAAATCGCGATCCTCGGCGGCGACATCAGCAAGTTCGTCAGCCCGACCGTCAAGGACGCCTTGATGGCCAAGGTCAGCCGCTAACCGACAGGCTAGCGAAGCGGCCGCGCCCGCTATACGAGTGACCCCATGATCCGAAACTCTCTCCTCGCCGCCGCCGTCCTGGCGATCGCGGCGCCGAACGCCGCCCTGGCCCAGAAGAAACCCGCCGCCCTGGCGGCGCCGGCAGTCGCCGCACCCGGCGCGCCTGCGGCCGCTGACTGGCGCACGCCCAATCCAGACGACGTGCTGGTGATCGACACCAACAAGGGCCGCATCATCGTCGAGTTGCTGCCCGAAGTGGCGCCCGCCCACGTGCAGCGGATGAAGGAACTGACGCGCGCCGGCCTCTACAACGGCCGCAGCTTCTTCCGGGTGATCGACAACTTCATGGCCCAGACCGGCGACCCGGAAGACAAGGGCACCGGCGGCAGCGACAAGCCGGACTTGACGCAGGAATTCATCTTCCGCCTGGGCCCGGATGTGGGCTTCGTGCAGGCCGCCGACCAGACGGTCAGCCAGGTCGGCTTCATCAAGTCGCTGCCGGTGATGAGCCAGAGCCCGATGCTGATGGCGATGACCGCCGACGGCAAGATCTCGGCCTGGCCGCTCTATTGCCCGGGCGTGGCCGCCATGGCCCGCGGCGAGGGCGTCGACAGCGCCAACAGCCAGTTCTTCCTGATGCGCCATGCCTATCCGTCGCTGGAAAAGCGCTACACCGCCTGGGGCCGGGTGATCTCCGGGCTCGACGTGGTGCGCGCGATCAAGGTCGGCGAACCGGTGGCCGATCCGCAGGACAAGATGGACAAGGTGCGCGTCCTGGCCGATATCCCCGCGGCCGAGCGCCCCAAGGTGCGCGTGATCGATCCCAGCAGCGCCTGGTTCAAGGCGGAGATCGAAAGCGTTCGCACCCGGATGGGGGCCGATTTCACGGCATGCGAGATCAGAATCCCATCGGAGGTGAAGTGATGGACCCGGAAAACACCCTTATCCTGACCCTGGACACTGGTCCGGTGACGATCAAACTCCGGCCCGACCTGGCTCCCGGCCACGTCGAGCGCATCAAGGAGCTGGCGCGCGAAGGCTTCTATGACGGCGTGGTCTTCCACCGCGTCATCGACGGCTTCATGGCCCAGGGCGGCGACCCGACCGGCACCGGCACGTCCGGCTCGGACAAGCCGAACCTGAAGGCCGAGTTCTCGCGCGAACCGCATGTGCGCGGCGTCTGCTCGATGGCCCGCACCTCGGCCCCGCACTCGGCCAACAGCCAGTTCTTCATCTGCCTGGACGACGCCACCTTCCTCGACAACCAGTACACGGTGTGGGGCGAAGTGGTCGAAGGCATGGACGCCGTCGACGCCCTGCCCAAGGGCGAGCCGCCGCGCGCGCCTGGCAAGATCGTCACCGCCCGCGTCGCGTCTGACGCGGCGTGACGCCGAACCTGGAAGCGGCGTATGCGGAGCCGCATCGCCGCTACCATACGCGAGCCCATATCGAGCAGTGCCTGGCGCTGCTCGATCAGGTTCCCGACCTGACCGAAACCGAGCACCGGATCCTGACCTGCGCGATCTGGTGGCATGACGCGGTCTATGACCCCGCGGCCTCCGATAACGAGGCCAGGAGCGCGCAGATGGCCAAGGCCGACCTGCGCGAGTTCGACGACATCACCATCCACGCCCGCGACGAGGTCGCGCGCCTCATCCTGCTCACCGCCGGCCACACGGTGGAGGAGGGCGATCGGCTGGGCGAACTGCTGGTCTCCATCGACCTCGCCGTCCTCGGGGCTCCGGCCGAGCGCTATGACGACTACGCTGTCGCGGTGCGCGCCGAGTACGCCCACGTGCCGGACGAGGCCTGGCGCGTCGGACGCGCCCAAGTACTGCAACGCTTTCTCGACGCGCCGGTTATCTACCCCGATCCGGGCTTCCGCGACTGGTTGGAGGCCCAAGCCCGCGAGAACCTCGCCCGGGAGCTCGCGAGCCTGAGCTGAGGAGGCAAGCGTGGCGCCGCGGCTGAAGGTCTTCGTCACCTCGGACGGCTTCAACGACTACGTGGTCGCCACAAGCTCTCGCGCCAAGGCGCTGGCCGCCTGGGGCGCCCATCAGGACCTGTTCCAGACCGGCGGGGCGCGCGAGACGAACGAGGCGGAGCTGGTCGGGGCGGCGCTGGCCGAGCCCGGAAAGGTGCTGAGGCGGCCGGCCGCGGCTCCGCCGCCGACGCCAGCGAAGCCCAAGTTCGCCACGCCGGCCAAAGAGGCTGCGCCGGTCAAGTCGGCCAAGCCATCTCCACCGCTCAAGCCACCACCTTCACCACCGCCGCCGCGGCGTCCGAAGGGACCGACGCCGGCCCAGCTGCGCAAGATCGCCGAGCTGGAGGCCGAGCTGGAGGAGGCCGCCCAGCGCCACGAGGCCGATCTGGCGCAGATCGCGGCGGAGAAGCGGGCGCTGGAAGCCCGCCGCGACGCCAGCGAGACCCGTTTCCTGGCCCGCCGGACCGAACTGCGCGAGCGCCTGCGAAAGGCGCGGCTGGCCTTACGGTGACGGCGCCAGGACAACGATCACCGGGTGGTGGTCCGAGCCGAGCTTCGGCCCGCGCTTGACGCTGACCGTGCGCCAGCCTGCGCCCGCGTAGACGTGGTCGATCGGCAGCACCGGGAACGGCATCTCGAAATTCAAGCGCGAGAATTTTCCGGCCGGCCAGGAAAACAGCGCCCGGGTGCGCCGCTCCAGGCCGAACATCCTGTCTTCGCGCCGGCGGCTGAACGACCAGGGCGTGGAGTTGAAGTCGCCGGCGAGGATCAGCCGGTCATTGGGGAACTTGTCGAGCAGCCGGGCGATCACCCGGCCCTGGGCCTGCTGCCAGCCGCCGTAGATCGGCCAGGTGTAGTGGGTGCCGAACACGCTGAACTCGCCGCGCGCGTCACGGAAGGTCGCCCCGGCGATCGGCGGGCGGACACGGTCGTCGGCGGCCTCGACTGGCACGTCCTCGGCGATCGGGATCGCCTTGGAGAAGATCATTACGCTGCACCGGGCGCAGCTGGCGTGATAGCCGGCCAGGCCCGCCTTCAGTTCCGGGCCGATCCTGCTGGCCTCCTCGATGACCAGAATGTCGGCGTCCTGGGCGGCGAGCCAGGCGACGGTCTCGCCGTGCTGGGTGTTGCGGCCCCAGGCGTTGAACTGGATCAGCTTGAGCTGGCCCGCCGCGTCGGCGGCGGCCGGTTCGCTGCGCGGACGCAAATATTCGGGGGCGATCAGCAGGCCCGCCGCCAGCGCGCCCAGCGCGCTGAGCCCGACCAACGCGCCGCGCATCGCGCCCTGTTCGAACAACAGGCCATAGCCGAGCGGAAGCAAGGTCGCCGCCAGCAGCATCGGTGCGAAATGGGTGAGGACGTCGAGCCGGATGCTCCAGCGCCCGCCATGCGCGGCCAGGGCCCAGCCGGCGCAGACCAGGGCGACCAGCAGCATGAGGGCCGCGATGAGGGATCTGATCTGTTCCATGCGGCCTGTCAGGGAGTCTTGGGCGCCAGGACGGCGATGACGGGGTAGTGGTCCGAGCCGATCCGCGGGCCGCGGGTGACGGAGACGGTGCGCCAGCCGGAGCCGGCATAGACATGATCGATGGGCAGGAAGGCCAGTCCGAACCGTCCGTTGGCCGGCCAGGTCGCCAGGGCGCGGGTCCGGCGCTCCAGCCCGTACTGCGCCTCCTCGCGTCGGCGGACGAACGACCAGGGGGTCGAGTTGAAGTCGCCGGCCAGGATCGTGCGGGGCAGCGCCTGCCGCTGCAGCAGTTGCTTGAGGCGCAGGCCGTTATGGTACTGGTAGTCGATGTTGGTCGGCCAGTTGAAGTGCGTCCCGATGACCGTGTATTCGCCCCCGAGCCCAGCCAGATGGACGATGGCGACCGCGGGACCGAGCCCATACTGACCCCGCCGCGGACTTTCGATCCGCACGGGCGCGGAGCGGGTGAAGATCGCCACTTCGCAGGTCATGCCGCAGGACATGCGCCGGCCCATCTGCTGGGCGACGGCGGTCTGGAACACCGGGCGCGAATCCTCGACCACCAGCACGTCGGGGTCTTCGCGGGCCAGCCAGGCCAGCCGTTCCTCCAGGCCTTGGGTGTCCAGGGCGGCGTTGAACTGGATCAGCTTGATCTGTCCTGGAGCGTCGGCGAGGGCAGGCGGGCTGGTGGGGCGCAGGAATTCAGGGGCCATCAGCACCAGGCTTGAGATCACCGCCGTCGCGCCCAAAAGGGCCGGCGGCAGGCGGCGGGGGATGAACAGCGCCGCGATCAGGACCACTACTCCGCCGGCCAGATAGAGCGGCGCGAAGTGGGTCAGGATGTCGAGATGAGCGCTGAAGCGTCCGCCCTGCGCCGCCAGCGCCAGCCCGGCGCAGCCCACGCCGAGGGGCAGGACGATCCGGCGATGAACGAATCGCGCGAGGCTCATGACCCGAAGTAACATGCCGTGATGCTTGACGGGTGGGCCCGCCCGTGCGCTTCAAGCGCGCCCATGCAGCTTGCCGACTTCGATTTCGAACTTCCAGAGGACCGCATCGCCCTGCGGCCGGTCAGCCCGCGCGACGCCGCGCGGCTGCTGCTGGTGCGTCCAGGCCGTCCGCTGGAAGATCTCAGCGTCGCCGATCTGCCCGCCCAGCTGCGGGCTGGCGACGTGCTGGTGCTCAACGACACCCGGGTGATCCCTGCGCGCCTGAAGGGCCGCCGGGTGCGCGAGGCCTCCGACATCGCGGTCGAGGCGACCTTGCACAAGCGGCTCTCGCCCTCGCGCTGGAGCGCATTCATGCGCCCGGGAAAGAAGCTGGCGCCGGGCGACCGCATCCACTTCGGACAGATGGAGGACCGCGCTTGCCTGCTGGGCGCGCTGGACGCCACCGTCCTGGAGAAGGGCGAAGGCGGCGAGGTGGCCTTGGCCTTCGACCTGGCCGGTCCTGATCTGGACGCCGCCGTCGCCGAGCGTGGCGCCATGCCGTTGCCGCCCTATATCGCGGCCAAGCGCGGCGAGGACGCCCAGGACCGCGCCGACTATCAGACCGTCTACGCCGACGAAGAGGGCTCGGTCGCCGCGCCCACCGCGGGACTTCACTTCACCCCGCAGCTGATGGAGCGGCTGGAGGCGATGGGCGTCACGCTGCAGTTCGTGACCCTGCACGTCGGGGCCGGCACGTTCCTGCCGGTGAAGACCGAAAACCTGTCCGAACATCGGATGCACGCCGAGTACGGCGAGGTCGACGCCGGGACGGCCGAGGCCCTTAACGCCGCCAAGGCCGCCGGCGGCCGCATCGTCTGCGTTGGCACCACATCGCTGCGACTGGTGGAGAGCGCCACCGGCGACGACGGGGTCGTCCGCCCGTTCGCGGCCGAGACCTCGATCTTCATCACCCCAGGCTACCGGTTCCGGGCCGCCGACGGCCTGATGACCAACTTCCACCTGCCGAAGTCGACCCTGTTCATGCTGGTCAGCGCGTTCGCGGGCGTGGCGACCATGCGCGAGGCCTATGGCCACGCCATCGCCAGCGGCTACCGGTTCTACTCCTACGGCGACGCCAGCCTGCTCTGGAGGGCCGACTAGTGGCCGCATTCCCCTTCGAGATCGCCGCCACCGACGGCCCGGCGCGCACCGGCGTGCTCAAGACCCCGCGGGGCGACATCCGCACCCCGGCTTTCATGCCGGTGGGCACCGCGGCGACGGTCAAGGCGCTGACCGTCGATCAGGTGGCGCAGACCGGGGCCGACATCATCCTGGGCAACACCTACCACCTGATGCTGCGGCCGACCGCCGAGCGGGTCGCGCGGCTGGGCGGGCTGCACCGCTTCATGCGTTGGGACCGGCCGATCCTCACCGATTCCGGCGGCTTCCAGGTGATGTCGCTGTCGAAGATCGCCAAGGTCACCGAGGAGTCGGTCCGCTTCCAGAGCCATATCGACGGCTCCAAGCACGTGCTGACTCCTGAGCGCTCGATCGAGATCCAGGCCGACCTGCTCGGCTCCGACATCGTCATGCAGCTGGACGAGTGCGTCTCGTGGCCGGCGGAGGAGAAGCGCGCCGCCGAGGCCATGCGGCTCTCGGCCCGCTGGGGCGCGCGCTCGAAGGCGGCCTTCGGGGAGCGCGAGGGCCAGGCGCTGTTCGGCATCCAGCAGGGCTCAACCTTCGAGCATCTGCGCAAGGAGTCGGCCGAGCGGCTGATCGAGACCGGCTTCGACGGCTATGCGCTGGGCGGGCTGGCGGTCGGCGAGGGCCACCAGGCGATGTGCGAGGTGCTCGACTACGCGCCGGCCATGCTGCCGGCGGACCGGCCGCGCTACCTGATGGGGGTCGGCAAGCCGATCGACCTGGTCGAGGCGGTGGCGCGCGGCATCGACATGTTCGACTGCGTGCTGCCGACGCGCTCGGGCCGCCATGGCCAGGCCTGGACCTGGGAAGGCTCGATCAATCTGAAGAACGCGCGCTTCGCCGAGGACGACAGCCCGCTGGACGAGACCAGCGACTGCCCGGCTTCGTCCTATTATTCGAAGGCCTATCTGCATCACCTGGTGAAGGCCGAGGAGATCCTCGGGCAGGTGCTGCTGTCGTGGCACAACATCGCCCACTTCCAGGCCTTGACCGCGGCCATGCGCTCGGCGATCGCCGAGGGGCGGTTCGAGCAGTTCCGCCGCGACTTCAAGGCCCGTCAGCGCACCGGGTAGCGCGGCCTCATCTGCTGGCTGATCACCGGACTGCCGGTGAGGATGTGCGAAGGCGTGGCCGGCGGTGGGCAGCCGTTCGCCTCGCCCAGGCCCTTCAGATAGGCGCGCCGCACGCCGCCGGCGGTGATCGCCGCGGTGACGAGGCTGTCGTGGCGCTCGGCTCCTGACAGCTTGCGCACCCAGCCGCGGAACGGGATCACGTCGGAAGCGAAGCCGGCCACGGCCCCCAGCGCCGCGTCCCTGCCGCGCTCCATCAGGTCGTCCTCGTTGGTCGCCGGCTCGTCGAGATCGGCGCCCAGCGCGCCGTTCAGGGGCAGGATCTCGGCGGCGATCGCCTCGCAGGCCGTGTGCGGCGGACGCTGGTAGGGATCGGCCATCGCCTCCAGCAGTACGACCGGGATCTTGGTGCGCAGCACATTGGCGTCGCGCAGCGGCGCAGCCACGGCCTGCTTTACGCTCTCGCGCTTGGCGTCGGAGGTGGTCTGGATCTTGTCGGAACCGTCGGCCGGGGCGGTCACGCAGGCGCCCAGCGCCAGTAGCAAGGGCAGGGGATAGAGAGTCGCTCGCATCGGGCCCTGCTTGCCATCCACGATGAACGAGGGAAAGCGCGACCGATGGTCTTGCTCAGGCGAGGCCGCCCGCATATGGTCCGCGCCTCTTCGCCGGCGCGTTCGACGCGCCGCGCTGGGGGCCGGTAGCTCAGTGGTAGAGCATTCGACTTTTAATCGAATGGTCGTGAGTTCGAACCTCACCCGGCCTACCAACAGCCAAGCCTTACTGGATAGGGCGTTCCGGTTGTTGGGGTTGTAAGCAAAACGCCGCCTTTAGACTTCCGGATCGAAGGCCGCGGCCGCCTTCGAAGCCGCCGACCGCAATTTTGCGACGCAGTAAGCCCGGCAGATGGGCGCGGTCAGCGAGGCTCACGGCGCGGGCGTGAAATCAGATGGCCATTACGAATTGAGTAATTCGGACAATTGTGCAGGTACTCGCCTCTAAGGGGACGGCTGTAGAGCAAGGTTGCTGACCTGCTAAGCTTGACCAATAACGCCCGACTATTTGGGCAACGGGGGATGGTCGAGATGGTGGATAATCTAAGAGTAACTGGAGTCCTGGCAGGTGTCCTGGCGCTTGCTATGACCGCCGGGGTCAGCACCGCTCACGCTGAGGACGAAGTCCTCACGTGGAGTTCCGCCAATGCATCCGTTGGTGTTTGTCAGGTTGGGGTCACCTGCGGTCAACCGAACGGCGTGGCTATCCTGGCGCGTGAACAGTCAACGCAAGCTGACACCGATTTCAACAGCGCTGCCGTCGGCCCGCCCGACTATCTCCACCTCACCAACGGCGGCTACTTTGGCAACGCTTCGGCGTGGGCCGAGGCTGGCGAGGGGTTGCTCGGCCTGCCTCAGCTTCACGCGTTCTCAGAAAGCCGCAGCGTCGGCTTCGGGAGCAATCCGTTCATTGGGGTGGATGCCGCGTTTGTTCAGGCGGTGCAGGGCTACACCAACACCTCCACGAGCAACATGCTGATCCCGCTCAACGCGTTCCAGGGGCTTGTTGACTATAGGGTCACCGGGTCGCTTGGCATACTGAGCGCCGGGATCGCAGTGACGACCTCAGCAGCCCTTGAGACGGCGTCGTCGGCCGCACTCTGGTCGGCCGTCGGGACCGGTCCTGCGTTCGGCCAGTTCACCGCGGGCTGCGGCTCCACCGGGGCGCTGGCCATCGGCAACCCCGCGGTGGCGAACAGCAGCCCGTCCGCGGCTCTGCAATATCTGGCAGTTTCCGCCTCGTCCTGCACGTCGGAAACCACGTACCTCCTGGCTCCCAACGAGACCTTCTACGTCTGGACTCGCCTTGGTGTCGTGCACACCGCCAACGGCGTCACCGACGCCGCCAACACGTTCAACGTCACGATCGCGCCTGAGTACCAGCAGCAGGTCGCAGAGTTTGCGCCGGGCCTTAAAGTCGCCAGCGGGGCGAACCTCGAAATTCCGGTCTCGGCCGTTCCCGAGCCTGCCACCTGGGCGCTCATGGTCGGCGGTTTCATGGGGACGGGCGCCATGCTGCGCCGGCGTCGGATCTCCGCCGCCGAGGCTCCGGTCTGCTGACACTGCTGCAAAGCCCCAGCCTCAGGGCTGGGGCGCTTGCGGACTAGCGAGGAGGCGTCTCGGCGCCCAAGGTCCAGACGCACGCCAGTTCGTCCAATTCGGCCCGGCTGAGCGGGCGCGGCTTGAGCCAGTGGCTGAGCAGACCGGCGAGGGTCGGCGTCGGCGTCGGCTGCGTGGCGCAGGCGAGAGCGATCATCAGAAACCCGACGGTTGCCCGGAGCTGTTGGAGCTCTGCCTCGGATCCTCGGTGGAGGTGAAAGTTCACTGGTGGCATCTGGTACGCCTCTGGACAGCCCCCACTGTCCGAACCCCCTACAGATTGTAGCCACTATGTATGCGAGAGTATATCGCCATGACTCGCGATATGCGTGCGCGTTTGCAAGCGCCGATGACCTAGCGCCACGGCGACTGGGCTAGGCGGGGTTCTGGCTGACGACCACCACCAGCCCGGCCAGCATCAGGCCGTAGCCGAGGGCCATCTGCCAGGAGAAGGATTCCTTGAAAATCAGCCAGGCGGCGAGGGGCACCAGGGCCGATCCAACCAGCGAGAACGTGTAAGCGCTCGACAGCGGCACTCTGGTCAGGACGTAAAACCAGAACAGCGCGGTCACCGCGTACCAGGCGAAGGCGCCGATCAGCGGCCAGTTCTGCACCACCCGCAGGATGAAGGGCCCTTCGAGCCTGGCGTTATAGATCGACGCCCACTTGAACATCACCTGTCCGACCGGGAGGGCGATGGCGAAGACCGAGCACAGTACGACGTCCTTCCAGTGCATGGCCTCTACTCGCTGGCGATGCGCTCAAGCGTGCGCAGATAGGGATGGATGGGCCGAGTCGGGATGTTCAAGACGTCGAAGTTCATGGCTTGTAGCAACAGCTGAACGCCGATGATCACCGGCAGGGCGGCGGCCATGACCACCCCGGCGGACGCCGTCTGGCCGGGGTCGCGCACAGCCAGCCAATGCAGGGCATAGGCCGAACCGAAGGCCAGGGAGGCCGCGCCGAACACCAATTCCAGCGTCGCCACGTGGAAATCCCGGACGAAATACTCGCCCAGGATCCGTCGCACGAAATTCTGCAAGTGCCTGAGCGCGAAGGGGCCGACGATGGCGCTGATCCGCAGGTTGGAGACCTCGTCGCCATAGCGGGCCGGAATCGGCACGTCGCGCACCACCGCACGCAAAGTGCCGAGGTGATAGAGCAGGTCGGTCTCGAAGAAATACCTGCGAGAGATCCGCTTTTGAGTGACCAGCTTGGCGACGCTCGCCTCAATGGCGGTGAAGCCGTTGGTCGGATCGAAGACGTTCCAATAGCCTGTGGAGATCTTGGCGGCGAACGAGAGCGCGGTGTTGCCGAACACTCGCAGGCCCGGCATGGCGCTCAGGTGGCTGATCGACGTGAACCGGTTGCCCTTGGTGTAGTCCGCCTCGCCCAGCAGGATGGGGGCCACCAGCTGGGGCAGTTGGCTCAGGTCCATCTGATCGTCGCCATCGACCTTGACGAGGATCCGGCCGCCGCGCGCCTCGGCCTCGGCGTAGCCGGCGATGACCGCGCCGCCCACGCCCCGGTTTTCGGGCAGGCGCACAATGACGACCCGCGGGTCTAGCGCCTGGGCCGCAAGGAAGTCAGCGGTGCCCTGGGGGCAGGCGTCGTCCACGCAGACAATGCCTTCAATCCAAGTCGGCGCGCGCGCGATCACCTGCATGATCTGGCCGCGCACCTTGTAGCAGGGGATGACGAGCCAGACCCGCGCGTCACGCAGAGCCGATTCCAGCGGCGCGATGGCGCCCGCCCACAGCTGACGTTCCTCGGTTGGCGCCGGCGAGCGGGGGGAGTCCATCAGTCGGGCTCCCGGAGCAGCGCGATCTGATGGACTACGACCTCGCCCCCGGACCCGGTGTCCAGGTCCAGGCGGATCTGCTCAACGGTCGACCGGCTCCAGTCACGCCCGCCGGCGCGCAGGTCGGAGAGGTCATAGACGAGGGTCGTGGGGCTGCCCGCGATCGGCGGGCCGTTCAGCGGATAGGTCATGAACTTGGGCGATTCCCCGTGCAGATCGGTCGAGTAGTAGAGCGCGCCGTCCCAGGCCTTGGTCGCCCGGAGGCGAGTGAGCCGGACGACAAGAAGCCGCGCGCTGGCCCCCGAGAGGCTGAGCGCCGCTGGGGTCCGCAGGAACGGATCAGGGGCGGTGGCGACGACGCCCAGGCCCTGGCCGGGGAGGCTGGTCAGGCGCGCATTTGCCGCCTCGAAGCCGGTCGCGCCGCGCTCGAAATCCCAGAGCTTGACCAGTCCCGCGGGGCGGGCGCCGAGCTGGAATCTGTCTTCAGCCTCATCCCAGGCGACGAGCTTGTCCCAAGCGCGAGCCGGTTCGGGACCATTGGGCTTGTCGCAGGCGGCGAGCGCCAGGCACGCCAGCACGGCGGCGTTGGTGAACCGGTTCATTCCGTGGGCGCCTCTCTGACATAGGCCGCCACTTCCCGCCCACCGTAGACCTTGCGCCAAGCCTTGCCCGGCGTGCGGTCGCCGAACACGATGGCGCTGTCGAAGCCCGAGAGCGGGCGATCGTTGACCGGCCCGGGAGGCGTCATGCGGATGGCGGCCTGTCCCTTGAGCCGGAGATAGGCCACATGGCCGTCATTGCCGTCGCGGACGATCACCACTGTCCGTCCGCCCTGCTCGACAGTGAGGGCTGCGGCGACGTGAAGTTCGTGCTCGATCGCCTGCGCGCGCCTGGCGATCTCGCCCACCCAGGCGTCGTCTGCCCGCGTCGACAGCAGGCCGAGGGCCACGAAATAGGCCGGCCAGACCGCACGGAGCGGCGCCCCCGCCAGTGTGGCGATGGCCAAGGCGAGCGTCGCGAGGCTGGCGATCAGGCGGCCGCCTCCGACATGGCCGAACGGGAATGGCACGGTGTCGGGATGGGAAAAGGCAGTGATCGCTGTTCCGTCCCAGGGAAAGAGGCGCACCCCGAGTGCGAAGACGCCAAACAACCCCCCCAGGCCGATCAGCAGGCCGACGGCGACCAGCGTCCGGGTCTTGGCGGTGGATGAAATGTCCCAAGCCGTCAGCGGCCGTGCGGCCAGGAGCCAGATCATCGGCGTGTAGAACTCGAAATAGCGTCCCCAGAGCCGCCGGGTCTCGCTCTCGATGCCCGACATCTTGAACGAGAATATCGTGACCATGGCCAGGGTCCCGGCCAAGCACAGGACGACGAACCACAGGGCCAGGTCTCCCGGCTTCACGTCCGACCTTGCTTCGCTTCGGTTGCGGAGCACGGCCATGGCGGCCGCAGCCAGCGGGACGGACAGGAAGATTGCGGTGAGCGACAGCATGCTGGCGGCGGACAGGCTGGCGATGCCAAGGGCGTGCAAACCCGGATCATGCCCAAGGTGTTCGGCGTAGGCGGAGCCCAGGAAGAAGGTCATCGCGCGCTCGATCGTCCGGCCGTCGAGCAACTCGATGCTCGCGCCTACTGCAAGGAAGGCGATCGCAAAGAGCCCGAGCCTTCCGAGAAGCGACAGGAGCGAGCGGCGACGGATCATCGTCTCGGCGAGGCAGAGCGCCAGGAAGGCGGGGGCGACCACCACGCCGTGCGGCTTGACCAACACCAGGGCCGCAGCCAGGCCTCCGATCAGCGCCGCGTTCAGCAGCGGTCGCGACAGATAGGTCCAATAGAGGACGAAAACGATCAGGCAGAGCAGGCCGACATAGACGCCGTCCGGCATCGCGGCAAAGGCGAAGCGATAGTAGGGGAAGGCTGCGGCGATCAGCAGGAAGCCCAAGGCGGCCTTGCGTCCGCACTCCCGGACGGCGATGGAGGAGAGCAACAGCAGGCCGCCGAAATACGATAGCGCGCCGATCAGCCGCATCCAGGGAATGACGTTCAGCGACAGCACGTCGACCAGCCGGATGAGGGCGAAGTACAGCGTATTGGCCACCGGTTGAACGGCAGGATAGCTGCCGGGATCGAAGGCTAATTGGCGCGCATACAGCGCCCGGATCAGGTAGGCGCCTTCGTCGCCCGGATAGAGCGGAAGTTCCGCGAACAGGCGGTTCACATAGAACAGCAGGACTCCGATCCCGACGCCGAGCACCGCGCTCGCCGCGCCCCATCGGAGCAACCGTAGAATTGGTCCGTCAGCCCTCACGCCCCAGTGTTCTCCTCATCCCAACGTTCTTTGAAGCAATCCATAGTCGTGGCCGCTCCTAATTTCCACGTATCCTAGCGGTGGTCGTGCCGTCGCGGGTTAGCCTTTCCGCCGTCACCCCCAGAAAAACTATATTGTCCATGGGGGCGATGGGAATTAGCGAAGCGGCAAGCCGAGACGCAGCGATCCGCGCGCCTCGGCGTTTATGCGTTTGAACCGGGGCCGTAAGGATGACTGCGACTGCACCGATCGACAGAGTCGCGTCGCGGCGTCCGCTGATCAGGCGGCGATCGGCGATTCCCGGATTCTCGCTGACCATGGGCGTCACGCTGGCGATCCTGTCGCTGATCGTGCTGATCCCGCTGACCGCCGTGGCCCTGAAAGCTTCGCAGCAGTCACCCTCCGAATTCTGGCAGTCGGCCTTCAACGAGCGGGCGCTGACCGCCTATCGGCTGTCGTTCGGGGCGGCGCTGATCGCTGCTGCAATCAACGGGGTGTTCGGCGTTCTCACCGCCTGGGCGCTGGTCCGCTATCAGTTTCCCTTCAAGAGTCTGATCAACGGCATCATCGACCTGCCGTTCGCCTTGCCGACCGCCGTGGCCGGTATCGCGCTGGCGACGCTCTATGCGCCCAACGGCTGGATCGGATCGATATTCGAGCCGGCCGGGATCAAGATCGCCTACACGCCGCTCGGCGTGGTGGTGGCGCTGACCTTCATCGGGTTGCCGTTCGTGGTGCGCACCCTTGAGCCGGTGATGCGCGACCTGGCCGCCGACGTCGAGGAGGCCGCCGCCAGCCTCGGCGCCAGCCGGCTGGACACCATCGTGAGGGTCATCCTGCCCGCCCTGGGCCCGGCCTGGCTGACCGGGGTGGCGCTGGCCTTCGCCCGCGCGGTCGGCGAGTACGGCTCGGTGATCTTCATCGCCGGCAACATGCCCTACAAGTCCGAGATCGCGCCTCTGCTGATCATCATCGAGCTCGAGCAGTACGACTACGCCGGGGCCGCCACCATCGCGGTGGTGATGCTGGCGGTGTCGTTCCTGATGCTCTTCGTCATCAACGCCATCCAGGCGTGGGCCCGGAAGGTTTCCGCATGAGCCGCCTGCGTCATCCGACCGAAGATCCGCTATGGGCCAAGGGCCTGATCCTGGCGGCAGTGTTCGTGTTCTTGGCCAGCGTGCTGATCCTGCCGCTGGTCACGGTGTTCTTCGAGGCCCTGCGCAAGGGACTGCCTGCCGCCCTGGAGGCGATCGGCAACGAGGACGCCCGCGCGGCCATCAAGCTGACCCTGATCACCGCGGCGATCACCGTGCCGTTCAACGTGTTCTTCGGGGTCTGCGCCTCCTGGGCCGTCGCCAAGTATGAGTTCCCCGGCAAGTCGTTCCTGATCACCCTGATCGACCTGCCGTTCTCGGTCTCGCCCGTGGTGGCGGGCCTGATCTATGTGCTGGTGTTCGGGGCCCAGGGCTGGTTTGGGCCCTGGCTGATCGACCACGACATCAAGATCATCTTTGCGGTGCCCGGCATCGTCCTGGCCACCATCTTCGTGACCTTCCCGTTCGTCGCCCGGGAACTGATCCCGCTGATGCAGGAGCAGGGCGTCGACGAGGAAGAGGCGGCCGTCTCGATGGGCGCGTCGGGCCTCCGCACCTTTTGGAGCGTCACCGCGCCCAATATTCGCTGGGGCCTGCTCTACGGGGTGCTGCTCTGCAACGCCCGGGCGATGGGCGAATTCGGCGCGGTGTCGGTGGTCTCTGGTCACATCCGGGGCCTGACCAACACCATGCCGCTGCATGTCGAAATCCTCTACAACGAGTATGATTTCGTTGGAGCTTTCGCTGTCGCGGCGCTCCTGTGCTTCCTTGCTGTCCTCACCCTGGTGATGAAGACGCTTCTTGAAATGATCCAGCCGCAGTCGCGGCCGGGCCGCCACTGATTAAGAGACGACCCAGATGACCATTTCCATCCGTTCGGTGGAGAAGACCTTCGGCCGCTATCCGGCGCTCAACGGCGTCAGCCTGGAGATCGCCGACGGCGAGCTGCTGGCGCTGCTGGGCCCGTCCGGCTCGGGCAAGACCACGCTGCTGCGGGTGATCGCGGGCCTGGAGTTCCCTGATAGGGGCCAGGTGCTCTACGGCGACCAGGACATGACCTTTACCGGCGCAGCCGCGCGCCGGGTTGGCTTCGTGTTCCAGCAGTACGCCCTGTTCCGCCACATGACGGTGGCCAAGAATGTCGCCTTCGGGCTCGACGTGAGGAAGGGCCAGGCCAAGCCGCCGAAGAGTGAGATCGCCGCCCGCGTCGACGAGCTGCTCAAGCTTGTGGAGCTGGGCGAGCTCGGCAAGCGATATCCGGCCCAACTGTCCGGCGGCCAGCGCCAGCGCGTGGCCCTGGCCCGCGCCCTGGCGGTGAATCCCAGCGTGCTGCTGCTCGACGAACCATTCGGGGCGCTCGACGCCACCGTGCGCAAGTCGCTGCGCAAGGAGCTGCGGCGGATCCACGACGCCACCGGCGTCACCACCATCTTCGTGACCCACGACCAGGAAGAGGCGCTGGAGCTGGCCGACCGCGTGGCCATCCTCAACCAAGGCGCCATCGAGCAGGTCGGCGCGCCGCAGGAGGTGCACGACAATCCGACCGGCGCCTTCGTGGCCGGCTTCGTCGGCGAGGCCAACCGCTTCGAGGGCGAAGTGAAGGGCGGGCGCTTCCGGAAGGGCGAGATCGAGCTGCCGGCGGCCGGCGTCGCCGACGGCAAGGCCACTGCCTTCGTCCGCCCGCATGAGCTGCTCCTGGCTGAAAGCGGCGGCCTGCAGGTCACCGCCAACCATGTCGCGCCGCAGGGGCCGGTGGTGCTTGTCGACGCTGTCACCGCGGACGGCCAACGGATCGACGCGGCGTTCTCACGCCAGGCGGCCGAGGGGCTGCGTCCGGGCGCCAAGCTCAGGCTGAACGTCGGCCGGGCCTACGTCTTCGCGGCCTAGACCCCTTTCCGGTTCAGGTGGAACCTGAACCGGCCAGGAAGGGTCTACCTTCAGAAGATTGGAGCGTGAC
The DNA here is from genome assembly GCF_056401675.1 of Phenylobacterium sp. P4_E10. Classification (NCBI taxonomy): domain Bacteria; kingdom Pseudomonadati; phylum Pseudomonadota; class Alphaproteobacteria; order Caulobacterales; family Caulobacteraceae; genus Phenylobacterium; species Phenylobacterium sp. P4_E10. Next base: position 320,674 of record NZ_JBFUIW010000003.1, on the reverse strand, counting down.
GGTCGCCGCAACCGGCTTCCACTAGCGGCTCTCACGCTCTGGAGGAGGCTTCCATGGACTTCCAGGTCCTCGGTGACGGCGATCTGGCGGTTCTGGACCGCGTCGCCGACGAGGTGTTCGACGAACCGGTGGATCCCCGCTGGTGGGCGGAGTTCCTTGCCGATCGGCGGCACTATCTGGCCGTGGCCATCGACGCCGGAGAGGTCGACGGTTTCGCTTCGGCCGTCTGCTACGTGCATCCCGACAAGCGGCCCCAGCTCTTCATCAACGAGGTCGGGGTCGCGCCGTCCCACCAGCGCCGCGGCGCCGCCCGCCGTTTGCTGGAACTCTTGCTGGAGAAAGGCCGCGACCTCGGTTGTTCGGAAGCCTGGGTGCTCACCGACGAGGACAACGCCGCGGCCCGTGCGACCTACGCCTCGGCCGGCGGTGAGGAGACCTCCGGGGTGGTCATGGTGACCTTCCCGCTGGCCTGAGGACGCCTACTGCTGCTGTTGCTGCTGCTGCTGGTCGTAAGATACGGCGCCCAGCGGCCGGCGGCGGCCGTTGCGGGCGAAGGTCGGCTGGGCCATGCGGATGAACTCAGGCTCGGTCAGGGCGGCCCGCGCCCGTCGCACCGAAACTCCAACCGCCAGCTGGCTTTCCGCCTCGCCCTTGTAGACCCCGCGTGAGGGCGGGACATCGTCGTAGTCGCGGCCGACTGCAGCGGCGATGTGGCGTTCGCCGGTCAGCACGTTGTTGGTCGGGTCGAAGCCGACCCAGCGCAGCGAGGGCAGGAACACCTCGACCCAGGCGTGGGTGGCGTCGGGATCGGAGCGGTCGCCCGCCTCGCGATCGGTGAACAGGTAGCCCGAGACGTAGCGCGCCGGCACGCCCCAGGCGCGGCAGATAGCGATCATGATGTGGGCGAAGTCCTGGCAGACCCCGCGGCCGGCCTCCAGCGCCAGGTCGATCGGGCTGTCGGCGCGGGTCACCCCGGCCTCGTAGCCGAACGCGGCGTAGATGGTCTCCGACAGGCTGCGCACCGCGCTGAGCGGATCGCGTCGGCGCAGTTCGTCCAGGCCGTGCTGCGCGACGAACGCCTTGAGGGCGGGCGTCTCCACCGCGAAGCCGCCATGGGCCAGGAAGTCGAAGTTTTCGCCGCGAACGAAGTCGCTGCGCAGCCGGTCCCATTCGCCCTGGTCGAGGGCCTCGGGCAGGGGCGGGGGCGTCTGGGTCTCGACCGCCGAGCTGGCCACGATCCGCAGGTAGTCGTGCGGCTGCGGTACGTCGAAGTGATAGACGGCGTTTCCGAACGGGTCGGCGTAGGAGAACAGCTGCGCGGCCGGATCGATGTCGAGATCGAACGAGACCAGCCGTTGGCGGGCGCCTTTCTGCGGCTGCATCCACACCTCCATGACGCTTTCGCGCACTGGCTCGGCGTAGTGGTAGTGGGTGACGTGGCGGACTTCGAGCAGCACGGGGTCAGGCCTTTCTCACGCCGGCAGCCGCATCTCGAGCGAGTAGGCGACGAAGGTGTCGTAGATCGACTGGTGCAGCGCGGCGCACTCCTCCAACACGGTGGAGATGAACCCGCCGGCCGCGGCCATTTCATCCATGTCGGCGTACTGCAGTCGCGCGCGCAGACGCCCGGCCAGGCGCTCGGGCGCCGCGTGGCCGGCGGTCCCGGCGTGGCGCGCGGCGGTGGACAGGTACTCCTCGATCCGCGCCGTGCAGAACCGCATCGAGCGCGGGAACTCCTCGTCCAGCAGCAGGAACTCCAGAACCTTGCGCGGCTGGATGTCGGCGGTGAAGCGCCGCAGATAGGGCTCCAGCGCGCAGCTCATGCGAAGGACTCCCATCAGCGCCATGTGGTCGTCGACCGGTCGCCCGGAACCGAAGCAGACCTCCAGCAGGCGGCCGATCAGCTGGGCGCGCTCCAGGTAGACGCCGAGCAACAGGAACCGCCAGCCTTCCCCGTGGCTCATGGTGGCGTCGGCCGCGCCCTTGAACAGGTGCAGGTCGGCGATGATGTCGTGCAGGAAGGACGAGGCTCCGTCGGCGAACGCCTTGGGCGCGTCGCTTCCGGTCATGCGCAGGTGGATGAGATTGAGCCGCTCCCAGGTCTCGGTGGTGATCTGGTCGCGGACCTGGCGGGCGTTCTCCCGCGCGTTGGCCAAGGAGGTGGCGATGGAAGCGCCGTCTTCGCGATTCAGGGCCAGCAGATGAGCCAGGTCGTAGGGATTGGCGGCGCGCTCGGCCTCGCTGCCGCCCACCGCCGCGAGCACGATGCGGGTGACCTGGCCGGCCGCCTCGTTGCGGTCGAGCGTGGCGTTCAGCATCACGTCCGACAGGCGGCACATGTGCTCGGCGCGTTCGACGTAGCGGCCGATCCAGTAGAGGCTGTCGGCGACCCGGGCGAGCATCATGGCTGGACCTCCTGTGCGTCGGCTTCCAGCACCCAGGTGTCCTTGGATCCGCCGCCCTGGCTGGAATTGACCACCAGCGAGCCCTTTTTCAGCGCGACCCGCGTGAGGGCGCCGGGCGTCACCACGATCTTGTCGCCGGAGAGGATGAACGGACGCAGGTCGACGTGCCGCGGCTCCATCTGCCCGTCCACCAGGCAGGGCGCAGTCGAGAGCTGGATGGTCGGCTGGGCGATGTAGTTGGCCGGGTCCGCTTTCAGAGCCTGGGCGAAGGCCTCGCGCTCCTGGCGGCTGGCGTGCGGGCCGACCAGCATGCCGTAGCCGCCCGAGGCGCCTACCGCCTTGACCACCAGCTTGTCGAGGTTGGCCAGCACGTGATTGAGCTGGCTCGGCTCGCGGCAGAGATAGGTCTCGATGTTCGGCAGGATGGCGTCTTCGCCCAGATAGTAGCGGATGATCGCCGGCACATAGGCGTAGACCGCCTTGTCGTCCGCCACGCCGGTGCCCGGCGCATTGCAGATCACGACGTTGCCGGCCCGATAGGCGTTGAACAGGCCGGCCGAGCCCAGCCCCGAGTCCCGGCGGAAGGTGAGGGGGTCGATGAAGTCGTCGTCCACCCGGCGGTAGATCACATCGATCCGTCGCAGACCGGTGGTGGTCCGCATGTAGACCATGTTGTTGTGCACCACGAGGTCGCGGCCCTCGACCAGGGGGCATCCCATCAGGCGGGCGAGATAGGCGTGTTCGTAGTAGGCCGAGTTGTAGACTCCCGGCGTCAGGACCACGATCTGCGGGTTGGGCCGCCACTCGGCCGCCATGCTCTTCAAGGTCGCCAGCAGCAGGTCGGGATAGCGGTCGATGGCCCGCACCCCCGCCGCCCGGAACGATCCCGGGAAGGTCCGGCGCGAGGCTTCGCGGTTGGCCAGCATGTACGAGACGCCCGACGGCACCCGCAGATTGTCCTCCAGCACCGCGAACTCGCCGTTCGGCTGGCGGATCAGGTCGGAACCGCAGACGTTGGCGTAGGCCTGGTGCGGCACGTAGAGGTTCAGCATCTCGCGCTGGTAGGACGGCGCGCCGAGCACCAGTTCGCGCGGCACGATGCCGTCCATCAGGATCTGCTGGGCGCTGTAGATGTCGGCCAGGAACATGTTCAGGGCGCGCAGCCGCTGCGTCAGCCCGGCCTCGATGCGCTCCCACTCGGCCGCCGGAATGATCCGCGGCAGCAGGTCGGTCGGGATGATCCGCTCGGTCGAGCTCTCGCCGCCATAGACCGTGAAGGTGATGCCCTGCAGCAGGAAGTAGCGTTCCAGGGTCCGTTGCCGCTCGGACATCTCGGCCGGAGACAGGGTGGCGATCCGCTGGTGCAGTCCCTCGTAGTGACCGCGCACCTCGCCGAGGGCGGTCAGCATCTCGTCATAAGGACCGGAAACGCTGACAGCCGGCCCCATCAGCTCTTCGGGTTCCTGCGCCGTCGCCACGCCGTACTCCACCAGCTAGCCCTCTCGTGCCTTCGGTGATTGCGAGCTTAGGAAAACGGCCGGCGAATGAAGGGTGATTTCGCCGCGCGGAGCGGTTGCATGCACGGGCGCCCAGGGATTGGGCGCCCGCCTGTACACGGCGCAGGCGCCTTCGCCGTCCGGCGGTGGGTGACAGGCCGCCGCGACGCGGGCTACACCAAAGGTAGGGGCGCGAGTGGAAGGATTGGCGTGGGACGATTGGTCGTCGCGGTCGCCGCCTCGGCGGCCATTTGTACGTCTGGCGCTGTGCGCGCGGAGACTCCGCGGGCGACCATCGAGGGCGACCTGGATTCGAGGCTGCGCGAAGCGATCGTTCGCGCCGTCGGCGAAACCGACAAGCCGATCGCCAACCGCTTCGAGGCGCGCCGCCGAGCGATCGACGCCGGCGAGAACGCGATCTCCGTCCTGCGCGCCGAGGGCTACTACGCTTATGACGTGGAGCCGGACGTCGGCGAGGGCGATCCGCCTACCGCTATCGTGCGGATCACGCCCGGCCCGGTGTTCACCCTGGCCGATCCCCAGATCCAGTGGCTCGAGCCGGCCCCGTCGCCGACGGTCCAGCAATCGGGCGAGGTCGTCATGGGCCTGGCCATCGGGGCGCCTGGCCGATCGATCGACGTGATCCGGGCCGAAGGCCGCATCGTCGCGGCGGTCCAGAAGCGGGGCTATGCGGACGCCGCGGCCCAGCCGCGCGAGGTGATCGTCGATCACGCCGACAAGACGGTGCGTCCCACCTACAAGATCCTGGCCGGCACGCTGGTGCGGCTGGACGCCATGAGGATCGTCACTGAGGGCCGCAGCCGCCGAGCCTGGCTTGAAAGCCTGGCCCCGTGGAGGCCTGGCGACGTCTACGACCCCGAGGACGTCGCCGAACTGGAGCGACGGCTGCTGGACACGAGCGTCTATGAATCGGTCACCGTCGCCCTGGCGCCGAAGGACCAGACCACCGCCGAGGGCCTGCGGCCGATCCTGGTCAGCCTGTCGGACCGCAAGCCGCGGACCCTTGAGCTCGGGGCCAGCTATTCAACGAGCGAGGGCTTCGGGGCCGACGCGCGCTGGACCCGCTTCAATATCCTCGGCCGCGCCGACACGGTGCAGTTCCTGGCGCGGGCATCGAACATCGACAGCCGCGTGACCGGTGAACTGACGCTGCCGCACTGGCGGCGGCCTCAGCAGACGCTGAAGACGGGCGGCGGCTACTACTTCAACCGCACCGACGCCTTCGACGAAACTGGTGTCGGCGTGAGGCTCGACGTCCAGCGGCGGTTCGGCAAGAACTCCTACATCACCGTCGGCAGTTCGCTGGACTACAGCCATACCGAAGAGCAGCAGATGCTCGAGCCTCAGCCTCTGGGGCCCGACATCATCACCGTCGCGGGGCTGGCCATCGGCGTGCTCGATCGCTCCGACGATCCGCTCGATCCCAAGCGCGGTTGGCGCCTCGATATCCGCGCCGAGCCGACTTACCTGTTCGGCGATGGGAGCCTGCCGTACTTGAAGGCCCAGACCCAGGCGACCGCCTACGTGCCGTTCGGCGAGAAGGCGCGCACCGTCCTGGCTGGCCGCGTCAGGGCCGGGACCATGTTGGGCGGTAGCATTCCGACGGTGCCGGCCTCGCGGCGCTTCTACGCCGGTGGGGGCGGTTCGGTGCGCGGCTACGCGTTCCAGGCCATCGGGCCGCGGCTTTCGGACAACACCCCGCAAGGCGGGATTTCGCTGTTGGAGACGTCCTTCGAGATCCGCCAGAAGGTCGGTCAGCGCTGGGGGGTAGTCGGCTTTGTCGACGCCGGGGCGGTCGGCACTGACAAGTTTCCTACCGGCGATGACGTCAGCGTCGGCGGCGGGGTGGGCGTGCGCTACGACCTCGGCTTCGGCCCGATCCGCGCCGACATCGCCATTCCCCTGGACCAGCGCGAAGGCGACCCATCGTTCCAGATCTATCTAAGCATCGGGCAGAGCTTTTGAGCGAGACACCGACCCTGGGCGAAGAGGCGGCCAAGGAGGTCGCCAAGGTCGCGAAGCGTTCGGTCCTGCCGAAGATCATCCTGATCGTCTGCGCGCTGCTGGCCATCGTCCTGGGCGGCGCGGTGCTGACCGCGCGCTACGGCGTCCTGTTTCCGCAAGGCCGGCTGCTGGTCGAGGCCCGGGCCAACGGCCTGAAGGTCGGCCGCTTCGGGCGGCTCAAGATCGAAGGGCTCGGCGGCGACATCTGGCGCGACTTCAGCATTCGTCGCCTCACCGTCTCCGACGAAAAGGGGATCTGGGTCGAGGCGAAAAACATAAAGATGACATGGAGTTACGCGGCGCTCTTCCAGCGGAGATTCCAGGCCGACACCATCGTTGCCGAGCAGGTGACGCTGCTCCGGCGTCCAACCCTGACTCCCAAGACCGTGTCCGCCGGGCTGCCCATCAGCATCGACATCGATCAGCTCAAGGCGCGGGTCGAGATGACGCCGGAGTTCAGTTTCCGGCGCGGGGTCTACGACGTGACCGCCCAACTCGACGTGCAACGGCGAAACGGCGGGCAGAAAGGCGTGATCACCGCCGCCAGCGCCCTGCACGCCGGCGATCACCTCAATCTGCATTTCGACTTCGGCGGCGGGCGCCCGCTGCTGCTCTACGCGGACGCCGTCGAAGCCAAGGGCGGGGCGCTGGCCGGCAGCCTTGGCCTGCCGGTCGATCAGCCATTCGACCTGAAGGTCAGCGCCAATGGCGACAAGGGCCAGGGCCGCTTCAAGGCGGTGACGCGGGTCGGCGATCTGACGCCGGTGGATGCGGCCGGTTCGTGGAACGCGCAGGGCGGTTCGGCGAAGGGCAAGCTGCTGCTTACCGCTTCGACCCATACCAAGGGTCTGGTCGAGCGATTGGGGCCGGACGTCGGCTTCGACATCACCGGGCGCAAGGCCGCCGACAACCTGTTCGATGTCGACGCGCACCTGGCATCGGCCAAACTCACCGTGATCGCCAAGGGCAAGGCCAATCTCGGCGAGCGCCGCACCGGTCCGCAGGGCGTGGCCCTGCAACTCGCCGCCAAGGAGCTTTCGAAGGTGACCGGCGGTCCGTCGATGGGGCTTGGCCGGGCCGACGGGGTGCTGACCGGCACGCTCGATGATCTGCGCTTCGCCGGCACGGCGGACGTCGCGCGGCTGAAGCTCGGCAGCTACGGCCTCGACCGAGTGTCAGGGCCGTTCGTGCTGACCCGCAAGGACAAGGTACTGGCGATCAACGGCAAGGCGGATGGAGCGGGCGGGCGAGGTTCGGGCCTGGCCGCCGCGCTGCTCGGGGCCAATCCGCGCGCCAATTTCGACGTCGCGCGCCTGGCCGACGGCCGGCTGATGCTGCGCGACATCGACGCGGCGGGAGCAGGCCTGAAGGTCAGGGCCAGCGGCGGGCGCAGCCTTCTGGGCGGGCTCAACTTCAAGGGGCGAGCCGACTTCTCCAACCTCGCCGCCGCTCGCATCGGCGCCACCGGCGCGGTCTCGGCGGAGTGGTCGGCCGACCAGGGCGGCAAAGGCCGGCCCTGGGTTCTCAGCGTCGACGCCACGGGCGCGCGCTTCGCCTCGGGCTTCGCCGAGCTCGACCGGCTGCTGGGGGCATCGCCGCGCCTGCAGGCCAAGGCCGAGGTCGCGGGACGCCGGATTTCGATCTCGCGCGGCGTCCTCGACGGCGCCGCCATCAAGGCCAACACCGCCGGCGTGCTCGACGACGGAGACATGCGCTTCAAGCTGGACTGGTCGGCCAACGGCCCCTTCCGCGCCGGCCCGGTGGAAATCACCGGCAAGGCCAGCGGGAGCGGTGCGATCACCGGAACCCTGAGTGCGCCACGTGCCGACCTGATGGCCGACATCGAGGCGATCGACCTGCCGCGCATTCCGCTGAAGAACGCCAAGCTGACCCTCAGCTTCATGCGCCGCGCCGACGGCAGCAGCGGCGTCTTCGCCCTGACCGGGGCCAGCGAATACGGTCTGGCGGCCGCCAAAGCCGCTTTCCGTTTTCCGCGCGGCGGCGTCGATCTCAGCGACCTGTCGGTGAACGCCGGCGGCCTCACGGCGGCGGGCTCGGTCTCGCTGCGCAGGTCGACGCCGTCGGCCGCCGACCTTCACGTCAGGCTGGCCCAGGGCGCCTTCCTCGAGGGCGGGCAGGTGGACGGGGTGGTCAGGATCATCGACGCCGCGGGCGGGCCGCGCGCCAAGCTCGATCTGACGGCGGCGAACGCCGTGCTGCCGGGCGCGAGGTTCGCAGTGAAGACCGGTCGCATCACCGCCGACGGGCCGCTGGCGCGACTGGCCTATCAGGCCAAACTCGAGGGCGCGTCCACGAATGGGACCTGGAGTGTCGAGGGCCGCGGACTGCTGTCTCAGAACAAGCCCGGTCTGGAGCTGACCTTCGACGGCGGCGGTCGGCTGGGCCGTCGCAAGATTGAAACCACCGAGACCGCAATCTTCCGGCTGAATGGGGATGACCGGGCGGCGCATCTGCGCCTGGCTGCGTCGGACGGCGGTCGGATCGACGTCGACGCCAAGCTCGGCAAGAGCAGCACGGATATCCGCGCTCAGGTTGCGCAGCTGGGCCTTGGTCTGGTCAGTCCGGATCTGACCGGCAAAGCCGACGCGACCTTGACGCTCAGCGGCGCCGGCGGGCGGCTGGACGGCGTGCTGGACGCCAAGCTCGACGACGCACGCAGCCGCGGTTCTCCGCGCGAACTGGGCATGGACGGGACGCTGAAGGCGCGGCTGGCGGGCGACGAGATCGTCCTCGACGCCGCCGTCACCAACGAACACGGCCTGCGCGCCAACGCCAACCTGACCTTGCCGGCGGAGGCCAGCGCCGACCCGTTCCGCATCGCCATCAACCGCACGCGCCCAATGAAGGGGACGTTCTACGCCGACGGCGAAGTTCGGCCGTTGTGGGATCTGCTGGTGGGCGGCGAGCGCGAGCTGGCGGGGCATGTCCGCATGCAGGGCACGCTGTCGGGCACCTTGGCCGACCCACGCGCGGTCGGTCAGGCCGAAGTCGACGACGGCCACTTCAACGACAGCGTGACCGGGCTGGCACTGACTAATGTCGTGCTCCGCGCCACCCTGGCCAACAACGCCGTCAACATCGTCCAGGCGACCGGCGCGGACGGGCACGGCGGTTCGCTGTCGGGTTCGGGGCGGCTCAGCCTGCAGCGCGACGGGGCCTCGACCTTCAAGCTCGACCTGAAGAATTTTCGCCTGATCGACAACGAACTCGCCACGGCCTCGGCCTCCGGCGAGGCGACGCTCGACCGCACCGCCGACGGCAAGGTTCGACTGGCGGGCGACTTGACCATCGACCGCGCCGATGTGTCGGCCGCCAAGTTCTCGGGCGGGACCGGCGTGGTCAGCATGGATGTCATCGAGATCAACAAGCCCGCCGACATCTCTCGCTCGCTGCAGCCGGTGGCGCGCCGAGGCCCGGGCATTGCGCTCGACGTGAGCCTCAAGGCGCCGCGCCGGATCTATCTCCGCGGCCGCGGCCTGGACGCCGAGCTCTCGCTGGACGCCAAGGTCGGCGGCACCACGTCCAAGCCGACACTGTCAGGCACGGCCCGGATCGTACGGGGCGAGTACGACTTCGCCGGCAAACGCTTCGAGTTTGACGAGCGCGGCACAGTGCAGCTGGCCACCTCGCCGCAGAACATCCGCCTGGATCTGCTGGCGTCCCGTGTGGATCCGTCCCTCACCGCGGTGGTGCGGATCCGCGGGACGGCGGCCAAGCCTGAGATCACCCTGACCTCGGTGCCGGTGCTGCCCAACGACGAGGTGCTGTCGCAGGTGCTGTTCGGCCGCTCGGCCTCGCAGCTCTCGCCGCTGGAAGCCGCCCAGCTGGCCTCGGCGCTGTCGTCGATGGCCGGGGGCGGGGGGTTCGACGTGATCGGCAATCTGCGCACCTTCGCCGGGCTGGACCGCCTGGCCCTGGCCGGGGGCGACGAGAGCGGCGTCACAGTTTCAGGCGGCAAGTACCTGACAGAGGACGTCTACCTGGAGCTGACGGGCGGGGGCCGCGATGGTCCCTCCGCTCAGGTGGAGTGGCGCTTCGGGCGCAACCTCTCCATTATCTCCAAGCTCGCCAGCCAGGGGGACGGCCAGCTCGCCGTCCGTTGGCGCAAGGACTACTAGATGCGTAAGCTTGCGTGCTTGCCTGGCCTGCTGGCCCTGACGGCGCTGGCCGGCTGCGAGAAGCCGCTCACCGCGCCGGCCAATCCGGGAGTCTGCTGGATCATTGTCGAGGGCCTGAACGGCAAGCCGGACTTCCGCCCGATCGCGCCCAACATCGACAGCCTGGAGAACTGCGCGGTCCGCCTCGAGGGCGTTCATGTCGCACAAAAGCGGGCAGTCACAGGTGCTTATCAGAGTGTCTTCATCTACGTCACCGACGCCGATGTCAGCGCTGCCGTCGGCCCCAAGGCCCAACGCTATCGCGTGTTCACCCCCGAGCAGCGGGCCAAGGTCCGGCAGGGGATCCACACGCTGATGGAACGTGAAGGGCTCTAGGCCGCGCGGCCGCCGGCGTTGGCGTAGGCCTGAGTGCCGACCGTGAACACCTTGTCGCTCGGCACGATCGCCTCGATCGGGATGTCCTTGGCGCCCTCGATCCGCGCATAGATCGGCGCAAAGTCGGCGAGGGTGGTCTCGCGCAGCGCCTCCAGCGACGGGATGACGAAATAGACCTGCTGGAAGTCGTCGATCCGATAGGGCGTGCGCATCAGCCGATCGAGGTCGAAGCCGATACGGTTGGGAGAGGGGTCATCCAGAGCGAAGATCGACTCAGCCCGACTGGAGACGATGCCGGCCCCGTAGATCCGCAGGCCCTCGGGCGTCTCCATCAGCCCGAACTCCACCGTGTACCAGTAGAGGCGTGCGAGGTTGTGCAACTGTCCCCGGCCCAGGGCCCTCAATCCGCCCTGGCCATAGGCCTGCATGTAGTCGGCGAACACCGGGTCGGTGAGCATCGGCACGTGCCCGAAGACGTCGTGGAAGACGTCGGGCTCCTGCAGGTAGTCCAGCTCTTCGGGCTTGCGAATGAACTGGCCGGCCGGGAAGCGGCGATTGGCCAGGTGATCGAAGAACACGTCGTCGGGAACCAGCCCCGGGACCGCCACCACGCTCCACCCGGTGAGTTTCTTGAGCTCCTCGTTGATGCGCGCGAACTCGGGGATGCCTCCGCGGTGCAGATCCAGCGCGTCCAGCCCTTTGAGGAAGGCGTCGCAGGCGCGGCCGGGCAGCAGCTTGGACTGACGCTCGTAGAGGGTCATCCACACCTGATGCTCGGCCGGCGTATAGGCCGCCCAGTTCTGATCAATCGTCCAATCGGCGGCCGCGCCCGGGGGCGGCCCAGCGGAAAAGCCATCTGCGCTCATGGCGACAGAATGAGCGGGAATTGGCGGAAGTTCCGTTCGAACTCACCGGCCATTTGCCGGTTTGGCGGATAAAGTTTGCGTCACCGTGGCGACGATTGGAACACCCTTGCCGTGGCTGATCGCTAGTGGCTAATCCGCGGCCGCAGGACGTAGTGGCCCTCGTGGAACGACTCGAAGATCAGCGAGGCCTGCGGATGGCCAACCGGCTCGCCGCTCTCGTCCGCCAGCAGGTTCTGCTCTGAGACATAGGCCACGTAGGCGTTGTCCTCGTTCTCGGCCAGCAGGTGATAGAATGGCTGGTCCTTGCGGGGACGGATCTCTTCGGGGATCGACAGCCACCATTGCTCGGTGTTGGCGAAGGTCGGGTCCACATCGAAAATCACGCCGCGGAACGGGTAGTGCTTATGCCGCACCACTTGTCCGATGGCGTATTTGGCCAGGCGCGGTTCGGCCAACACCGCGGGCGGCGCCACCAAGTCCCGACCACTTTTTTCGATTCGTGCGTCCATAAATCCGATTCTAGATCCCGTCGCCTAACTGGGAGGTGAACGTACTGCTCATCTTCGCCCGCGCAAGGGCGCGCCTTCCGAGAGGCGAATAGCCTTGCTACAGTCGCCTGTGAAACGAGGCGTTCATCCGCGGCGCCTGCAAGGACGAAAGAGTGTCCATGACTGTGGCGCTGTCGAGCGCGTTCGCGAAGGACGCGTTCCAAAGCCTTGGTGCGCAAGCGTTTTGGTCGCCTGGCCGGTGACAACCACGCTTGATCGCGTAACCGACGCTGCGGCCAGGAAAAGTCCTGTGACGCCGCAAGCGGATTCGCCGTGCTACGGCGCGCTCGATCTCGGTACGAACAATTGCCGACTGCTCATCGCAACCCCGTCGGGGCGCGGATTTCGGGTTGTTGAAGCCTATTCGCGTATCGTTCGCCTAGGCGAGGGCCTCTCTCAGACGGGGCGACTATCTGACGCAGCCATGGATCGTGCGCTCGCGGCGCTCAAGGTCAGCGCCGAGAAGGTCCGACGCCGCAAGGTGGTCAAGCTGAAGGCGATCGCCACCCAGGCCTGCCGCGCCGCTGAGAACGGCCCGGAGTTCGTGGCCCGCGTCGCGTCCGAAACCGGGCTGCACCTGCAGATCATCACCCCGCGCGAGGAGGCCCAGCTCTCGGTCGCCGGCTGCCTGAACCTGCTGGATCGCCGCTCCGAAGCGGCGCTGGTGGTCGATGTCGGCGGCGGGTCCACCGAGCTCAGCTGGGTCGATCTCACCAGCGGCGGCCTAGAGACCGAGCTCGCCAAGTTCTCGCCGGCCCGCCTGCCCATCAAGGCATGGCTGTCCATTCCGATCGGAGTCGTCACCCTGGCCGAGCGCTTCCCGGAGGGCGCGCGCGCCACCGACGGCTGGTTCCGCGCCATGGTCGAGACGGTGAAGGACGAGCTGCGCGAATTTCGCCACGCCGACGAACTGCGGCCTATCTTCGACGCCGATAACGCCCACTTGGTCGGCACTTCGGGCGCCATCACCAGCCTGGCTGGCATGCATCTGGGCCTGAAGCGCTACGACCGCGCCCAGGTCGACGGCATCTGGATGACCCGGGCCCAGTGCGACGAAGCGGCGCGCATGCTGCTGGACCTCAGCCCGTTGGAGCGGGCCGAGCAGCCTTGCATCGGCGCGGATCGCGCCGATCTGGTGCTGGCCGGGGCGGCGATCCTCCAGGCGGTGCAGGAAGTCTGGCCCTGCACGCGGGTGCGGGTGGCCGACCGCGGACTGCGCGAAGGCATCCTGATGTCGCTCATGGCAGGGACCGGAAAGAGCAAGCGCCGTCGTCGTCGTCGTCGCGGTCGTGGATTGGGCGCGGCTTCCACTGTAAACGCTGCGGAATGAGCGAACCGCCCCGCAAGAGAATGGTCAAACCGCCGACTGGCGGATTGGAAGAAGGCCGCACCAAGCCCGCGCGCCTGAAGACCGCCAAGGATCGCACCCCGTCCCAGCAGGCCTGGCTGAACCGGCAAATCAATGATCCGTTCGCGGCCAAGGCCCGAGCCCACGGCTACCGCAGCCGCGCGGCCTACAAGATGACCGAACTCGACGACAAGCTGCGCCTGCTGAAACCCGGCGCGCGGGTCATCGACCTGGGCCTGGCGCCCGGCGGCTGGACCCAGGTCGCCATCGAGCGCGGCGTGACCCACATCGTCGGCGTCGACCTGCTGCCGGTCGATCCACTGGCCCCGGCCCACATCCTGGAGATGGACTTCACCGATCCGGCCTGCGGACCAATGCTGATCGACCTGCTGGGCGGCCGGCCCGACGTGGTGCTATCCGACATGGCGCCCAACACGGTCGGCCATAGGCGCACCGACCACTTGAGGATCATGGGGCTGATCGAGGCCGCGGCCGAGTTCGCGATCAGCGTGCTGAAGCCCGGCGGCTCGTTCGTCGCCAAGGCCTTCCAGGGCGGCGAGACCTCCGAGGTCATCGCCGACCTCAAGCGCCACTTCACCGAGGTGAAGAACATCAAGCCCAAGGCCAGCCGCGCGGACTCGTCCGAGGTCTATCTGGTGGCGACGGGGTTCAAGGGCTGAGCGGGCGGCGCGTCGGTCTTTGCGCCCTCCGCCACCAGCCACCTGCGGAATTGCTCCAACGGCCGGCCTCCAGCGCCGGGCGAGGCGAGCATGGCGAAGGCGCTTTCGGCCTTCCTGAAGCCCATCGGCGCGACCAGGCGGCCGTTGCGGACATAGTCGGCGACCAGCGGCCAGGAGATCACCGCCGCGCCCAGCCCGGCGATCGCCGCGTCGATGGCGAAGTGCAGGTGGGCGAACGGCTGCTCGGGCGCGGGCGTCAGCTCCATCCCGGCCAGCGCCGCCCAGATCGCCCAGGCTTGCGGGTGGGTCTGGGCCGTCAAGCGCGGCGCCTTTAGCAGATCTTGCGCGAACCGTTCGGCCAGGGCGGGGGCCATCACCAGCCCCAGGTGGTTGGGAATGAAGGCGCTGGCGCCCGGATCGGCCAGCCGGCTGGTCGGCACGATGCGCACAACGGCGTCGGCCCCGCGATACGAGGTGGCGTGCGAGGGAAGCTCGGCCAGCTGCAGGTTCACCTTCGGGTGGGCGACCTTGAACCGCGCCAGGCGCGGGATCAGCCACTTCACTGAAACACTGGCGTTGACGGCGATCAGCAGTTCCTCACCGCCGACCTGCACCTGGCGGACGGCGGAGGCGATCTGGTCGAAGGCGGCGGTGAGGGCGGGCAGCAGGCTGCGCCCGGCCTCGGTCAGTTCCAGTCGGTGCTTGGGGCCGGTGAACAGTTGAACCCCCAGATGCGCCTCCAGCGCCTTCACCTGACGGCTGACGGCGCTGTGGGTGACATTCAGTTCCTCGGCGGCCAGGGTCGCCTTGCCGGTCCGCGCCATTGCCTCGAACGCCCGCAGCGCGTTGAGAGAAGGCGGTGCGCCGGATGTGAGATTTTCGAACATCAAAGGACCAATATATCGGTTTCCTCAATTTCCCAACCGGCGCACAAGCTCGCCATGACGGACGAGCCCAACCACACACCCGCACGGCGCCTGGCGATCACCCTGGTGCTGGGCCTGGGCCAGACGGTCGCCTTCGCCTCCAGCTACTATCTGATGGGCGTCATGGCCGACGCGATCGCCGGCGATCTCAAGCTCTCCGCGACCTTCATCTTTGGGCTGATGTCGCTGGCCCTGGCGGTGTCGCCGCTGCTGTCGCCGGCGGCGGGGCGCTGGATCGACCGGCGAGGCGGCAAGCGCGTGCTGCTGGCCTCCAGCCTGATCTTCGCGCTGGCCCTGGTGCTGCTGGGCTTGGCGGTCAACGCCGCCGCCCTGACGCTGGCGGTGCTGGTCCTGGGCGTGGGCATGAGCATCGGCATGTACGGCACGCCGTTCGCCATCCTGGTGGCGCTCTACGGCGACGAGGCGCGGCGGCCGATCACCGGCGTCGCCCTGCTGGGCGGGCTGGGCTCGGCGGTCGGCTGGCCGCTGACCGGCTATCTGACGGAGGCCCTTGGCTGGCGTGGAGCCTGCTTCGCCTGGGCGGCGGTGCACGCCGCGGTCTGCCTGCCCCTGGTGGCAATGGTGACGCCCAAGGTCGCCGGCCACGCCCGCAAGGGGGCGGACACTGAGCGCGTCCCCGTCGTCTGGGACCGCCGGATGGTCCAGCTGGCGGTGTTGTTCGCCTGCGCCTGGTTCATTTCCAGCGCCATGGCCAATCACCTACCGCGGCTGCTCGCCAGCTTCGGACTGGCCCCGGCCCGCGCCGCGGCGATCGCCGGCCTGGTCGGCGTCGCCGCCGTCAGCGTCCGCTTCGCCGAATTCACGATTCTGCGCCGGGTGGCGCCGCTGGTCTCTACGCGGATCGCCACGCTGATGCACCCGCTGGGCGCGGCGGCCCTGCTGGCGCTTGGCGCTAAGGCCGCGCCGCTGCTGGCGCTGGGGCAGGGGGCCGGCAACGGTATGATCACCGTGGCCAAGGGCGTGCTGCCGCTCAGCATGTTCGGCCCGTCGAACTACGCCTATCGCTCTGCCCTGCTGACCCAGCCCGCCCAGGTGCTGCAGATCGGTGGTCCGGTGCTCTACGGCCTGGCGATCGCCGAATCGCCAAGGGCGGCGCTTGGCATCTCGGCCGGGCTCTGCCTGGTCATGTTCACGATGACTTTTGGACTTCAGACCCGCGTTCAACCCCAGAAGGAGCACGCTGCGGCATGATTACGCTTGAACCGGCCCTTGCCCGAGGCGCCCCCAAGGGCTTATACGCGGCTCGCAAAATGGAGCCTTTCATGGACATTCGCGAAGGTCTTACCTTCGACGACGTTTTGCTGGAACCGGGCGCATCCGACGTGATGCCAACCCAGGTGGACACGACCACCAAGTTCACCCGCGAAATCAGTCTCAATATCCCCCTCGTGTCCTCCGCCATGGACACGGTCACCGAGAGTCGTCTCGCCATCGCCATGGCCCAGGCCGGCGGTCTGGGCGTGCTGCACCGTAACCTCACCGTCGAGGAGCAGGCCGATCAGGTCCGCGAGGTGAAGCGCTACGAGAGCGGCATGGTCATCAATCCGCTGACCATTCATCCGGACACGCCGCTGCGCGAGATCCGCGAAATCAAGGCGCGCCGCAAGATCTCCGGCTTCCCGGTGGTCGAGCGCGGCTCGGGCAAGCTGGTGGGCATCCTCACCAACCGGGACATGCGCTTCGAAGGCCGTGACGACATCCCGGCCAAGGAGCTGATGACCAAGGACAACCTGATCGTCGTCCGCGAGGGCGTCACTCAGGCCGAGGCCCGCGATCTGCTGCGCAGGCACAAGATCGAGCGCCTGATCGTCGTCGACGAAGCCTTCCACGCCATCGGCCTGATCACGGTCAAGGACATGGAGAAGGCCCAGGCCTATCCGTCCGCCGCCAAGGACGCCCAGGGCCGCCTGCTGGTCGGCGCGGCCTCCACGGTCGGCGACGCCGGCTACGAGCGCTCGATGGCCCTGGTGGACGCCGGCGTGGACGTGGTGGTGATCGACACCGCCCACGGCCACAACGCCGACGTCGCCAAGGCTGTCGGCCGGCTGAAGCGCGAAACCAACCGCGTCCAGATCGTCGCCGGCAACGTCGCCACCTACGAAGGGGCTCGCGCCCTGATCGACGCCGGCGCCGACGCCGTGAAGGTCGGGATCGGTCCCGGCTCGATCTGCACCACCCGCATCGTTGCGGGCGTGGGCGTGCCGCAGCTGACCGCCATCGCCGACGCCGTCCGCGCCGCCAAGGGCACCGACGTCCCGGTGATCGCCGACGGCGGCATCAAGTACTCGGGCGACCTGGCCAAGGCGCTCGCCATGGGCGCGCAGGTAGCCATGATGGGCTCGGCCTTCGCCGGCACCGACGAGGCCCCGGGCGAGGTGTTCCTGTACCAGGGCCGCTCGTACAAGGCCTATCGCGGCATGGGCTCGCTGGGCGCGATGGCCAATGGCTCGGCCGACCGCTACTTCCAGAAGGAGGTCTCGGCGCTGAAGCTGGTGCCCGAGGGCATCGAGGGGCAGGTGGCCTACAAGGGTCCGATCGGGGCCATCCTGCACCAGATGGTCGGCGGCCTGCGGGCGGCCATGGGCTATGTGGGCGCGCCGGACCTCGAGACGTTCCGCAACAAGGCGCGGTTCATCCGCATCACCGGCGCGGGGCTTCGCGAAAGCCATGTCCACGACGTGATGATGACCCGGGAGTCGCCGAACTATACGAGCCCGGTCTGATGGGCATGGCCGTCGAACTGAAGCTGCTGGGCGTCGCCGTCGTGATCGGCCTCGTCCAGTTGCTCTGGGCGGCGGCCGCTGCTCGCGGCCAGCAAGGCCTGGAGTGGGGCAGGGGGCCGCGTGACGAACCCCGGCCGCTCTCCGGCAACGCCGCGCGGCTGGAGCGCTCGTTCTCCAACTTCCTGGAGACGTTTCCGCTTCACGCCGTGGCGGTGGTCGTAGCCTATCTGGCCGCCAAGCTGGGCGATCTGACGATGTGGGGCTCGCTGCTCTATGTCGTCGCCCGCGCCCTGCATCCGGTCGCATACATCCTCGCCGTTCCCTTCGTGCGCAGCCTGGTCTGGTTCGTGGGGTTCGGCGGCACCTTGGCGGTCGTGGCCGCCATATTCCTCTGACTATGAGAACAGCCCTTGCGTGACGGCGGACGCCTCTCCGCAGCCATCGAGATCCTCACCGACGTCGAGACGCGCCACCGGCCTGTGAAGCTGGCGCTGAAGACGTGGGGGGACGCCTCACGGTTCGCCGGGTCGAAGGACCGCGCCTGGGTCTCGGGCCTGGCGCTCGACGTGCTGCGCCGCCGCCGCTCGCTCGGATGGCGGATGGGCGAAGACAGCCCGCGCGCCGCGGCGCTCTGCGCCCTGCACGTACTCTGGAACTGGCCGATCGAACGGATCGCCGAGGCCGCCGGCGACGCGCCGCACGGCCCCGGCCCGCTGACCGAAGCCGAACGCGCCGCCCTGGTCGCGCCGCGTGACCTGGCCGATGCGCCGCCATCGATCCGGGGCGACTATCCCGAGTGGCTGCAGACATCTTTCGCCCGGGCCTTTGGCCACGAGGCGGCGCTGGAGGGCGCGATGCTCTCAGAGCGCGCGCCGGTGGACCTGCGGGTCAACACCCTGAAGACTGACGCCGAGCAGGCGCTGAAGGCGCTCGCGCCGCTCAACGCCAACCCGACAGGTGTGCTGCCGAACGCATTGCGCATCGCCGCCCCCGATCCGAGCGAGCGGAGCCAGTCGCTGGAAGCCGTCCCGGCCTTCTCCAAGGGCTGGTTCGAGGTCCAGGACCTGGCCTCGCAGATCGCCGCCGAAGCCGCCGGCGAGATCAAGGGCGCGCAGGTTCTCGACCTCTGCGCCGGCGGCGGAGGCAAGACGTTGGCCCTGGCCGCCGCCATGGCCAACAAGGGGCAGATCTACGCCTATGACAGCGAGGCGCGCCGGCTGGCCGACACCGTGCGCCGCTCCGAGCGCGCGGGCGTGCGCAACCTGCAAGTCCGCTCGCCGATCTATCCCGACGCCCTGAGGGGCCTGGCCGCCAAGATGGACGTCGTCTTCATCGACGCGCCCTGCACCGGCACCGGAGCATGGCGGCGGCATCCAGACACCAAGTGGCGGCTGAAGCCCGCGACCCTGAGCCAGCGTATGGCCGACCAGGACGCCGTGCTCGACCACGCCGTCCAGTTCGTGAAGCCAGGCGGGCGGATCGTCTACGTCACCTGCTCGGTGCTGCCGGAGGAGGACGAGGACCGCGTCGCCGCGTTCCTCGAGCGCTGGATGGATTTCCGCGTCGACCCGGCCACCGCCAACCCGCACCTCGCCCGCCACCTGACGGCGGAAGGATACCTTCGCCTTTCGCCCCGCAGCTCGGCCACCGACGGCTTCTTCGTCGCCGTGCTTGAGCGCGCCAAATGGACCCCGCAATGACTCAACAAGCCCACGAACGCGTCCTGATCGTCGACTTCGGCAGCCAAGTGACCCAGCTGATCGCACGCCGCCTGCGCGAGGCCGGCGTCTATTGCGAGATCCATCCGTTCGACAAGATCGACGGGATGATCGAGGCCTATGGCCCCAAGGCGGTGATCCTCTCCGGCGGCCCGGCCAGCGTCCATGAGGACGAAAGCCCGGCCGTGACCAAGAAGGTCTTCGAGCTCGGCGTGCCGGTGTTGGGCATCTGCTATGGCGAAATGACAATGTGCGCCGAGCTGGGCGGGGCGGTCGAGGGCGGTCACACCCGCGAGTTCGGCCGGGCCGAGATCCTGATCGAGCGCGAGAGCCCGCTGCTGGACGGGCTGGGCGCGGTCGGCGCGAAAGAGACCGTGTGGATGAGCCACGGCGACAAGATCACCGCCATTCCGCAGG
This sequence comes from Phenylobacterium sp. P4_E10, assembly GCF_056401675.1. Taxonomy (NCBI): domain Bacteria; kingdom Pseudomonadati; phylum Pseudomonadota; class Alphaproteobacteria; order Caulobacterales; family Caulobacteraceae; genus Phenylobacterium; species Phenylobacterium sp. P4_E10. The sequence goes on along the minus strand of NZ_JBFUIW010000003.1, from coordinate 300,987 downwards.
GCTTCCACGTGGTGGCGTCCTCTGAGGGCTCGCCGTTCGCGGTCATCGCCGACGAGGGGCGCCGCTACTACGGCATTCAGTTCCACCCGGAGGTGGCGCACACCCCGCGCGGCGCGCTGATGCTGCGCAACTTCACCCACAAGATCGCCGGACTGAAGGGCGATTGGACCATGGCGTCTTACCGTCAGGAGCAGGTGGCCAAGATCCGCGCCCAGGTCGGCGACGCCAAGGTGATCTGCGGACTCTCGGGCGGCGTCGACTCATCAGTGGCGGCGGTGCTGATCCATGAGGCGATCGGCGATCAGCTGACCTGCGTGTTCGTCGACACCGGCCTGCTGCGGAAGGATGAGGGCCAGCAGGTCGTGACGATGTTCCGCGACCATTACAACATCCCGCTGGTGCACGTGGACGCCTCCGACTTGTTCCTCGGCGAGCTGGCCGGCATCAGCGATCCGGAGACCAAGCGCAAGACAATTGGACGCCTGTTCATCGAGGTCTTCGACAAGGAGAGCGCCAAGATCGAGGGCGCGGCGTTCCTGGCCCAGGGCACCCTCTATCCCGACGTCATCGAGAGCGTCTCGGCCAGCGGCGGCCCCTCGGCGGTAATCAAGAGCCACCACAATGTCGGCGGTCTGCCCGACTACATGAAGCTCAAGCTGGTCGAGCCGCTGCGCGAGCTGTTCAAGGACGAGGTTCGCGCGCTCGGCGTCGAGCTCGGCCTGCCACCGGCCTTCGTCGGCCGCCATCCGTTCCCGGGTCCGGGCCTGGCGATCCGCATCCCTGGCGAGATTACCCGTGAAAAGGTCGCCGTCCTGCAGCAGGCCGACGCCATCTATCTCGACGAGATCCGCAAGGCCGGCCTCTACGACTCGATCTGGCAGGCCTTCGCGGTGCTGCTGCCGGTCAAGACCGTCGGCGTGATGGGTGATGCGCGCACCTATGAGGACGTGCTGGCCCTGCGTGCGGTGACCTCGACCGACGGCATGACCGCCGACTTCTTCGAGTTCCCCTGGGAGGTGCTGGGCCGCTGCGCCACGCGGATCATCAACGAGGTCCGCGGCGTCAACCGGGTGGTCTACGACGTCACGTCGAAGCCGCCCGGCACCATCGAGTGGGAATAGGCCGGCCGATGACCACGACGATCTTCGGCATCAAGGCCTGCGACACCATGAAGAAGGCGCGGACCTGGCTCGATGAGCACGGGATCGCCTACGGCTTTCACGACTATAAGGCGGTGGGCGTCGAGCGCGAACGGCTGGCCGGCTGGGCCGCGCAGGTCGGCTGGGAGGTGCTGCTCAACCGGGCCGGGACCACCTTCCGCAAGCTGCCCGACGCCGACAAGGTCGGGCTGGATGAGGCCAAGGCCATCGACTTGATGCTGGCCCAGCCTTCGATGATCAAGCGCCCGGTGCTGGATGTGGACGGCAAGCTGCTGGTCGGGTTCAAGCCCGACGCCTACGCGGCGCAGTTCAGTCAAAAATAGAGCGACAGGCTGCTTCCACGCGGCCAATCTGCGGCGAGTAGCCCCGCCGGCTTCTGTTGTTTGCGTTCGTCGGTCGGGGGCTATTCGGCCCGCTGCAAATCATGACGAACATTTCATCCCTGATCTTGCATCTGTTGGCATCGACGGACGCCTCTTTCCTATCAGAACGGGGCTGTTAGGCCCGCGCATCGAGAGAAGGAGCAAACAACATGGAAATCCTCATCCCACTCACGTTCTTCGCAATGATTGCGGCGATCGTGCTGGTGCCGCGCTATCTGAAGAGCGTCGAGCGCCAGAAGCTGCAGGACACGCTGCGGGCGTCGATCGAAAAGGGCGCTGAACTTCCGGCCGAAGTCCTTGAAGCCCTGACCAGCGACGTGAAGGCGCCGCCGTCGCCGTATCGCGACATGCGCGCCGGGATCATCTGGCTGGGCGTGGCCGTCGGCTTCGCGGCCCTGGGTTTTGCGGTCTCATTCGAAGAGCCCGACGCCCTTTATCCGATGCTCGGCGTCGCCGCGTTCCCGGGCTTCATCGGGCTGGCGCTGATCGCGCTGTCCTTCGTCGCGCGCGGCAAGTAGGCCCTCGAGGGGAGGGGGAAAGCCCAGATGACGGGCTCTCAATTGTCTAGACTGGCGAGCTTCCACGACGTGGAACTGGCGGCCCTGGCGGCGGCGGGCGACCGTTCGGCCTTTGGGGAGCTGGTGCGCCGGCACGGTTCTGCGGTGCGCGGGCTGCTGCGCCGCATGGGCGCTCCGGCGGCGGAAGCCGACGACGTGGCTCAGGACGCCTTTCTCACCGCCTTCGAGCGGATCGGGGAGTTCCGCGGCGAGGGCGCATTCGCGGCCTGGGTTAAGAAGATTGGCGCGCGCGCCTATCTCCGCCGCCTGCAGAAGGAGCGCCGGATCGCCAGCCTGGCCGCCGCCAGTGAGGACTCCGAAGAGGTCGCGCCCGCGCCGGACACGGCGGGCCGCATCGACCTGGACGACGCCTTGCGCTCGCTGGGCGCAGCCGAACGTATCTGTGTGTCCATGTGCTACGGCGCGGGCCTTTCGCATGCGGAAGCCGCCGACGCCTTGAATCTGCCGCTTGGAACGGTCAAGTCCCATGTCAAACGTGGTCTGGAGAAGCTCAGAGCGCGATTGGCGCCGGCCAATGGCGCTCAATTGGACGGGAGGCGCGAAAATGGCTGACCTCGAGTTCGAGCGGCGTCTGGAACGCCTGTTCAATGAGCCGCCCGCCTTCTCTGACGAGAAGGCTTTCGCCGCTTCGGTTGAGCGCAAGCTTGATCGCGGCTGGAGTATCCGGCGCTGGACGATCGGAGCTGCCGGCCTGGTCGGCGGCGTCATCGGCGCAAGCCAACTGATCATGTCGAACTTCATGCAGCAGTTGGAGACGGCCTCCACCGGCTCGACCCGGCTGATCGAAACCGGCATGCGGGAGCTCACCCCGCGGATGGACCTTTTGTCCGCGCTGCCGGAAGGCTCGTCCGTGGTATGGATCGCCAGCGGAATGGCCCTGCTGGCCTTCGGCTTCGCCATCACCCGGGTGTTCGAGGAGTTCTGATCGATGTCGGCTCAGCGTCAGGAAACCGTCAGGCGTCTCGCCGCCCCCGACATCGCCGCGCGCAAGGGCGGCGTACCGGTGGTCTGCCTCACTGCCTACACCGCGCCGATGGCGGAGATCCTCGACGAGCATTGCGACCTGCTGCTGGTCGGCGACTCGGTGGGCATGGTCGTGCACGGCCTGCCCAACACCGTGGGGGTGACGCTGGAGATGATGATCATGCATGGCCAGGCGGTGATGCGCACGGCCAAGCGCGCCATGGTCGTGGTCGACATGCCGTTCGGCTCCTACGAGGGCGCCCCGGAGATCGCCTATGCGAATGCCGCGCGGGTGATGAAGGAAACCGGCGCCCAGGCCATCAAGGTCGAGAGCGGGCCCACCGTGGTCCACACCATCGACTATCTGGTCAAGCGCGGGATCCCAGTGATGGGCCACGTCGGCCTTCGCCCGCAGGCAGTGCTGGTCGACGGCGGCTTCAAGGCCAAGGGCAAGGGCGGCGACGAGCGCGCGCGCATCCTCGAGGAGGCTCGCGCCACCGCCGAGGCAGGGGCCTTCGCGGTCGTGGTCGAGGGCGTCGCCGAGGGGCTTGCCCGCGAGATCACCGAGGCTATTTCGGTTCCGACGATCGGCATCGGCGCTTCAGCCGGTTGCGACGGGCAGATCCTGGTCACCGACGACATGCTCGGCCTGTTCGATTGGACGCCGAAGTTTGTGCGGCGCTACGGCGATCTGCGTAACGAGATCAGCAAGGCGGTCGCCGGCTACGCCGACGACGTGCGCGCGCGCAGCTTCCCCGGACCGGCCGAGATCTACTTCGCCAAGGCGGGCTAGAGCTTCCTCAGCCCGGAGACGTCCAGCCCCGGTTCGAACAGGATCCGGGGTGAGACGTGCAATGCGCTGATGACGGCGTGGACCTGAACTGAATCGAGACGGACACGGCCATGCTCGGCCAGGGACAAGGTGGCGTGGGCCATCCTGGCCTCGTCCGCGAGCCTGTCGAGCGACAGGCCTCTGGCCTCGCGTACGGCCCTCAACCTTCGGCCGATCGCCTGGAGCTGCGCGTCGGCCGGCGGCAGCGATATGATCATCGCCGCTCCTCCCTATGCGTGGAGCTTAGACCCCCGGCGGGATCGGGCAAGTCCGGTAGAGCAAGCGTGATCGGCGCCCGCCGCGCAGGCCGAGGCCGCGAGATTTCGCCAGGGGCCGAAAACCAGTTTCACCGAGCCCCGAACCCGCTTTAGTTTCCGCGCGATGGCCAAGCTTCTCAATGCGGTTCGCGCCGCCGGTTCTAAGACCACCGTACGCATCCTGATCGCCTTGGCGGCCGGGCTGATCTTGGGGGCGCTGCTGGCGGGGCAGCCGTTCATGGACCGCGTGATCGCGGTGGCCGATCCGGTCGGCGGGATCTGGCTAGACGCCCTGCGCATGACCATCGTGCCGCTGGTCTTCTCGTTGCTGGTGGTCGGTGTCTCGTCGGCGGCGGGAACGGCCGCTGCGGGCGGCACTGCGGCCCGGGCCCTGGGTCTGTTCGCAATGTTCCTGTTGGCGAGCGCCTTGTTCTCGGCCCTGGCGGTCACCGGCGTGTTGGCGATCTGGCCCGCGCCGGAGGCGGCGGTGGCCGGCCTGCGCGAGGCCGCTGGGCATTCGGCCGAGAAGGTGCCCGACTTCCCAACCATGGGCGCGTGGCTGCGCGCCTTCATCCCGACCAATCCGGTGCAAGCGGCCGCCGAGACCAGCATGGCGCCGCTGGTGGTGTTCGCGCTGCTGTTCGGGCTGGCGGTGACGCGGATCGCCCCGGAGCAGCGCGCCGGATTGCTGAACGTCTTCAACGCGATCATGGCCGCGATGCTGGTGATGGTGCAGTGGGTGCTGTTCGTCGCGCCGATCGGGGTCTTTGCGCTGGCCCTGATCGTCGGAGCCAAGGCTGGGTTCGGCGCGGCCGGAGCGTTGGGCCATTACATCCTGCTGCTGTCGGGGGTCTGCATCGCCGTTGGGCTGCTTTCCTATCTGATCGCGCTGTTTGCGGGGGTTTCCTTGCCGGGCTTCGCACGGGCGGCCGCGCCGGCCCAAGCTGTGGCCTTCTCTACCCAGTCATCGATCGCCTCGTTGCCGGCGATGATCGCCGGCACGCGTCAACTGGCCGTTCCGGAGTCGATCATCGGCGTCGTCCTGCCGTTGGCGGTGTCGCTGTTCCGGATCACCAGCCCGGCGGCCAACCTTGGCGTCGCGATCTATTGCGCGCACGTCTATGGCGTGCCGCTGAACGCCGCGCTGCTGGCCGCGGGCATCGGGGTCGCGGCGGTCATCAGCCTTGCCTCGGTCGGATTGCCGGGGCAGATCACCTTCTTCACGACCACCGGCCCGATCTGTCTGGTGATGGGCGTGCCGCTGGACCTGCTGCCGATCCTGCTTGCTGTGGAGACCATTCCCGACATCTTCCGCACGGTCGGCAACGTCACCGCCGACATGGCGGTGACCTGCCTGGCCCGACGCGCCGAGGATCGCCCTTCGTGACCAAGCCGCCCGCCGCCGCTCGGGGCCGCCGCCGCAAGGGGGAAGGCCTGGACCTGCGGGGCGCGATCCTCGACGCGGCCGAATTGTTGTTCGCCGCCCATGGCTTCTACGGTGTCACCACGCGCCAGGTGGCGGCCGAGGCCGGCGTCGACACTGCGCTGATCCACTATTACTTCGGCGCCAAGCGTGACCTGTTCGAGGCGGTGTTCGCGCGTCGGGCGGAAATCCTCAACCGGGTCCGCGCCGAGGCGCTGGCCGCCTACGAGTCGGCGCATCCCGAGGACAGGACCGCCAACGGCGTCATCGCCGCCTTCATCGGCCCGCTGATTGAGCTTTCGCTGACCGGCGAGGCAGGCTGGAAGAACTATTTCCGGCTTGTGGCGCTGGTGAACAACACGCCGGCGTGGGGCGGGGAGACCATGCATCGGTTCTTCGATCCGCTGGTGCATCAGTTCATTGAAGCGCTGAAGCGCGCCATGCCCGAGGCCGAGCTGCGCGACCTCTACTGGGGCTACCAGTTCCTGACCGGCTCAATGATGTTGGCGCTCTCGGAGACCGGCCGCATCGATCAGTTGTCGGAGGGATTATGCCGCTCAACCGATCTGGAGGCGGTGAGGGCGCGGCTGTTCGACTACTGCGCCGCGGGCTTCCAAGCGATCGTGCGTCGCTAGGCCCAGGCAAGGGAGCAAGGTCGAGCGTTGCAGCCGCGCGCGGGCCGCTATAGGTTCCGCCGCTCTGAACACTAACGCCTATTCGTGCGGAGTCCCCCGACGTGGTCGATGTCTTTGATGAAGTCGAGGAGCAGCTTCGCTCTGAGCGCTACAAGTCGATCGCGCTGAAGGTGCTGCCGATCGTGGGCGGGGTTCTGGTCCTGGCCCTGGTCGTGGCCCTGGCCGTGTGGGGCTATCAGCACTTCCGAAACCAGGCCGCCGCCGAGGCGTCCGAGAAGTATGCTCAGGCGATCGAGGCCTTCAACACCGGCCGCCGCGACGAGGCGATCCGCCTTTGGGGCGAAGTCGGCAAGGGGTCTTCCAAGGCCTACAAGGCGCTCTCGCTGCAGCATCTCGGCGGTCTCAAGCTGGCCGACAACAAAGTGGCTGACGCGGTGAAGCTGTTCGACGAAGCGGCCGAAGCCGCGCCGAACAACATCATCGGCGATTCGGCCCGCCTCAAATCCGCCTTCGCCCTGTTGGACACGGCTCCGTACAAGGACATGGAGGCCCGCCTGACGCCGCTTACCGAGGAAGGCCGCCCCTACCGGGCTGAAGCCCGCGAGGCGCTGGCCTTCGCCAAGCTGATGGCCGGCAATCTTGAGGGCGCGCGCAGCGATTTCGCGATCATCGGGCTGATGGCGGACGCCGGTGAGACCTCTCGCCAGCGAGCCGAAGCGGCCAAGGCGCTGATCGATTCCGGTTCGGCCAAGGCCCTGCCGGCCGCCGTCAAGGCGGCCCTGGCCCTGCCGCCGCCGATCGAGCTGCCGCCGGGCGCGGTTCCGCCGCCGTCCATGCCGCCTGCCCAACAACAGCCTGCCCCCGGAGCTCAATGACGTCTATGCGCCGTAGCACCAGCTTCCTTGCGCTCTTCCTGGCGGCCAGCGTCGCCGTGAGCGGCTGCTCGACCGTCAATCGACTCAATCCGTTCAAGGGCGACGACGAAGGTCCGCAGGAGACGGCCGCCGAGGGCGATCGCATCGCCATCGTCGCCGCGGACCAGACGCTTGAAGTCGCCGAAGCCCTGAAGGGCGCTGACTTCTTCCTGCCCAATCCGGAGACGGTCACCAGCTGGCCGCTGCCTGGCGGTACGCCGGAGCAGTCGGTGGCGCACGCCGACGCCGGCGGCGCCCTGTCGATCGCCTGGAAGCGCGGCTTCGGCGAGAAGTCGAACCGAGGCGTGCACGTCACTGCGCCGCCCGTCGCCGCCAACGGCAAGATCTATGTGATGGACGCCCAGGCCAAGGTCTCGGCGTTCGACGCCCAGTCGGGCTCGCAGTTGTGGAGCGTCGACCTGCGCCCCGACTCCAAGCGCGACAAGGAAGCGTTCGGGGGCGGCTTGGCCGTGGCCGATGGCAAGCTCTATGTGACCTCCGGCTACCGTTTCGCCGCTCAGGTGGACGCCGATACCGGCGCCGTCGTGTGGCGCACCGCGACCGAGCAGCCGATCCACGCCGCGCCGACCGTTTCCGGCGGCCGCGTGTTCGCGGTCTCGGTGGACAACACCCTGCAGACCTTCGACGCCGCCACCGGCGCCGCCGGCTGGACCTATCAGGCGTTGACGGAATCGGCCCGCATCCTGGCCGCCTCCAGCCCGGCGATCGCCGGCGACACCGTGGTGGCCTCGTTCGGCTCCGGCGAACTGGTCGCCCTGCGCGCGGCCAACGGCAACGATCTGTGGAGCGAGGCGCTCAGCCGCGCCAACCGCAACAACGCGCTTTCCGAAATTCGCGACATCCCCGGACGCCCGGTTGTCTACCAGGGCGACGTCTTCGCCGTCAGCCACTCCGGCGTCTTCGCGGCGACCGACCTGCGGACCGGCCAGGCTCGTTGGAGCCTGCCAGTGACCGGCATCACCACGCCGTGGCCGGCCGGCGACGTCGTCTATGTCGTCTCCAAGGCTGGCGAGGTGATCTGCGCCGCGCGTGAGACGGGCCAGATCTACTGGATCCAGGACCTCGGCAAGGGCCGCGAAAAGCACGGCGGCGGCTTCCTGGGCGTCGGCAAGAAGAACGTCACGACCAAGCCGATCTGGTCGAGCCCGCTGCTGGCCTCCAACCGCCTGATCGTGGCCGGTTCGAGCGGCGAGCTGGTGGCCCTGAACCCAAAGACCGGCGCTGTCGAAAAGACCGTCAATCTCGGCTCGGCGACGCTTATCGGACCCATCGCCGTCAACGGCACCATCTATATCGCGACCGATGAGGCTCAACTCATCGCGCTGCGTTAGGCTCGAGCGGACCTGATCCAATGCCTATGCGGCTCGCTATCGTCGGACGCCCCAATGTCGGCAAGTCGACATTGTTTAACCGACTGGCGGGCCGAAAGCTCGCCATCGTCGACGACCAACCCGGCGTCACCCGCGACCGCAAGTTCGCGACCGGTCGCATCGGCGACATCGATCTGGAGCTGATCGACACTGCCGGCTTCGAGAACGTCACCGATGACAGCCTCGAAGCGCGGATGCGCCTGCAGACCGAGACCGCCATCGAGGAAGCCGACGTGGCGCTGTTCGTCATCGACGCCCGCGACGGCGTGACGCCGATGGACAAGGTGTTCGCCGAGCTGCTGCGCAAGCACGACAAGCCGGTAATCCTGGCGGCCAACAAGGCCGAAAGCAAAGCCTCCGAAGTCGGGGTCAACGAGGCGTTCGGCCTCGGCCTCGGCGAGCCGGTGGCGATCTCGGCCGAGCACGGCGAGGGCATGGCCGACCTCTACCAGTCGCTGCTGGCGGTCTGGCCGGAGATCGACGACGAACACGACGAGGAAGAGGGCGAAAAGCCGATCCGGATCGCCATCGTCGGCCGGCCCAACGCCGGCAAGTCGACCCTGGTCAACAAGCTGATTGGTGAAGACCGCCTGCTGACCGGTCCCGAGGCCGGCATCACCCGCGACGCCATTCCGGTCGATTGGACCTGGGAGGACCGTCCGGTCCGGCTGGTCGACACCGCGGGTCTGCGCCGCAAGGCCAAGGTCCAGGAAAAGCTGGAGAAGCTTTCCACCGGCGACACCATCCGCGCGATCACCTTCGCCGAGATTGTGATCCTAGTGATGGACGCGACCCATCCGTTCGAGATCCAGGACCTGCAGATCGCCGACCTGGTCGAGCGCGAAGGCCGGGGCCTGGTCTTCTGCCTAACCAAATGGGACCTGATCGATAACCAGGGCGCGACCCTGAAGGAGATCACCGAGGAAGCCGGGCGCCTGCTGCCGCAGCTGCGCGGTTCACCGGTCGTGGCGCTGTCAGCGGAGACCGGGCGTCACCTCGATCGGCTGATGCCGTCGGTCTTCAAGGTCCACAAGGACTGGTCGACCAAGGTCAAGACGCGCGACCTGAACGATTGGCTGCAGATGGCGATGGAGCGGCATCCGCCGCCTGCAGTCGGCGGCCGTCGCGTGAAGCCGAAGTACATGGCCCAGACCAAGGCGCGCCCGCCGACCTTCGTGCTGTTCGCCACCCGGGCCGACCAGTTGCCCGACCACTATCGGCGCTACCTGATCAACTCCCTGCGCGAGAGCTTCGACATGCCCGGCGTGCCGATGCGGCTGACTGTCAAATCGAACAAGAACCCCTACGCCGAGGGCGAGGAAAAGGGCGGGCCTGCGCCGCGGTCCTCGGTTCCGAACTTCGCGCCCAAGATCGGTAAGAAGGTCGCCGCGCCCAAGGGCGTGGCGGCGGTTCGCGCCAAGGCGGCCGCTGCGCCGGAGGTTGCGGCGGAAAAGAAGCCGAAGCCGAAGGTGAAGCCCAAGACGAAGCAGGTCTCGCCGGGCAAGTTGAAGGTGGGCGCTGGCCCGACCCCGAAGGGCCGGGCCGCCAAGCTGGCGCGTCCGGGCGTTAAGCCGAAGCGAGCTTCCCGGCCGACTTCCACTCGTCGAAGCGGACGTTAGACCTGGGCAGGCCGAGCTGGGCCTGCGCCAATTCGACGATCAGCGGACCGATCTCAGACGGATGGGGCAGGGTCGCGGGATCCTCGCCGGGCATTGCCTCAGCCCGCATCTTGGTGCGCATGGCGCCCGGATCGACCAGGGCGGCGCGTACGGTCGTATTCTCGAGCTCGTCGGCCCAGGTGCGCACCAGGTGCTCTACAGCCGCCTTCGAAGCCCCATAGGCGCCCCAGAACGCCTTGGGGCGATCCACGCGGCCGCTGGTCAGGAAGATGCCGCGACCGGCGTCCGAGGCGCGCAGGAGGCGCTCGGTCGAGCGGATCAGACGATAGGTGGCGGTGACGTTGGCGGTCATCACTCGATCCCAGATCGGCGGGTCAATGTGCGAGACCGGGGTCAGGCCGCCAAGGATGGCGGCGGCGTGGACCAGGATGTCCAGGCGGCCGAAACGCTGGTGGATGGCCAGGCCCAGCGCGTCGATGCCGTCGCCTTGCGCCAGGTCCAGCGGGACCAGCACCGCCGAGCGGCCGGTTGCGGCCTTGATCTCGTCGTCCAGTTCCTCAAGCGCGCCCTGGTTGCGGGCAGTGGCCACCACGTGGGCGCCGGCCTTCGCTAGGGCGAGGGCGCATTCGCGGCCGATGCCGCGGCTGGCGCCGGTGACCAGGGCGATGCGGCCGTCGAGGGGAAGGGACTCAGTCATGACTTGGCTCTTGAAGCGGACGGTGGGCGTAGCGCTGCGCCAGGGCGGCGCAGAGCATCAGTTGAAACTGGTGATAGAGCATCACAGGCAGAAGCACGAACCCGACCGTTGCGGCGGGAAACAGAACGCCCGCCATGGGCACGCCGGCGGCCAGGCTCTTGTTGCAGCCGGCGAAGGCGATGGCGATCTCGTCTTCCTTGGGGAAGCCGCGGGTCCGGGCGACCCAGATCATGAAGCCGAGCGACATCGCCAGCAGGACGATGCAGATCACGATGATCCGACCAAGGTCGAAGGCCGAGACCTTGGACCAGATGCCGGCGACGACGGCGCCTGAAAAGGCGTTGTAGACCACCAGCAGGATCGAGAGGCGATCGACCATGCTGACCGGCTTGGCGTGGCGCTGAATCCAGGGGGCGGCCCACCGGCGCAGCAGCTGGCCGGCCACGAACGGCGCCAGCAGTTGCAGCAGAATGGCCTCGAACGAGGCGAAGTTGAGCGCGCCGCCGTCGGCGTCCAACAGCATGCCGACCAGCAGCGGCGTGGCGATCATGCCGAGCAGATTGGAAACCGAGGCGCCGCAGACCGCGGCCGCGACGTTGCCCTTGCCGATGGCGGTGAAGCCGATGGCCGACTGAATGGTCGAGGGCAGGCAGGCGAGATAGACGAGGCCCGGGGCCAAGGCGGCGGGCACGATCCAGGCCGGCAGCTGCGAGGCCCCCAAGCCGACCATCGGCCAGAGGACGAAGGTGGTGGCCAGGACCAGGCCGTGCAGCCGCCAGTGCAGCAGGCCCTTGAGCACCGCGTCGGGGCTGAGCTTGGCGCCGTGCAGGAAGAAGACTAGCGCGATGCCGGCCTTGGTCAGATTGGCGACGACCGGCGCGGCGTCTCCGCGCGCCGGCAGCACGGAGGCCAGCACCACCATGCCGACGATCGCGGCGATGTACCAATCGAGGCCTAGGGCCTTGAGCCAGGCGGCCCTAGGTCTTGAACTCACGCGTCGACCAGGAACGACAACTGGCGATCTGCGCCGTCATTCCGGCCCTCAGCGATTTCCCGGTCCAGCAGTCGGGTCGGGTAGTCGCCCGTGAAGTAGTGGTCGGTGAACTGCGGGTTCACCGGGTCGCGCGGGTCGGACTGCATGGCCGCATAGAGCCCCTCGACCGAGAGGTAGCCCATCGAGTCGACCTCGAGGATCTTGGCGATCTCCTCGACCGACTTGTTGGCCGCCAGCAGGTGCTCGCGATCGGGCATGTCGATGCCGTAGTAGTCCGGCCACTTGATCGGCGGGGAGGCCGAACGGAGGTGGACCTCGGCGGCGCCGGCCTCGCGCACCATGCGCACGACGCGGACGGAGTTGGTGCCGCGGACGATCGAGTCGTCGATCAGCATCACCCGCTTGCCGGCCAGCACGCTGCGGTTCGGCGAAAGCTTCATCCGCACGCCCAGTTCGCGGGCGCCTTGGGTCGGTTGGATGAAGGTGCGGCCGACATAGTGGTTGCGGATGATGCCCATCTCGAACGGCACACCGGTTTCCTGGGCGTAACCGAGCGCGGCGGGGACGCCGGAGTCCGGCACCGGCACCACGACGTCGACGTCGACATGGCTTTCCTGGGCCAGGCGGCGGCCCATGCGCTTGCGCACTTCATAGACCGAACGGCCGTTCACGACCGAGTCCGGGCGGGCGAAGTAGACATATTCGAAGATGCAGGGACGGGCGCGGGCAGCCGGGAACGGCTTCATGCTGCGGATGCCCTTGTGGTCGATGACCACCATCTCGCCGTGCTCGACGTCGCGCACGAACTTCGCGCCGATCATGTCGAGGGCGCAGGTCTCGGAGGCGAGCACCGGCTTGCCGTCGAGGTCGCCCAGCACCAGCGGCCGGATCCCGAGCGGGTCGCGGACGCCGATCAGCTTCTTGTTGGTCAGTGCGACCAGGGCGTAGCCGCCCTCGATCTTGGACAGCGCGTCGATAAACCGGTCGACGAACTTGGCCTTCCGCGAACGGGCCAGCAGGTGAAGGATCACTTCGGAGTCAGAGGTCGACTGGAAGATGGCGCCTTCGGCGACCAGCTGGTCGCGCAGGGTCAGGAAGTTGGTGAGGTTGCCGTTGTGAGCCAGCGCGACGCCGCCCGCCTCAAGGTCGGCGAACATCGGCTGGACGTTACGGATGAAGCTGCCGCCGGCCGTTGAGTAGCGGGTGTGGCCGATGGCTGAGTGGCCGGGCAGGCGGTCGACCAGATCGTGACCGGCGAAAGCGTCGCCGACATGGCCCATGTGCCGCTCGGTATGGAACCGCGAACCGTCGAAGACGGCGATGCCGCACGCCTCCTGGCCGCGATGCTGGAGGGCGTGAAGGCCGAGAGCCGTGATCGCCGCCGCCGCCGGGGTGTCGTAAACGCCGAACACACCGCACTCTAGGCGCGGAGCATCGTCGTCAGGATCCCGAAAGGTCGGCTGGCGCCATCGATCTTGGTCCTGGTTCATCGGGATTTCTCCACCAGATCGTCGAGCCTGCTTCGTTGGCGCGGGTCATAGCCTCGGGCGTCCCGAGAGTCACCCCGGTCCGTCGCCGAACCGTCACGAACTGCCTCCCCAATCGAGGGGGCGAGCTTATCTGCCATGTCCAAACCCTTGGGCGCGAAGGCCTTAAGTAAGTTCGCTGCGGCGCTGGTCATTGGATAAAACGCCGCACCCGTCATCCATTTCGGAACCCGGTCGGGCGGAGTGGCGGCCTGGAAGGCCAGATGCAGCGCGCCGAGGACGACTAGCGCGCGCAACAATCCGAACCCAAGGCCGATCGACCGATCGAGCACGCCGAGCACATGGGTGTTCTGCACCCCGCGCGCCATGGCCCCCCCGGTGATGCGCATTGTCGCATAGACTGCAATGAACACGACGAGGCCGGCCACCACGGTCCCGGCCCAATCAGGATCGATGAGCTCGCGGCCGAAGGGGGCGGTCCAGCGCAGGCCATAGATAGCGATCACCGCGGCCAGCAGGAACGACAGGGCGCGCACCATTTCGCGGGTGGCGCCGCTGAAGAAGCCGAACGCCGCCGAGGTCAGCAGGATCGCCAGGACGATGATGTCGAACCAGGGCAATCCATCTACTCCCACTGATTGTCGCCGATCCGGCGGACGGCGTCCGCCAGCCGGCTGACCCCGGTGACCTTCATGCCGGTGGACTCGATGTCCTGCGGTCCCAATACCCGCTTAAAGCCAAGCTTGGCCGCCTCTTTCATCCGCGACTCCATGCGGCTGACCGGGCGAAGGTCGCCCGACAGGCTGATTTCTCCGAAGACGACGCAGTCCTGGGGCAGAGCCTCATCCAGCGCCGACGAGGCAAGAGCCGCGGCCGCAGCCAGGTCCGCCGCGGGCTCGGTGACCCGCAGGCCCCCGGCCACGTTCAGATAGACGTCTCGGTCGCCCAGCGAGAGGCCGCAGCGGGCCTCCAGCACCGCCAGCACCATGGCCAGCCGTCCGGTGTCCCAACCGACCACAGCGCGCCGTGGGGTGCCATAGGCGGACGGCGCGACCAGGGCCTGGAACTCGACGAGCACCGGGCGGGACCCTTCGATACCGGCGAAGACCGCCGCGCCGGCCGCGCGTTCGCCAGAGGTGTCGAGGAACAGGGCCGAGGGATTGCGCACCTCGCCCAGACCCGCGTCGCCCATCTCGAACACGCCAATCTCGTCCGTGGCGCCGAAGCGGTTCTTGGTGCCGCGCAGAATGCGGAAGGGATAGCCGCGCTCGCCTTCGAAGGTCAGCACCGCATCGACCATGTGCTCGACGACACGCGGACCGGCGATGGCGCCGTCCTTGGTGACGTGGCCGACCAGGATGATGGCGACGGAGTGCTTCTTGGCCAATCGAACCAGTTCGCCGGCGGCGGCGCGGACTTGGGTGACGGAGCCGGGCGCCGCCTCGTGGGCGTCGCTCCACATGGTCTGGATGGAGTCGATGACGACGAGATCGAACTTCTCGCGCTTCAGGCTCTCCAGGATGTCGCGCAGCGAAGTCTCGGCCGCCAACCGCACCGGTGCATCGGCGAGGCCCATGCGCTGGGCTCGCCCGCGCACCTGCTCGATGGCCTCTTCGCCGGAGATGTATGCGCACTTTACGCCGCGGCGCGCGGCGTTGGCGGCCACCTGCAGCAGCAATGTCGATTTCCCGACGCCCGGGTCGCCGCCCAACAGGATCGCCGAACCGGGCACGACGCCGCCGCCGCAGACACGGTCGAACTCATCCACGCCCGTGGAGAGTCGAGGCGGGGCAGGGGTCGCGTCCTCAAGCCCCTGGAAGGCGAGTCCGCGGGTGCGCGCGCCGCGGCTTGGGGCCAGCGCTCCGGGCGGGCGGCTTTGCAGCTCTTCGGCCAGGGTGTTCCAGGCGCTGCAAGCGGGACACTGGCCAGCCCACTTGGTCTGCACCGCCCCGCAGGACTGACAGACATAGACGGCGCCGTCGCGGGCCATGCTCGCTCCCTGATTCGCTAGAAAGGCTCAGTCTAGCAGGGCCGTGCGCCGCATCCGTCGCGTCAAAGTTGGCGTCCGTCGAACAGCGTGGGATAGACTCGCGATACGCGGTTACGGCAACGGGTTTTCAAGGGGTGGAGGCCTCATATGAGCGTAGTTGAACCTGGCGCAGCAACATCGGGGCTTGTGGAGCGGGTGAAAGCGATCCTGCTGCGGCCGTCCCAGACCTGGGACGAGATCGACGTCGAGCCGGCGACGATCAGCGGGATCTTGAAGGGTTACGTCATCCCGCTCGCCCTGATCCCCGCGGTTGCAGGTCTGATTGGGTCGATCGTGTTCGGCATCGGATTCTTCGGGATCACCTACAAGCCGCCGATCCTCAGCGCCGTGATCAGCGCGGTGGTCACCTACGGCGCGACCCTGCTTGGGGTCTTCCTCCTGGCTCTGGTCATCGATGGGCTGGCGCTGAACTTCGGCGGCGAAAAGAACCGGCTGCAGGCCTTCAAGTTGGCTGCCTATTCGGGCACGGCCAGCTGGGTGGTCGGGATATTCCAGATCTATCCGCCCCTGGCGATCCTTGGGCTGGTCGGGCTCTACAGCCTCTATCTGCTCTATCGGGGCCTGCCGCGACTTATGAAGACGCCGGACGACAAGGCGATGCCCTACACCGTCCTGGTGGTGATCGCTGCGATCGTCCTGACGATCCTGGTCGGCGCCATCGCCACCCCGATCACGCAGTTCGGCGCTGGGGCTGGCGGCTTTGCCGCCAGCGAGGCCGGCGGCAAGCTTGTCGCCGGCGACAAGTCCATCGACCTGAGCGAACTCGAGGCGCAGTCCAAGCGCATCGAGAAGGCGGCCAAGCAGATCGAAAGCGGCGAGGCCCCGGAGGCCGTCCAGCCGGACGTGCTGAAGGCCTATCTGCCCGAGGGCGTCGCGGGCTATGCACGAACCGAAGTGAGCACCGGAGCGGGCGGCATGGCCGGCGCGGCCGGCTCGCAGGCGCAGGGCGTCTACACCAAAGGCGACGCCAAGCTCAGTCTTAGCGTTTCCGACCTCGGCGCCGCTGGCGCTCTGGCCGGGATCGCCAGCGCCTTCAACGTGCAGTCCTCCACCGAGAAGGATGGCAAGTACGAGAAGGTCGGCAAGGTCGGTGGGCGGATGACCCAGGAATCCTATGACCGCACGACCAAGCACGGCCAATACAGCGTGCTGGTCGCCGAGCGCTTCATGATCGCCGTTGAGGGCGAGGGGGCCAGCATGGACGAGCTGAAGGCCGCCGTCGCCGCCGTGAAGCCCGACCGGCTCGAAGGCCTGGCCAAGGGCTAGACCTCGCCGAGATAGACCCGCTCGGCGCGGCCGCCGAGCCGCACGAGGCACTCGTGAGCCACTGTCCCGGCGGCCGTGGCGATGTCGTCTATCAGCACGTTGGGGCCCAGAAGCTCCACATAGTCGCCGATGGAGGCTTGGGCCTGGCCGATGTCCACGCCGATCAGGTCCATGGTGACGATCAGCAGCGGTCGCCGCGCGCCGTTGAACCAGGCGTAGCCGCCGCGGTGCGAAGCGCGGATCACGCCGTCGGCGTAGCCCGCCGCGACCACCGCCATCCGGATTGGCCGATCGGCGACTAGCTTGGAGCCGTAGCCGATCATCTCGCCGGGCTGGACGTTGCGGATATAGAGGATCGGCGCTTCTAGCTTGGCGACCGCCTTCAGGCGGGGATCGGGGCGCTCCTCGGGCCCGCCGCCATAGAGGCTGATGCCCGGCCGGATGATCTCGGCGCGATAGTCCGGGCCAAGCATGATCCCGGCCGAGGCGGCGAAGCTCGCCTTGGCCTGCGCGAACAGTGGCCGGACTTCGGTGAACCGGCCAAGCTGCAGTGGATTGCGAGCGTCGGCCGGATCGGTGGCCGAACCCAGATGGCTCATCACCACTTCAATTCGAAGATTTTTCAGACGGTCGGGCGCGGTGGCCAGGGCCTTCGCCTCCTCCAGGCCCAGCCCCTGGCGGTTCATGCCGGTGTCGATCTGCAAGGCGACCGCGAGAGACTGCCCCTGGGCTGTTGCGTAGGCGCTCGCCGCCTCGATCTGCGGCAGGCTCGACAGCACCGGCGTGAGGGCGGCGGACGCCAGCCTCTGCCCTGATCCCGCCAGGAACCCGTCCAGCACATAGATCGTGGCGGGGCGCGCGTCGCCCAGCTCGTGGCGCAGAGCCTCGCCCTCTGAGAGTCTCGCCACGAAGAACGCCCGCGCGCCTTCGGCCCACAAGCGGCGACCCACCGGGCCGGCGCCCATGCCGTAGCCGTCGGCCTTGATCACCGGCGCGGCGTCGGCTCCCGGCGCCTCGGCGCGCAGGACTGCGAAATTGTGGGCGAGCGCGTCGAGATCAATGGTCAGGCGCGCGGAAGTCGGCAACGGCATTCTCGGTCCTTAGCGGCTGCGCCGCGCGAGGCCTAGTGCGGGTCGTAGTAGCCCTGATGCGCCAGGTTGCCGAACTTGGTGATGTCTTCGTTGAAGGAGAGCTTCACGGTGCCGATGGGACCGTGGCGCTGCTTGGCGATGATCACGTCGGCCGTGCCGCGGCACCGATCCATCTCCTCCTGCCAGGTCAGGTGCTCGGGCGTCCCCTCGCGGGGCTCGGCGCGGCCGAGGTAATAGCTCTCGCGATAGATGAACATGACCATGTCGGCGTCCTGTTCGATCGAGCCCGATTCCCGCAGGTCGGAGAGCTGGGGCCGTTTGTCTTCGCGGTTCTCCACCTGACGCGAAAGCTGCGAAAGCGCGATGACCGGAACCGACAGCTCCTTGGCCAGGGCCTTCATCGACTGGGTGATCATCGAGACTTCCTGCACCCGGTTGTCGCTCTTGCCCTCACCCCCGGTGACCAGCTGCAGATAGTCGATGACGATCAGATCCAGGCCGTGCGTCCGCTTCAAACGACGAGCGCGGGCGGTGAGCTTGGCGATGGTGATGCCGCCGGTGGCGTCGATGAACAGCGGCGCGTCCTGGATTTCGAGGGCCGCATCGCGGATGCGGGCGAACTCAAGGGCGTCGATCTCGCCCTTCCGGAGGCGGTCGCCGGAGACGCCGGAGACTTCAGCCAGCAGGCGCATGGCCAGCTGGTCGGCGGACATTTCGAGCGAGAAGAACGCCACGACTCCGCCCGAGACGGTCTTCTTGGTCCCGTCCGGCTGCGGCTCCCAGGCGTAGTTGCGGGCCACGTCGAAGGCGACGTTACAGGCCAGCGATGTCTTCCCCATCGAGGGACGGGCCGCGAGGATCAGAAGGTCGGAGGGGTGCAGGCCGCCGATCTTGCGGTCCAGGTCGGCGAGCCCCGTGGAGATGCCGGCAAGGCCGCCGTCACGGGCGTGGGCTTCCGCCGCCGACGTGACCGCCCCGTGGAGGGCTTCGGAGAAGGTGACGAAGCCCTGGTTGGTCCCGCCGGCTTCTGCCAGGGTGAAGAGCTGGGCTTCCGCGGCCTCGATCTGGTCGCGAGCCGAGCGCTCTGCGTCGCCCTGCGAAGCCTGTTGAGCAATTTCTCCGCCGATCCGGATCAGATCGCGGCGCAGGGCGAGGTCGTAGATGGCCCGGGAATAGTCGGTGGCATTGGCGGCCGGCGGGGCGCGGTCGACCAAGTCGGCCAGGTAGCGGATGCCGCCGAGCTCCTCGAAGGCCGGATCGCGGTTGAACTGCTCGGCCAGCAGGATCGGTTCGGCGAGTTGGCCCTTACGCACCGCGCTTTCGATGGAGGACCAGAGCCGCTGGTGGAACGGCTCGTAGAAGTGCCGGGCCTGGAGGAAGTCGCCGATCCGTTCGAAGGCGGCGTTGTCGTAGAGCAGGGCGCCCAGCAGCGCTTGTTCGGCTTCGATGTTGGCCGGCGCATGTGGGATCGCGGCGTCGTTCTGGGCGGGGCGGAGGTCGAGTGCGGGAACGATGGCCATGGCTTACAGATAGCTTAAGCCCGTCGCCGCGAGCATGGGGCGGATAGACCCGATTCACAGGAAACAGTCGGCCTGTGGATAGCTTATTCCTCCAGTGGCGAGTCGGAGAGCCGCACCCAGGAGATGCGCACTTCGGGGAAAGGTAGTCGGCGTCGGGGAAACGGTGGTCTCAGCGAAAACGGCGCGGGACCAGTAGACCCGCGCCGCGTCAGTTTCGGTCGTGGAGCGCTAGGCTACCACTTGTAGGCCAGGCGGCCGTAGACGAAGCGGCCATTGAAGCCGAACGGCGAGAACGACGAGAACGGCGCAGCCGAGGTCGTGTTCTGGGACGGATTGATCTGGCGCGGATAGACGTCGAAGACGTTGTCGGCGCCGACCGAGGCCGTCAGACCGATCGGGAAGGTGTAGCGCGCCTCCAGATCAACCAGACCCCGATTGCCGGTGTGGTTGTCGGCGCTGCCGTCGGCCAGGGTGCCCGGCGAGAGGACGTCGCCATAGAAGGTGGTGCGCACGGTCGCGCCCCAAGCCTCGCGGCTCCAGTCGCCCTGCAGGGACAGCTTGTGCTTGGGCGTGCCGTCTTCGAAGCGCAGGGTGGCCTGGCGGGCGAACAACGACACCGGCTGGGGCAGGATCGAGGTCTTGGTGACCGGGGTCTTGGTCACGTCGACGTCGTTGTAGTTGCCGGCCGCGGTCAGGTCGAAGGTCCCGGCCTGGTCGTCGACGATCCGATAGCGCGCCACCACGTCCAGGCCGACGGTCTCAGTATCGACGCCGTTGATGAAGAAGCGGGCGGCGGTCGCCCCCAGCGGCGCGAGCAGGTCGTAGATTACCCGGGCGTTGGTGCCCGGCGCGGCGGTCGGGCTGCCGGTCAGGGTTTCCGACAGGACGATCCGGTCCTTCACGTCGATCTTGTAGCCGTCCACCGTCAGTTCGAACGCGCCGCGGCGGAAGACGAAGCCCAGGGCGTAGTTGTCCGAGGATTCGGGCTCCAGAGGCTCGGCGCCCAGGGCCTGGGCCACGGGGCTGGTGGCCGGATAGGTGCCGGTCTCGAACGGGACGTTGTTGATGTAGAGGATCGAGGTCGAGGTGAAGTACTGCTGCTGCAGCGCCGGAGCGCGGAAACCGCTGGAGATGGCGCCGCGAACGGCGAACTCGGGCGTGAAGTCGTAGCGGGCGGCGAGTTTGCCGGTCGTGGTGCCGCCAAAGTCCGAGTAGTCCTCGTAGCGAACCGCGGCCGACAGGGTCAGCTGTTCGGTGACCTTGCCTTCCAGATCCAGGTAGACTCCGACGGCGTCGCGATCGACATCGACCTCGTTGGACGGCGTGAACCCGGTGAAGCCGCGGGAGCCGAAGGTGACGCCCGGGACCGGACCGCGGGCGTAGGAGGCCTCTTCGCCCTGGTTGATCTTGTAGGTCTCCTTGCGGGCCTCCAGGCCGAACGCGACGTTCAGCGGACCGGCGAGGCCGACCTCGAACTCGCGGCCGAAATCTGCGCCAAAGACCAGTTGGTCATAGGTCAGGCCGCCGGCCTGAAATGAGGTCGGCGACGTGGGGCCATAGGACGGGTTGATGGTGTTCTGGACGCCGAAGTCGATGTCGTTCTTGCCGTAGACGAGGTTGATGTCGGTCCGGAACCCACCGATCTCGCCGCGGATGCCGACCCCCGCGCTGTTATCCTCGGTGTCGGTGGTGATGTAGGGCAGGTAGCCGTCCGGATAGACCGAGAGGATATTCTGCTGGGTGTCGGTCGGCAGGCGGTAAGTGGCGGCGCTGGAGGCGTCACGGTGCTGGTAGCCGTACCAGCCGTAGAGGTCCCACGTGTCGTTCAGGGACTTGCCGGCGTTGGCGTAGAACGACAGGTCGTCGACGTCGGCGTCGCCAAAGCGCGCGGTGACGCGATTGGGGGTGACGCGCTTGTCGATGTCGCTGCGATTGGTGTTCTCGCGGGAGCGGTACTCCGCCGACAGGGTCAGGAACCCGTCGCCGAGGAAGCTGAGGCCCTGCCAGCCGGCGACCGTGGTGGTAGCGCCGTCGTTGATGTCCTTCCCGCCGCCGTAGTAGCCGTCGAAGCTGGTGACGTAGGAGCCGTAGGTGACCGACAGGCCGCCGCCGGCGGACGCCTCGCGCAGGCGCAGGTTGATAACGCCGGCGATGGCGTCGGAGCCGTATTGAGCCGAGGCGCCGTCACGCAGGACTTCGATCCGGTCCACAGCCGTTGACGGGATGGCGTTCAGGTCGACAGCGGCCGAGCCGCGGCCCACCGAACCATTGGTGTTGACCAGCGCCGTGGCGTGGCGGCGCGTGCTGTTGACCAGCACCAAGGTCTGGTCTGGCCCCTGGCCGCGCAGCGAGGCCGGGCGGATGGCGTCGGTGCCGTCGGTGTTGGCTGGGCGCGGGAAGGTGATCGACGGGACGCTGGCGGCCAGGGCGGTCGCCAGTTCGGTGGTGCCCCGCTGCTGCAGCGTCTGGGCGGTGACCACATCGACAGGGGCCAGCGTCTCGAGACGGGAGCGGCCGACGGTGCGGGTGCCGGTGACGACCAGCTCTTCGACATCGCCGCCGACGGGGGCGGTCTGAGCGTAGGACGCAGTCGAATACAGACTCACCGCCGAAACGGCGGTGAGCAAATACGCGCGATACTTCATTGAAATTCCCCAACTATTCCCGTGAGAGGCGGGATTTGATTTTTTGGCCCTACTAAAATAGTAGGAATTAAAGCCGCCAAGTGAAATGACAAAATTGCCACGCTTGCCAAGTGAACGCGGCGCGACCGCCGCAGTGCTTTCGGTCGACGGCGGCAAGCGGCGCCATGCATAGTCGGAATCGGTTGTTCCGGGGTGCTGATGCAACAAGGCGTGGAGACGGGTGCAAACGCGGTGAGCAGCCAGGCGCTGTCGACTGCGCACGCCGCCCTGGTCCGCGACCGTAGCCTGCAGTTCGAGCGTTCCGACTTCGTCCCGCCCAAGCCGCCGGAATGGCTGGCCTGGCTAGTGGACGCGTTGAAGGCGCTGGCGCCGGTGCTGAAGTGGGTGTTCTGGATCGGCGTCGCGCTGCTGGCCGCCCTGATCCTTTATGCGATCGTCCGGGAAGCTCGCCGGCTGGGCGCGCCGCGACCCAAGCGGGCCGAGCGCGCCGACCATGACGAGGTGGAATGGCGGCCTGACGCGGCCGCGGCGCGGGACCTGCTGACTGCGGCCGACCAGCTCGCCAGCCAGGGGCGTTATGCAGAGGCAGCGCACCTGCTGCTGCTGCGCAGCGTCGAAGATATACAAAGTCGCCGTCCCAACGCCGTGCGAATCGCGCTGACCACCCGGGAGATCGCCAGCTTGGCGGTGCTGCCTGAGGCGGCGCGCCCGGCCTTCGCCAAAATCGGCCGGGTGGTTGAACGCAGCCTGTTCGGCGGCTCTGCGGTCGGCGCGGACGATTTCGCCGACTGCCGGCGCGACTACGAGGCCTTCGCCCTGCCGCAGGGGTGGACGACATGAGGGCGGGGCGCGACGCCACCGGCTTCTCGCCGCTGGTAATGATCGTTCTGGTGCTGGTCGGCGTCGTGTCGCTGGCCGGCATGGCTGTGCTTTCGGCCTATGCGCCGGAGTTGCGGTCGGGCGACGACGGCCAGGAGCACGCCTTGTCGCGGTCCTCCGTGGGCTTCGCCGCCGCAGCCCGGCTGCTTGAGCGCAGCGGCGCGGTGGTGGTGCGCAGCCGGGGCAAGCTGACGCCCGCCGCTGACGATGGCCTGTTGGTGCTGACGCCCTCGGCTATGGTCAGCGGCAAACGCGTCGGCGCGATCGCCCATTCCGGCCCGACCCTGCTGGTCCTTCCCAAGTGGCAGGCGGTTCCAGATCCGTTCCGGCGCGGCTGGGTGCGGACCAATGGCCAGCATAGCCCGGAGGCGGTTCTGCACGTCGTGCCGGCGGGGCTTCAGGGGGACATGCGTCTCGATCGGGACAAGGGGACGAGAGTGGCGGCGCTGTCGCGCCCGAATGGCTCGGTTCTCGGTTCGACGGCGCCGATCACTGATCTTCAGACAATCTCCGGCCGCGGATGGCGGCCGGTGCTGGTCGACCGGGCGGGCCGTATGGTGATGGCGCACAACGGCCGAGGCTTCTACGTGCTGGCCGACCCCGACCTGCTCAACACGCCGGGCCTAAGGCCGCTGGCCGGCGCGCGCACCGCCGTGGCGATGCTGGCGCTGATCCGCGCGCCCGATACGCCCATCGTCTTCGATCTCACCCTGCATGGCTTCGAGCGAACCCTGAATCCGCTGCGGCTGATGTTGGAGCCGCCCTTGCTGGGCGCCACCCTCTGCCTGGTGTTTGCGCTGGTGCTGGTCGGCTTGCAGGCCGCGGTGCGGTTTGGTCCAGCGGCCGCGTCCGGGCGGGCGCTGGCGCGGGGCAAACGCGCCCTGGCGGACAACTCGGCTGGGCTCGTCAGGCTGGCCCGGCGCGAGCATAGGATGGCGACGCCCTATGCCGAGCTGGTGCGCCACGAGGTGGTGCGCGCGGCCGGCATTTCCCGCGACCTCGACGATGCGGAGACGAACGCCGTGCTCGACCGGCTGGCCGCGTCGGTGGGCGCCCGCCACAGCTATTCCGAACTGGCCGAACGCGCCCGAGCGGCGCGAACCCCCGGCGACCTAATCGATGTCGCCCGCGAACTCTTCGAGTGGAGACTGGAGATGACACGTGGACATCGCTGAGGTGAACCAGGTCGCGCGGCGGATCCGCGCCGAGATCGCCAAGGCGGTAATCGGGCAGGACGAAGCCGTGGACCTGCTGCTGGTGGCGCTGCTGTCCGGCGGTCACGTGTTGCTGGAGGGGCCGCCAGGCACCGCCAAGACGCTGCTGGCGCAGTCGTTCGCGCGGACGCTCGATCTGGACTACGGGCGCATCCAGTTCACGCCCGACCTGATGCCCGGCGACATCATCGGCGCCAACCTGTTCAACTTCCAGACCAGCACCTTCAGCCTGACCCGCGGTCCGGTGTTCTGCGAACTGCTGCTGGCCGACGAGATCAACCGCACGCCGCCCAAGACCCAGGCCGCCCTGCTGGAAGCCATGCAGGAGCGGCGGATCACCATCGACGGCCAGTCGCACCCGCTCAGCGACCGCTTCACCGTCATCGCCACTCAGAACCCGATCGAACAGCAGGGCACCTATCCGCTGCCGGAGGCGCAGCTCGACCGGTTCCTCTTCAAGCACGTGATCGCCTATCCGGCTCGCGCGGACGAACTGGCGATTGTCGCCGGGCATGGCGCGCGCAGCGGCATGCCCGATCCCGGAGAGCTCGGTGTGGAGACGGTGACCTCGGGCGCAGCGCTGGGCGAAGCAGTGGTGGCGGTGGCGCGCACGCGGCTGACCGACGAGGTCGCCGGCTATATCGTCGACCTGGTGCGGGCGACGCGGGAGTCCGGCGACGTGGAGACCGGCGCCTCGCCGCGCGCCGGGGCCATGCTGGCCCTAGCCTCGCGGGCGCGAGCGACGCTGGAGGGGCGCGAATATGTGATCCCCGACGACGTGAAGGCGCTGGCGATTCCGGCCCTGCGCCATCGCCTGGTGCTGTCCCCCTCGGCCGAGATCGAGGGCCGCAAGGTCGATCAGGTGCTGGCCAATCTCATCGACCAGGTGGCGGCGCCCCGGTGATCTATCCGACGCGGCGTGCAGTGCTGATCGCTGCGGCGGGCGCGCCGGTGGCGTTGCTCGTCGGCGTGATGGCGCAGGCGCTGTGGCTGGTTGGCCTGGCCTGGGTGGGCGCGGTCGGACTGGCGCTGGTTATGGACGCGATGCTCGGCGGCGCGCGGGACGGGCTGACACTCGACCCCGCCGGGCCGACCACGGCTGCAGTGGCGCGGCCAGGAGAACTGGACTTCACCATTCGCTTCGCCGGGGCGGCCCCGCGGACGGTCGAGGCGGCGCTGGGAGCGGCTCAGCGTCTTGGCCTGGCGCGGGGACGTTCGGCGACGAGCGTCGACAGCGGAGCGGCGACGCTGCGCTTTCCCTTCACGCCTGAGCGGCGAGGACTGGCGCGGCTGGAGGCCTTGTGGGTGCGCTGGACCGGGCCGCTGGGCCTGGTGTGGAAGCAGACAGCCTTCGACCTCGACAGCGACGCGCTGGTGACCACCGACCTGCAGCGGGTCCAGGAGGAGGCCGTCCGGCTGTTCGCGCGCAATGCGATGTTCGGGACCAAGACCCAGATCGAGGTCGGCGAAGGCTCGGAATTCCATGCCCTGCGCGACTTCCAACCGGGCATGGATCGGCGGGCAGTCGACTGGAAGCAGTCGGCTCGGCACGCGGCGCTGCTGGCCAA
Source organism: Phenylobacterium sp. P4_E10 (assembly GCF_056401675.1). Taxonomy (NCBI): domain Bacteria; kingdom Pseudomonadati; phylum Pseudomonadota; class Alphaproteobacteria; order Caulobacterales; family Caulobacteraceae; genus Phenylobacterium; species Phenylobacterium sp. P4_E10. Next base: position 275,421 of record NZ_JBFUIW010000003.1, on the reverse strand, counting down.
GGAGTTCCGCACCGAGCGCAACCACCACGTCATCATGGCCCTCGACTGCGGACGGGCGATGAGCGAGCCGGTCGGGGACGCGCCGCGCATCGACCTGGCCATCAACGGGGCGCTGCTGCTGTCCTATGCCTGCCTGCGTTCGGGCGACCGGGCCGGGCTGTTCGCCTTCGATTCCCGGCCACGGCTGTCGACCGGGGCGGTGGGCGGACCGGACGCCTTCCGAGTGCTGCAACAGATGGCCGGGCGGATCGACTACTCGACCGAGGAGACCAACTACACGCTGGCCCTGACCGAGCTGTCCGGTGAGTTGCAGCGGCGCTCTCTGGTCGTGGTGTTCACGGACTTCACCGATGCGACCAGCGCCGAACTGATGATCGAGACGGTCGGGCGGTTGGTCCGCCGCCACCTGATCCTGTTCGTGGTCATGCGTGACGAGGAGCTGGATGAGATGATCGCCGCCGAGCCGCAATTGCCCGAGGACGTCTCGCGCGCCGTGGTCGCCGCCGGCCTGCGGCGTGAGAAGGACCTGGTGGTGACGCGCCTGCGCCGGCTCGGCGTGCAGATCGTCGAGGCGCCCGCCGACCGGTTAGGCCCGGCCGCGATCAACGCCTATCTGGACATGAAGCGGAGGGACCTGCTGTGAGCAGCGCGCCTGACCTACGCCTCAAGAGCCAGCGTTTCCGACAGGAGCGCGAGGCGGACTGGACGCGGCTTGAACGGCTGATGGACCGGGTCGAGAAGAGGGCGCTGTCCAGCCTCACGGACGAGGAACTCCTGGCGATCCCGACCCTCTACCGCTCGACCCTTTCGGCGCTGTCGGTGGCGCGCGAAACCTCCCTCGACCGCAGCCTGATCGACTATCTGGAGGTGCTGGCCGCACGCGCCTACTTCTTCGTCTACGGGTCGCGCTCGACGGTCCTGGAGCGGCTGCGGGGCTTCTTCCGGCACGACTGGCCGTCGGCGGTCAGAGACCTTTCGAAGGAACTGCTGGCGGCGGTGCTGCTCACCTTGGTGGGTGCGGCGGCCGCGGCGATCCTGATCGCTCGCGACCCGCAGTGGTTCAACGTCTTCGTGCCCCAGGACCTGGCCGGAATGCGCGATCCGGCGGCTCCGACTGCGGCCCTGCGCGACACGCTCTACCACGAGGGCGAGACGGACAGCCTGGGGGTGTTCGCGACCTTCCTGTTCACCCACAACGCCCAGGTCGCGGTGGCCGCCTTCGCTCTCGGCTTCGCGTTCTGTGCGCCGACAGTGCTGCTGCTGCTCTACAACGGCGCCACGCTGGGCGCGTTCGTCAGTCTGTTCGTCGGCCGCGGGCTAGGCTTCGAGCTCGGCGGATGGCTCCTGATCCACGGGGTCACGGAGTTGTTCGCCATCTTCCTGGCCGGGGCGGCGGGCCTGCGCATCGGGTGGGCCGCAGCGTTCCCTGGCGAGCTGTCGCGGCTGGCGGCGATTTCGAGGGCGGGACGCACCGCCGGGGTGGCGATGGGCGGGGTGGTGGTGATGCTGTTCCTGGCCGGCCTGCTGGAGGGCTTCGGGCGCCAGCTGATCACCAACGACTTCGCGCGCTATGCGGTCGCCGGCTCTACAGCCGTGATGTGGCTGGTCTACTTCTTCGCGCCGCGACGGGAGGGCGCAGCGTGAGCGACGAGCGCGCATTCGTCACCCCCGAGGGCGTGGACCTGCGGCTGCGCATCGCCGACGCCGGGCAGCGGGCGGCGGCCTTCTTCATCGACTCGGCGATCATCGTCGGCGTGCTGATCGGCATGACCGTCCTGGCCATCGCCGCGGGCCTGTTCTCAGGCGACCAGCGGGGCCTGGAGGTGGCGGCGATCATCTGGCTGCTGGGCGCGTTCCTGCTACGGAACTTCTACTTCACCGGTTTCGAGCTGACGGCCGCAGCGGCGACGCCGGGCAAGCGGATGCTGGGCCTGCGGGTCGCCTCTCGCGACGGCGGCCGGCTACGGGCGGAGTCGGTGCTGGTGCGCAACGCCCTGCGCGAGTTGGAGCTGTTCCTGCCCGCCGCGATCGTGCTGGCGCGGGCCCAGGAGGGCGGGGCGGCGGCCTGGATGTACCTGCTGGCCTTCTGCTGGGCGGTGATTTTCGGGCTGTTTCCGCTGTTCAACCGTGACCGGCTGCGTCTGGGCGATCTGGTCGGCGGCTCCTGGATCGTGCGCGCGCCGCGGCAGGCGCTGGCCCGCGACATGGCCGATGAGGGGACCGAGCGGCTGGCCCGCTACGCCTTCACCCCGCAACAGCTCGACGCCTATGGCGAGAAGGAGTTGCAGGTCCTGGAGGACGTCATCCGCCGCCGCGACCGAAAGACCGTGCGCGCAGTGGCCGAACGGATCACCGCCAAGACCGGCTGGCAGGCGGGACCAGAGCAGGACGACTACGACTTTCTCAGCGCCTACTACGCGGCGCTGCGCGGGCGGCTGGAGGGTCGGATGCTGATGGGCCGGCGGCGGCGCGACAAGCACGCCGCCTAGAGCGCTGTCAGTCGAACACCGCGGCCAGCTGGTCGGCGCCGACGCCTTCTTTAGCGGTGCGCAGCTCGTAGTAGATCGCCGCGATCCCGGCCAGGCCGAGCATGCTGCCAGCGATGCTGGTGACGACCGAGGCGACGACCGTGCCGACAACGACCGCGCCGCTGCCGCCGGCCAGCATGGCCGCGCCCGCAACGCCGCCGAGCGTCGTGCTCACGGCGAGGTAGGCGAGGAAGTAGACCGCGAAGAGCCCGAAGATCGGCCAGCGGAAGCCGCGCGTGAGGTTGCGGCTGCGCGAAAGGCTCGTGAATACGCCAGAGCGTTCGACGACGCAGACCGGCAGTGCGACGCTCCAGAGCACAGCCAGGATCAGGCCAGGCACAATCAGGAACACCATCGCGAACACCACCCCAAGCGTGGCCACGAAGCTCAGGCCGATCAAGGGCAGGATGCTGGCGGTCGACTTGCGCGCCTGTTCGAGCGGGGAGACGCGGTCGCCGTTCAGGTCGGCCACCGCCACCCGGGTCACGGTCGCCTGCAGCAGCGCCGACCCAATGACGGTCAGGATGTATCCGACGAGGCCGACCAGAAGCGCCGTGCCGACCGACGCCGTGCTGGGGGCGCCGCTCAGCGCGGTCATCCTGAACTGGACCCAGCCAAGCAGCGCCGCGGGAACGCCCACCAGCACGGTCGCGAGCACCAGGAATTCCCTGAGGTTCCGCCCGATGACGCCGAACGTGTTCTTCACCACTCGACCGAAGTCGAAAGTCCCAACTGTCGCCTGCGTCGCCACCATCGATCCCCCACCTCAGATGAGGTGAGTGAAACCGGTGGTCGCGCCGGGATCAAGCTGCAATCTCCGGGAGCTCAGCCGCAAAAGAAAAGCGGCGCGGCCCCAGGGGACCGCGCCGCTTCAAACGCTTGCAGAACGCGCGCGGCGATTAGTGTTCGCCGTAGTCGCCTTCGTGCTGGCCAGCGCCGCCTTCCAGCATGTCCTGGGCGGCTTGCTCGTCGGCGATACGATCTTCCTCGAATTGCGAGGCGATCACGTTTTCACCGCGGGCTTGGCGCTCGGCCTCGTCCTGGCTGCGGGCGATGTTGATGTTGACGGTGACCGTCACTTCCGCGTGCAGGCGAACCTTCACGGGATGGACGCCCAGGGTCTTGATCGGCTTGTCGAGAACGACCATCGAGCGGTCGATCTTGCCGCCTTCGGCGTTGACCATGTCGGCCACGTCGCGACCCGAGACCGAACCGTAGAGCTGGCCGGTTTCGCCAGCCTGACGGATCAGGATGTACGACGTGCCGTCCAGACCCTCGCCGGCCTTGCCGGCGGCGTCCTTGGCCTTCTGGTTGCGAACTTCGATCTCAGCGCGCTGAGCGTCGAAGACCTTCAGGTTGGCGGCGGTGGCGCGCAGGGCCTTCTGACGGGGCAGAAGGTAGTTGCGGGCGTAGCCATCCTTGACGGTGACCACATCGCCCAGGCCGCCACGGCCTTCGACGCGTTCGAGCAGAACAACTTTCATCTGTCGGTCCCCCTTACTTCACGACATAGGGCAGGAGGGCGAGGAAGCGGGCGCGCTTGATGGCCTTGGCCAGTTCGCGTTGCTTCTTGGCCGACACCGCGGTGATGCGCGAGGGCACGATCTTGCCGCGCTCGGAAACGTAGCGCTGCAGGAGCTTGACGTCCTTGTAGTCGATCTTCGGAGCGTTGGCGCCGGAGAACGGGCACACCTTGCGGCGGCGGAAGAACGGACGGCGGGCGCCGCCGGCGGCGGGGGCCGCGGGGGCCGAAGCGGTTTCGTCAGACATTAGAAGCCACCTTCCTTCGGAGCAAAGCCACCACCTTCTTTGGCGCCGAAGTCGTCGCGGCGCGGCTCGCGCTCACGATCGCGACGGGCCAGAACTGGCGAGAGTTCCAGGTCGAGTTCCTCGACGCGGACAGTCAGGGTGCGCAGAACGTCTTCGTTCAGGCCCAGCTGACGTTCCATTTCCTTCACGGCCGCCGGCGGAGCGTCGATCGCGAGCAGGGAGTAATGGCCCTTGCGGTTCTTCTTGATGCGGTAGGTGAGGTTGCGAAGACCCCAGTACTCGATCTTAGCGACGGAGCCGCCGCCTTCTTCGATCAGAGCCTTGATTTGGTCGTTGAGGGCTTCGGCCTGTTGCGGCGAAATATCTTGCCGCGAGATAACAACGTGCTCGTAGAGCGCCATGGTTCCTTTTCCCATTTGGAAGGCGGCGCTTTCGGCGTCGGGTAGAGCGCCGGAAACGATGGCTCTTGAGGCGCGGCGATCGGGAGTTTCCCGATCCTTTCGCGTTCCGGCCCAAGACCGCCTTCCGTGAAGAGGCGGGCTAGTACGGGAAAACCGGTTGCAGGGCAAGGCTTTTCAAGCGGCGCTAGTTGGCGCGAGCCGGTGCGTCGTCAGCCCTAAGAGGGCGCCGGGCGGCGCCCTCAGTGAGCCAAGCCTACTTCGGGTGGTTGGCGCGCCAGGCCTTCACCGCGGTGAGGGTCTCGTTGACGTGCTCGTTGGCCTTCATGTCGGAATAGGCGTGGATCACCTCGCCGGACGGCGAGATCACGTAGGAGGTGCGGCTCGACCAACCCGGCTTCACCGCCAGGGTCGCGTCGTAGGTGGCGGCGATCTTGGCGCCCGGATCGGCGGCCACCGGGAACTTGCCCGAGCACTTTTCGGTGTCGGCTGAGAACGAGGCCAGCTTGTCGAGATTGCCGCCGGTCACGCCGATCACCGTCGCGCCCTGCGCCTTGAACTGATCGATGGATTCCGCGAACAGGCGGGCTTCCAGGTTGCAGCCCGAGGTCTCGGCGGCGGGGAAGAAGTACAGCACGACCGGACCCTTCTTGCGGGCCTGCGCCATGGAGAAGGAGATCGGCTTGCCGGCCTGATAGCCATCGGCGTTGAAGTCCGGGGCCTTGGCGCCTTCCTTCAGGGCCGCAGAGGCGGGGCTGGCGATGAGGGCCGCGGCGGCGGCGGCGAGGGCGAAACGGCGCATCTGAGTCCTCCGGAATGCTTTGACTATAGAAGCCCTGCGGCGGTTTGTCTGCGTACTGCGCCATCGCTTGTCTCGCTTGAGAAAGCGGAGCGCGCTCAGCACTATGGTTGACGGCCTGTTGACCTCGTTTGTTGTGGTTATCGCAAGAGGGCGCCTGCTAACCCACTGATGTTGCATAGCATCCATGGGTGGGCGATGCGGGTTGGTACGATTGTGAGCTTGGGTGCCTCGGCTGCGTTGGGGCTGGGCGCCTTGTTCGTGGCCAAAGTCGCCCTTCCAGCTCGCAGCAACGTCGCCGCCGCCGCCGTCCCCGCGCCGGTCGTCAACGGCGTCTCGATGGTCGTCGCCTCGCAGGACATCAAGTACGGCGAGCGGCTGGACGCCAACCATCTGAAGGTCATCAAGGTCCCGCGTGAGGCTGCTCCGACCGGCGTGTTCGCCACCGTCGAGCAGGTGCTGGCCCAGGACAATGGCGGCGCGCCCGTGGCGCTGCTGCCGATCCTGGCGCGCGAGCCGCTGCTGCCGACCAAACTGAGCGGGCCGGGCGCCCGGCCGTCCGTCGCGGCCGAGATCGGCCACGGCATGCGGGCCTACACCATCGGCGTCTCCGACATCTCCGGCGTCGGCGGCCACGCCTTGCCGGGCGACCGGGTCGACGTGGTGCTGATGCGAAATCTGTCGAATGACGACGCCAACAAGGTCCTCCAGGCCGAGGTGGTGATCCAGAACGTCCGCCTGCTGGGCGTCGATCTCAACGCTGACCCGACCTCAAACAAGCCTGAAGCGCCGAGCACCGCGACCCTCGAGGTCAGCGTTCGCGACGCACAGAAGCTGGCGGTTGCGGCCAATCTCGGCTCCCTGTCGCTCGCCCTGCGGGCGCTGGGCCAGGCCGAGGTCGAGGCGGCCCCGCCGCTCGGCGTGCGCGACGTCGTCGGCGGCGCGGTCGCCCGGGCGCCGTCCACCGCTCCCCGTGCCCGCAATCCGGCCCCGGCGGCATCGCTACGACGGTCGATTATCACCGTGGTCGAAGGGGAGGGCGGAGCCAGGGCTCCGGGTGCATGAGTTGGTCGTGAGAACCGCAAACATGCTTCGAGTGATCGCCGTCCTGGCCGGCTGCCTCCTGAGCGCGGCGGTGTCGGTCGCGCCCGCCGCTGCCGAGAGCTTCGTGAGCGAGGCCGTGCGCAGCCGCACGATCAACGTTCCCAGGAACAAGTCACTGTCGTTCAGGCTGGACAGTCCGGCCTCAAAGATCGTGGTCGCCCAACCCGAAACCGCGCAGATCGTCGCCACGACGGACCGCAGCTTCTATGTGCGCGGCAAGGCGTTGGGCGCCACGAACCTCCTGATCTACGGGCATGGCGGCGCCCTGCAGGAAGTCGTGGACGTGCGGGTCGGCTATGACGCCGAAGCGCTCCAGTCGGACCTCGCCGCGGCCATTCCGGGTGAGGGAATCCGGGTTCGCAATCTCGGTGAAGGCCTGCTGCTGACCGGCGAGGTCTCAACCACCGCCGTCGCCTCGAAAGCCAAGACCCTGGCCGACAAGTTCGCTCCGGAGAGCGTGACCAGCGCCCTGACCGTGCGAGCCTCACAGCAGGTGATCTTGGAGGTGCGGGTGCTGGAGGCCAGCCGATCCGACCTCAAGGACATCGGCTTCAACATCAATGCGACCGACGGCGTGAATTTCGCCCTGGCCACCGGCTCGGGCCTGCTAGGTCCATCCACGCCGCAAGGCACGCTGGAGGTCCGGGGCACGATCGGCACCGTCGATATCGACGTGGTGCTGCGCGCGCTGGAGGAGAAGGGCGTGATCCGCACGCTGGCGCGGCCGAACCTGGTGGCCCTGTCGGGCCAGAAGGCCAGCTTCCTGGCCGGCGGTGAATTCCCGTATCCGATCCCGCAGGACCGGGACACGGTCGCCATCGAGTTCCGTCCGTTCGGCGTGAAGCTCGATTTCGAGCCGGCGGTGCAGGACAACGGCCTGATCCGCCTAATGGTCGCCCCGGAGGTCAGCCAGCTCGACCCACGAAACAGCCTGCGCCTGAACGGGATGGATATTCCCAGCCTGACCGTCCGCCGCACTTCGACCACCATCGAACTCAAGTCGGGCGAGAGCTTCGCTGTCGCCGGCCTGTTCCAGCAGGATTACTCGAATGCGGTGCGCCAGTTGCCCGGCATCGGCAACGTGCCGGTGATCGGGACGCTGTTCCGCTCCGCGCGCTGGCGGCGCCAGGAGAGCGAGCTGGTGATCATCGTCACTCCGCGCCTGGCGACGGCTGAGGACTTCACCGGCGAGAGCCGCGTCATGGCCGGCCGTGAACCCAGCCCCATCGACCTGATCCTCAGCGGCCTGGCGTTGGACAAGCCCATGTCCGCGCCGGTCGGGACGGGGCCTGCGGGCCAGTAACCGATGAGTACGAGGTCGCAGTCATGACCCACTGGAGCCTTCTGGGACGCCGCGTCCTGGCGGTTGGTCCAAGCCTGGCGCCGCTGGCGCGCGGGCCGCTGTTCGGCGCCGCCCTGGAAATGGCCGGCGTCGAACGTCTGGCCGAGGCCAAGGCCGCCAACCTGGATCTGGCGCTGGTCGACGTCGACAGCGTCGATCCGGTCGCGCTCGCCGCCGTACTAGAGAGTCTGGCGGCCGGTGGCTCGCCGCCGCCGATCCTGTTGGTCGGCGCGCGGTTGCCTGCCGCCCTGGTGCGGGCGTTGATGCGGCTGCCGGTTTCCGATGTTCTCGAGCCGCCCTACAGCGACGAGCAGGTGCAGGCGGCCGTCTACGGCCTGCTGGATGCCGCGGGCGCCCGAACTCCGGCCCCGCAGAGCAGCGACTCCCGCTGTTGGGCGGTCATAGGCGCCGTGGGTGGGGCGGGCGCCACCACCTTGGCCATCGAGTTTGCGACTGCCTTGGCCGCACGCGCCAACCGCGACCGGGCCGTCTGCCTGATCGACCTGCACCTCGCCGACGGCGCGGCCCCGGCCTATCTCGGCGCCACTGCGGCGATGGGCCTGGCCGAGTTCGGTCCGGCCGCAGAGCGCATGGATGCGGCCCTGCTCGCCGCCTTCACGACCCCGGTCTCCAAGGGGCTGGACCTGCTGGCCTGCCCGCGCGATCCGCTGGCGTTCGACCTGATCTCGAAGGACGCGGTGCTACGGATCCTGGAGATCGCCTGCGAGGCCTACGAGTTCGTAGTGATCGACATGCCTCGCCAGCGGCGCGCCTGGTCGATGGAGGTGCTGGCTGGCTCGGACGAGGTGTTCATCGTCTCCGAGCTGACCGTACCGGCGCTGCTGTCGGCGCGCGCCCTGGCCTCGGAAGTCGAGGCGGCCATGCCGATCGGCGTACGCTCGAAGATCATTCTCAATCGTCTGGCCAGCCGGATGTTCGGCCCGGCGCCTTCGGTGGCGGAGGCCGAGCGGGCGCTGGAACGTAAGGCCGAGGCCGCGATCAGCTCCGACTGGGAGGCCGCGGCCGCCTCGGTCAACCTAGGCGGCCCGATCAGCCAGCATCGGCCGAAGTCGAAGATCGTGCGCGACGTCGCCTACCTAGTGGACCGCCTGATCGGCGTGCAGACCCCGGTCGAGCGCCGCAGCATCTGGTCGAGAAAGGCCGCCTGATGGCTCGTTTCACCCTCGCTGCCAAGGCTGCGCCCGAGCTCGTTGTCGAGAACGCGCCACCGCCGGCGCCGGTCGCCCAGCCGCCAGCCCCGACCGATCAGTTGCTCGACATCAAGCTCAAGCTGCACGCCCAGCTGATCGAGGAACTCGACCTCTCGAAGCTGGAGTCCCTGGCCGAAGGGGAACTGCGCCGCCAGGTCATGTCGCTGGTCGGCGACTTCGCGCGCGCCGAGCGGTTAGTGCTCAACACCTCTGAATTGGAGGAGTTGGGCTCGTCGGTTCACGACGAGATGGTCGGGCTTGGCCCGATCGAGCCGCTGCTCAAGGACGACAGCGTTAACGACATCCTGATCAACGGCCCGTTCCAGGTCTATGTGGAGCGGCGAGGGGAACTGGAGCCCACGCCGGTCCGCTTCCGCGACAACGATCACCTGCTGCGGATCGTCAACCGCATCGTCGCCGGGGTCGGGCGGCGGATCGACGAGAGCCAGCCGATGGTCGACGCCCGTCTGCCGGACGGAAGCCGCGTGAACGCAGCCATCGCGCCCATCGCTATCGACGGCGCCTGCGTCTCGATCCGGAAGTTCTCCAAGAAGCCCTACACCCTGGAGAAGCTGGTCGAGGTCGGGGCCATGCCGGCCTGCGTCGCCGAGTTCCTACACGGCGCGGTAAAGGCGCGGGTCTCCACTGTGATTTCGGGCGGCACCGGTTCGGGCAAGACCACCCTGCTCAACGCGCTGTCCTCGGCGATCAGCATCAAGGAGCGTCTGATCACCATCGAGGACGCCGCCGAGCTGCAGCTGCAGCAGCCGCATGTCGTCCGCATGGAGACCCGGCCGCCGAACATCGAGGGCAAGGGCGAGATCCGCCAGCGCGAGTTGGTGAAGAACGCCCTGCGGATGCGTCCGGATCGTGTGATCCTGGGGGAAGTCCGGGGCGAGGAAGCCTTCGACATGCTCCAGGCCATGAACACCGGCCACGAGGGCTCGATGGCCACCATCCACGCCAACACCCCGCGCGACGCGATCACCCGCCTTGAGCAGATGGTGGCGATGTCCGGGATGAAGCTGTCGCCGGAAGCGGTGCGGGGTCAGATCGCTTCGGCCGTCGGCATGATCGTCCAGATCATGCGTATGTCTGACGGCAAGCGGAAGATGATGAGCGTCTGTGAGATCGTCGGCATGGAGGGCCAGGTGGTCCAGATGCAGGAGATCTTCGCCTATCATCGCACCCACACGACCGCGGACGGCGTGGTCCATGGGGAATTCCGGGCCAGCGGCCTGCGCCCGCGCTGCCTCGACGAGATGACCCGCCGGGGCATCCCCTACGACACCGCCAACTTTGACCCTAACCGCGTGCTGGGCTGATGCAGTTCGACGCCTCCACCGCCTATCTGATCCTGGTCTTCGCGGCCGTGTTCTCGGCGGTCCAGGCCGGCGTCGGCCTCTTCCGCACCGCTAAGGTCAAGCACAAGGTCAACCGCCGCCTGCTGCTGGCCGAACGGACCGGCGGCACGATCGCAGAACTGGTCGTCGAGCTGCGCAAGCAGCGCGGCCTGAATGCGGCGGGCTACGCCAAGGGCGGCTGGGCCTGGCTCAGCCAACTAATCGTGCGTTCGGGCGTGCCGTATGACGGCCGTCGCTGGCTGGGCGGGCTGATCGCGGCGGCTATCGTCGGAGCGGTGGCGGCCGCGGTGGTCACGCGCCAGCTGATCGCGGCGCCGGTCGGGGCGCTGTTGCTCGGCGCAGGCGGCCCGGTGTTCTTCCTAAACTTCATGGCCAATCGTCGCGCCATGGCCCTGGGCAAGCAGCTGCCGCAGGCCCTGGAGATCATTGTCCGCAGCCTGGAGGCAGGGCACCCGGTGCCGACCGCCGTGGCCCTGGTCGGTCGGGAGATGTCCGATCCGATCGGCTCGGAGTTCGGCATGGTCGCCGACGAGATCGCCTATGGGGCGACGCTCGAGCAGGCGGTCAACCGCATGTCGCTGCGCTGCCAACACCAGGACCTCGACCTGTTCGCCGCGACCGTCAGGTTGCAGGAGCGTTCGGGCGGAAATCTGACGGGGCTGCTGAAGCTGAACGCCTCCACCGTGCGCGACCGGCTGCGCATGCGGTTGAAGATCAAGGCCGCCACCTCCGAAGGGCGCGCCTCGGCGATGATCCTCAGCGCCGCGCCGTTCGTGGCCGCGGGCGCGATCCTTGTGATGTCGCCGAGCTTCTACATCGACGTGATCAACGAGCCGCTGATGCAGGTCGGGCTGGGTGTCATCGGGACCTGGATGCTCATCGGCAATCTGGTGATGCGCAAAATGATCGACATGCGGATCTAGGCCATGGATGCGATCCAGCTACAGAATCTGATCACGATGGCCGCCTTCGCACTGCTGGCGGTGGCGGGGCTCGGCGGCGCAGCGGTGCTGGCGGGCGAAATGCGGCTGCGTTCACAGCGCCGCGCGCGCTTCCAGTCGCCCGCCAACGCTGGGCCTCATGCGCCGTTTGGCGAAGTGCGGATCTTCGGCCAGGCGGTCGATGGCCTGCGCCGCCTGGGCCAGCAGGCAGCGGTTCGCGACCCCTCTAAGATCTCCGACCTGCGCATGCGCCTGATGCAGGCCGGCTTCTTCAATCGCGAGGCGCCGATCTACTATCTGGGCGCGCGGGCCGTGGCGCTCAGCATCGCGACCCTGGGCGTGGTGGTCGTGCTGCCGTTCGCCCTGAAGGGGGGCGGGTCGTCGGCGATCGCGGTGGCCGCCGTGTTTGCGATGGCCGCGCTGATGGGCCCCGACCAAGTGCTGAAGGCCCGCCAGAAGAGCCGCGAGCAGGAGTACAGCGACGGCTTTCCCGACCTGCTGGACCTGCTGGTCGCCTCGGTCGAGGCCGGGCTCAGCCTTGATGCAGCGGTATCGCGCGTCTCCGACGAGCTGGTTCGCCGCTATCCGCGTCTGACTGTCCACCTGCGCATCCTCACCCTGGAGCTTCGCGCCGGTAAATCGCGCAAGGACTCCTGGTTGACCTTCGCCGATCGGCTCGGGATCGAGGACGCCCGGGCGCTGGCCACCATGCTGCGCCAAGCCGAGGAAATGGGCACCAGCCTGGGGGAGACGCTGACTGTGTTTTCCACGGACATGCGCGCCAAGCGGATGCTGCGCGCCGAAGAGAAGGCCCTGGCCCTGCCGGTCAAGCTGACCGTGCCGCTGATCCTGTTCATCTTTCCCTGCCTCATCGGGGTGCTGATCCTGCCGGCGGTGGTGCGGGTGGTGCAGATGATGGGCGCGAACTGAGGCGTTCCGGGCTGGCCTGACGCGTGGAATAGGCTAGAGAGCCGGCATGGATAAGACGGCCCTGGCTCGCAACGCCCACCGCGTCCTGCGCGACGCGATCATCCCGGAACTGCCGAACCCTTACTACGGCAAGGTGCGGGACAACTACGATCTGCCCGACGGACGCCGGATCATCATCGCCAGCGACCGGATCAGCGCCTTCGACCGCATCCTCGCGGCCATTCCGTTCAAGGGCCAGGTGCTGACCCAGACCGCGCGGTTCTGGTTCCAACAGACCGCCGACATCTGCCCCAATCACGTCCTGGCCTATCCCGATCCGAACGTGGTGATCGGTCGCCGGCTCAACATCCTGCCGGTCGAGATCGTCGTGCGCGACTACCTAGCTGGCACCACCGGCACCTCGATTTTGACCCTTTATAAGAAGGGTCAGAGGACAATGTACGGCCACACGCTGCCCGATGGCCTGGCCGACAATCAGAAGCTTCCGCATCCGATCATCACCCCCACCTCCAAGGCGTTCGACGGCGGCCACGACGAGCCGCTGACGCCTGACGAGATCGTGGAGCAGGGGCTGCTGACGCAGGTGCAATGGGACACGCTCTCGGCCTATGCCCTGGCGCTGTTCGCCCGCGGGCAGGAGATCGCGGCGCAGCGAGGCCTGATCCTGGTCGACACCAAGTATGAGTTCGGGGTGGACGGCGAGGGGACCATCATCCTGGCTGACGAGATCCACACGCCGGATTCCAGCCGCTACTGGTTCGCGCAGAGCTATCCCGAGCGCTTCGCCGCCGGCCAGCGGCCCGAGAGCTTCGACAAGGATTTCGTGCGGTCGTGGGTGGCCGAGCGCTGCGATCCCTACAAGGATCCGATCCCTGAGATCCCGGCCCAGATGCTGGTCGAAACGGCGGCAGTCTACATTCAGGCCTTCGAGGCCATTACCGGCCAGACGTTCGAGATCCAGGATGACGGCGAACCCGTCCTGGAACGGGTCCGCCGCAACCTGGCGCAGTTCTTCTAGAACGACTTGCGGATAGTCAGGCCGATCGTTCGCGGCTGGTTGGTCTGATAGCCGTAGCGGGCGCGCAGGCCCCGCTCGCGGTCGACCGACAGCCAGGCTCGCTCGTCGGTCAGGTTCTGGACGAAGATGGCGGCCTCGAAGTCGCCATAGCGGATGCCGCCGCGCAGGTTGACGACTTGGTAGTCTGGCAGCTCCAGCGGGAACGACAGGCTCGAAACCGTCGGGTCGCCTATGTCAAAGAGGCTCACGCGGCGGGGATTGTCTTCCTGATCGGCGACCTGGGTGAAGCGGTCGCCGACATACTGCCAGGTGAGGTTGGCGAACGGCGTCCAGTTGCCCTCGATCTCGTGCACGTAGTTCAGGCTGAACGCGGCCTGGAACTCCGGCACCGTCGGCAGGCGGTTCCCATCGCGCAGGCCCTGGATGGGCGCGCCTAGCGAGTCGACGACGCTCGAGGTCAGCTCTGCGTTGTTGTACGAGGCCGAGGCGGCGATATCGAAGGCCTCGTTGAAGCGATACGAGAACTCGGCCTCGACGCCGGCCGACTGAGCGTCCGGCACGTTGACGATCACCCGCGACGAGCAGCTGCCGGCGTCGAGGGTAGCCTGCAGGTTCTCGATGTCGGCGTAGAACGCGGCCACGGTCAGGACGCCTGAGCCGCCGAACTCGGCCTTCACGCCCGCCTCGTAGTTCCAGACGGTTTCGTTGTCGAAGCTCGGCTTGGAGAGGGCGTTGAAGGTGGCGAAGTCGCCCGCGGTGCAGAGCGGGCGGTTCAGCGGGTCGTTGATCCCGCCCAGTCGGAAGCCCTTCGACGCCTGGGCGTTCAAGGTGACGTCGTCGTTGATCTTGTAGGCGACGATTACCCGCGGTGCGAAGTCATCGGCCTCGGTGCTGCCGGGCACGCCGATCGTCCGCTCGGCGAAGATGCCGTCGAAGGTCAGGGTGCGTTCCTCTTCGTAGCTCGCCCAACGCAGGCCGCCGGTGATGTCCAGTCGGTCGGTCACCGACCAGGTGCCTTCACCGAAGAAGGCGTACTGGGTCTGATCGTAGGGCACGGTCGAATAGTAGAGGGTGTCTCTCGGCGCGGCCGGGCCAGCGGTCGCAATGCCGGTCAGATCCTCGAACCCGATCACGGGCAGGGCCTGGGAATAGTCGCGCTGGACGTCGCTGTAGAAGGCGCCGATCACCCATGAGATCGGGCCCTCGCCGGTCGAGGCGAGGCGGATTTCCTGCGTGAACGACTTCACGTCGGTGATGTCGATCAGCGGAGCGTCGAGGGTATAGACATCTTCCGGCAAGCCGATGCTGCCCCCGGTGATCGAGCCGGTGAGGGCGGTGGCGTCACGCACGACCTTCACATCGCGATCCTGGAAGGTCGAGATCGAGGTCAGCGCCAGGTCGCCGAAGTCGTACTCGATCGTCAGGTCGCCGAGCAGGAAGTCGTCTTCGAACTTTTCCTGCAGCTGGGTGAACTGCTGCAGGTCGCCGAGCTGATAGGGCGGGCGGGTGGTCGTGTACTGGTTGCCGAGGATGTTGAAGATGTCGATGCGGTTGAAGCCGTCGACATCAATGGTCTGGTACAGGACCCGCGGCGTGATGCTGAGCTCCTCTGTCGCCTGGATCAGCATGGCGGCCCGGAAGCCAAGCCGCGAGCCGCTGTTGACGTCTTCCTTGACACTGCCGTCGGGCTGGACCGCGTCGATGTAGCCGGGGAAGCTGGTCGCATAGCCGACGAGACGCAGGGCGACTTGGTCGGTCACGGGAATGTTCACCGCGCCCTTCAGCTCGCCGCCTGTCTGGCCGCTGTCCACGGCGTTGACGGTGGCTTCGAAGGCCCCGTGATAGCCGTCCGTCGTGGGCTGGTTGGTGATGTAGCGGACCGTGCCCGACAGCGAGCCGGAGCCGAACAGCGTGCCTTGAGGTCCCCGCAGCACTTCCACGCGGTTGAGGTCGAAGAGTTCGATATCCGGCGTGAACAGCGACAGCGAGATCACCGACTCGTCGAGATAGACCCCGACCTGCTCCTTCACGCCCGGCTGGTCGCGGACGATCTGGCCTGCGGAGATCCCGCGGATCGCGACCTGGCTCTGGCCGGGGCCGAGGTTCTGGACGGTGAAGTTGGCGATGTTGCGGGACAGTTCCTCGATGTTGGTCGCGCCGCGCTCGCGCATCTTGGTTTCGCTGATGGCGTTGATCGAGAAGGGGACGTCGATCAGCGCTTCGTCGCGCTTTCGAGCGGTGACGATAAGCTCTTCGACTTCCGGTTGGGCCAATGCCTGGCCGGCGGGCAACGCCATCATAAGCGCAAGCAGACTCACCTGAGCCGCCGCGCGAGTGCGGTGGTACGCCATGGTTTCCTCCCTTTGTCCCCCGACGCTCGGCGATCTCAGGGGAGATGCACGGCATGGGTGTTGTGGGCGGGAGGAAATCCTGCGTCGGGCGAGCCTGTCCAGGGCCTTCCAGATCGCGAGAAATGCTAACTTAACAAGGCGGTAGGTTCATTTTTACGAGCCCGGATCGCGGCGACGCCTTACGCTATAAGCGTTGCTGCAATTATTTCTGATTACCGGCCTCCTCGCGGAGGGTGTGGCGCCGAACGCACAGGCGCCGACCGATCAGCCGGTGAAACCCAGCATGATCACCGTCAGCATGAAGACCAGCAGAGCGATCGAGCAGAACAGCAGCAGAAAGCCGGTTCGCCAGAGGGCTGAGAACGTCGACAGGCCGTAGGCGCCCTTCACCTGGGCGAACATATGCACCGGCACGATGGTCGTGAACGCGAGCGCCGTGGCCGTCGCCATCCCGCCTCCAAAGCGGAACAGGGCGGCGCTGACCATGATCAGCATGGCGATGAAGGTCAGCGAATAGAGAACAAAAACCCCGTGGTCATAGAGGGTGAAGCCCCGCCTCCAGAGGAACAGCAGCGCCACGAATGGGATCGAGATCGGGATCAGCAGGAAGGAGAATTTGTAGAAAGTTTGCTGGATCTTGTAGAGCGCCAGCTCCGGGTTCTGCAGCTTCTTGGTGAGCTTCTTGTCGAGCTCCTTGCTGCCGGTGTTGACCTTGAATTCACCCGACGCGGATTTCGCCTTGAGGGTCTCCGCCCAGCCCTGGCCAATCACCGCCACGTTGGGGACGGTGGGGTTCTCGTTCATCGCCACATCGGCGGCTTTCAGCTGCGCCTCGGCGGCGGCCACCCGCGCCTTCAGCTCCTCGCGCTTGGCGACCGAGGCCGAGTCGGAGCCTTTCGGCGCGTTTTCGAGGGCGACCTCGGCTTGCACCGCTTCGTTTGTAGCCATCATGAACTGCGTGCCGGTCGACTGTGGGCCGCTGGCGGCGGCTTTTACTCCATCGGCGGCGACGTCGACCGCCTGGCCGGTCACCGGCATGAAGCTCAGCAGCATGAACATCACGAAGACGGTGAACAGGTACATGGCCATCGGCGAGACGTAGCGTGTCCGCTTGCCCATCACCCACTCCCGGGTGAGCCGGCCGGGATTGAGGACCAGCAGCGGCAGGGTCCGCCAGATCCGGCTGTCGAAGTGCATGACCCCGTGCAGGATCTCTTCGCCCAGGTGGAAGAGGGTCCGGTGGACATGGGCCGGCTGGCCGCAGTTGGAGCAGAAGCGGCCGGTGACGTCGGACCCGCAGTCGGCGCAGACATCGTGATGCTCGCCCGCCTTGCCGGTCCGCTTCTCGATCGCCGAGGCAATCATCGTGCCCGTGACTGCTCCGCCTGCCGCATCCAGATCCATGAGCGCCCCTCAACGCAAAATCGGTCGCACTGTTACAGCCGTTCGCCGAACGGGCCAACGGAGCTTGAACCCGGCGGGCGAGGCGGACAGGTTGTGCGTCTAGCCGGGGCAGGAGCGACGTCGTCATGTACCATCAGGGTAACCGAGAGCTGCAAGACGCCTTCGGGAGTCGGGCCTTGGCTGATCGTCTAGCGGAAACGCTGCGCCACTCGGCCTTCACCGAGGCCGACGCCAAGTTCGTCGCCGAGCAGAGCTTCTTCTTTCTGGCCACCGCCGACGGCGAGGGGCGGCCCGATTGCTCGTTCAAGGGCGGCCCGCCTGGGTTCGCGCAGGTCACCGCTCCCGATGAGCTGATCTTCCCCGACTACGACGGCAACGGCATGTTCAAGAGCCTGGGCAACATCGCCGCCAATCCGCACGTCGGCCTGTTGTTCATCTCGATGGGAGATCAGCCGCGCCGCCTTCGGGTCAACGGCGACGCTGAGATTCTGCGGGACGACCCGCGGATGGCTGGCATGCCGGGCGCGCAGATGCTGGTTCGCGTGCGTCCCGCCGACATCTTCCCCAACTGCCCGCGCTATATCCCGAGCATGGGGAATGAGACGCCGTCGCCCTATGCCCCGAAGGCGGACGAGTCGCCGCTCGAGCCGACCTGGAAGAGCTTTGAGATCTTCAAGGATGTGGTGCCGGTCCGCAAAGCCTAGGCTCCAGCCAACTCCTCCTCGACCTGACCCAGGCGTTCCTTGCCGAAGAAGATCTCCTCGCCGACGAAGAAGGTCGGGATGCCGAAGGCGCCGCGGGCCGCGGCTTTCTCAGTGTTGGCGAGCAACTCGGCCTTTACCTCTGCGTCCTGCGTCGCCTCCAAGATGGCGCGGGCGTCGAGGCCGGCCTCCGTCAGCACCTGGGCGACCACCTCAGGGTCATCCATCTTCAGGCCGCGCTCCCACATCCCGGCGAATACCGCGCGGGTATAGGCGTTCTCGACCCCCATCCGCCGGGCCGCGATCAGGCCGCGCATGATAAGCAGGGTGTTGATCGGGAAGTGCGGATTGAACTGATACTGGCTCAGGCCGTGCTTGGCGATGAAGCGCTTGGTCTCCAGGGCCTCGTAGGCCAGCTTGCCCTGGATGCCGCCGAAGGCGGTCATCGGGGCTTGATTGCCGGTCAGCTTGAAAATGCCGCCCAGCAGGCAGGGGCTGATGACGATCTGCGCTCCGGTCCGCTCGGCGATGCCTGGCAGGACGCAATGGGCCAGATAGGCGTTGGGGCTGGCGAAATCGAAAATGAACTCAACGGACTTTCCCATGGGCGATCCTCCTCACCAGGCCTCGGTCCAGGGACGCAGGTCGATTTCGTGCGTCCACGCCGAGCGTTGTTGTTTGTGCAGCCAGACATAGTTGGAGGCGATCTCCTCGGGCTTGAGGATGCTGTCGCCGCCCAGCCTGGCCTCGATGTCCGGAATGTTGGTGCGCGAGAACACGCCATCGATCGATCCGTCGACGACGACGTGGGCCACATGAATGCCTTGCGGGCCCAGCTCGCGGGCCGCCGATTGCGCCAGGGCGCGAAGACCATGCTTGGCCGAGGCGAAGGCCGAGAACCCCTGGCGCCCGCGAACCGAGGCTGAGGCGCCGGTGAAGAGGATGGTGCCGCGGCCGCGCGGGATCATCACGCGAGCCGCCTCGCGGCCGGTCAGGAAGCCGGCGAAACAGGCCATCTCCCAAACCTTGTGGAACACCCGCGAGGTGGTGTCGGTCAGGCTGAAGCGGACGTTCGCCCCGATGTTGAAGACCACGACCTCAAGCGGCCCCACCTCGGCTTCGATCTGATCGAACAGGGCGACCATTTCCTCCTCGGACCGAGCGTCGACGCCGTAGGCGCGGGACTTGCCGCCGGCATCGCGGATCGACTGGGCGAGCCCCTCCAGCTGTTCGAGATTGCGGGCCCTGCGGGTGATGCAGACCTCGTAGCCTTCGGCCGCGAAGGCCTTGGCGATTGCTCCGCCCACACCGTCGCCGGCGCCCACCACCAGACATGCGGCCATGGCTCGTCTCCAGTCAGTTTATTTTCTGGACGGACCATGGTATCGATTTCGGACTTGGTCAATGGCGGATGGGTCCGGCGATGAAATGGGATGATCTGGCGAAGGAGCCGTGCTCGGTCGCCCGCTCCGTGGCGGTGATCGGCGATCGCTGGACGCTGCTGATCCTGCGCGACTGTTTCCTGGGGGTGCGTCGGTTCGATGCCTTCCAGACGCGTCTGGGGATCTCACGCACCATCATCGCCGAGCGGCTGAAACTGCTGACCGACGAAGGGGTGCTGGCGCGGGTCGCCTACCAGGAGAACCCGGCCCGTTTCGAATACCGGCTGACCGAGAAGGGGTTGGCCCTCTATCCGGTGGTCATGGCCATCGTGCATTGGGGCGACCGCCATTATGCCGACGACCGCGGCCCACCGATCCTGCACCGGCACAAGGGCTGTGGCTGCGACTTTCAGCCGGTGATGACTTGCTCCGAATGCGGGGAGGAGGTCGAGGCCCGGGCGGTCGAGGCCCGCCCGGGCCCGGCCTTCAGTCCATCAACTGCTGACTAAGATAGGTGTATTCGAGCGCCTGGCGCTTGGCGGTCTCGTTGAGGTTGGCGGCGGCGGCGTGACCACCGTCGATGTTCTCGTAATAGAGGTAGTCGTAGCCCAGTTCCTTGAGGCGCGCGGCGGCCTTGCGGGCGTGGGCCGGATGCACTCGGTCGTCCTTGGTCGAGGTTTCCAGGAACACCCGGGGATAGGGCTGGCCCTTGGCCAGCTTCTGGTAGGGCGAATAGGTGTCGATCACCTTGCGCTCTTCCGGGTTGGCCGGATCGCCGTACTCGCCGACCCAGGACGCGCCGGCCCCGATGTGGGTGTAGCCGATCATGTCGAACAGCGGCACCTGGATCACCACGGCCTTGTAAAGCTCCGGACGCTGGGTCAGGGCCACGCCCATCAGTAGGCCGCCATTGGAGCCGCCCATGATGCCGAGCTTGCCCGGATTGGTGACCTTGCGGGTGATCAGGTCCTCGGACACCGCGAAGAAGTCGTCATGGACCCGCTGACGGTTCAGCTTCAGCCCGGCTTCATGCCAGCGCGGTCCGAACTCGCCGCCGCCGCGGATGTTGGCGATGGCGTAGGCGCCGCCGCGTTCCAGCCACAGCTTGCCGACGGTCGCGGCGTAGGCCGGGGCCTGGGAGACCTGGAAGCCGCCGTAGGCGTAGAGCAGGGTCGGGGTCGCGCCGTCGAACTTCATTTCCTTCGGGCGCACTAGGAAGTACGGCACCTTGGTCCCGTCCTTGGATAGGGCCCAGTGCTGCTCAACCGCCAGCTTGGAGGCGTCGAAACGGGCGGGCAGGGTGCGCAGGGTTTCGCGCGAGCCGCTGGCGGCGTCGGCCAGCAGCTGGGTCGAGGGTGTCAGGAAGCCGGCCACCTGCAGGATCAGCTGGTCGTCGCTGTCCGAAGCCGAGGCGATACCGACCGAGATGTCGGCCGGCAGCTCGAGCTTGGTCGAGGCCCAGCCCTTGGCGTCGTGGCGGAAGCTGAGCACCCCGCCTTTGACGTTGTCGTACAGCGCCACGACCAGCCGGTTGCGGGTGGTCGCCACCTGCTCGACGGACTGGCTGTCGGTCGGACGCAGGACCAGGGTGGCCCTGACCTTGGAGGCGTCCGTCTTCAGGGCGCCGAGGTCCATCGCCAGCAGATCGCCGGACTGGCCCGACTGGGCCGTCCAATCCTCTTCCAAGGTTAGCAGCACCTGGCCGTCGAGCAGGCCCTGGATCGACGAGCGCTTCGGCAGCGGCAGCAGGGTCGCGCCGGCCTCACCGATCAGGTGATGCTCCGCGTTGAAGGTGTCGAGCGGCCGATGGGCGATCAGCGCCTGGAGTTTGCCGTCGGCGTCGCGCAGTGCGATGGGGCTGACGCCATAGCCGCCGTCGTCGGCCTTTCCGCGAAACACTTCGCGGGCCTGGGCCAACGGCTGGCCGCGCTTGAGGATCTTGATCACGTAGGGATAGCCGGAGGTCGTGAGCTCGCCCTTGGTCCATTCAGTGGCGACGGCCAGGGTGTCGGCGTCGAGCCAAGCGTAGCGGTGCTTGCCGGCCGGCAGGAAGAAGCCGTCCTTCACGAACTGGCCGGTCTTGATGTCGAACTCGCGGACCTCGACGGCGTCCTTACCGCCGTCGGAGAGGTCGAGCAGGCAGAGCCTGTCGTCGGGCGCCAGGCAGTGCGCGCCCTTGTAGACCCAGTTCTTGCCTTCGGCTTTGGCCAGAGCGTCGATGTCCAGGATCGTCCGCCACTCCGGCTTGCCGGTGCGATAGCTGCCGAGGGTAGTGGAACGCAGCAGTCCGCGCACGTGCTCGGCGTCCTGCCAGAAGTTGCGCAGCGTCCCGTCGCCGGCGAAGCCGACCGGGGTGATACGGTCCTTGGCTGTCGCGATCGCAAGCGCCTGGTCATAGAGCTTGGCGTAGCGAGGATCGTTCTGGAGTTGCGGGAGCGAGCGCTCGTTCTCGGCCTTGGCGAAGGCCATGGCCCGAGGCCCCTCGATCTCCTCCATGTAGACGTACGGATCGCTGGGATCGGGCAGGGCGGCGGCAGGTAATGCGGTCATGCCGCTCAAGATGGCGCCGACCGCCATTTTTCCAAGTAACGGGAAACGCATCGACGAACTGCCTCACGGTGTGAACTTGCCAAGGTCGAGCTTAGGCTGGGCAAATCGGGCCGGGCAAACGTCGTGCGACGAAACAAACGGCGGTGTAAACGGTCCCTGCGCGCAATGACTGGTCAAGCGCGCGTGCAACCTAGGCTGCGCCTGGGGAATCCGTCATGGTCCCGCGCCATGTCAAACGAACCCTTTTTCAAACGGGACGGTCAATATTTCGTCCCAACCCCCGCCTGCCGCGGCCCCTGGAACCCCAAGTCGCTCCACGGACGAGTCATTGTCGGTCTTCTCGGCTCGGTGCTCGAACAGAAGCACGGCGATTCGGAATTCATCCCGGCCCGCCTGACGGTCGACATGTACCGGCTACCGGGCTTCGACCCGATCGAGATCACGACCACGGTCGTGCGCGAAGGCGGCCGCATTCGCGTGGTCGACGCCGAGTTCATATCCGGCGGCGTCAGCATGGCGCGCGCCTCCTGCCAGTTCCTCAAGCGCACCGAGAATTCGGAAGGCAATGTCTGGAAGCCGGGGACATGGGACGTGCCATCGCCGGCCGACATCCCGCCGCCTCCAGCGCGAGAAGGTATGGGCGGCATGTGGGCGTCGCGGCCCATCAGCGGCGCCTTCGCTTCAGCCGAGCAGCGGCGGACCTGGATGAGCGAGGTCCGTGAGGTCGTCGAGGGTGAGCCCCTGACGCCGTTCCAGCGGGTGGCCGTGGCCGCCGACTTCGTGAGCCCGCTGACCCATGTGGGCGACCAGGGCCTGGGCTACATCAATTCCGACGTCACCCTTTACCTGCACAAACTGCCGGAGACGGAGTGGGTCGGGTTCGAGAGCACCTATCATGGCGCCGACGACGGCGTGGCGGTGGGCGACGCCCGCATCTACGACGAGACCGGGCCGATCGGGCTGGCTGCCTGCACGGCGCTCGCCCAGCGTCGCCTGCCGCCGCCTCCGGCCGCGAAGTAGGCGCGTCGATGCGTGGGGGGGTGATGGCGGCCGCGCTGCTGGCTGGACTTCTCGGCGGGGCGGCGCAAGCCGCAGAGCCGTGGCCGGCCACAACGTTGAAGGACCTTGAGGCCGCCAAGGCCTTGATTGTCCAGAACCACCCCGCTGCGACGCCGGAGATGGAGGACGCGCTGTTCTGGCGTCGGCTGGACGACGGCTATGCCGTCGCCTGGTCCGCCGCCGCCGCGACCACCGATTTTCCCGCCTATGTGAAGGTCATGCGGGGCTTTGCCCTGAGCTTTCAGGACCCGCATATCGCCTGGCGGCCGTCGCCGGAGATGGCCGACAAGACCCCGCCGATGCCGCCGCTGGCCGTCGGCAAGGCGGGCTTTGGCGTGCGCGCCGTCCCGGGCGGGATGTGGATCTCGATGGAGCGGCTGACCGACGACGTGCTGCCCGTGGTCAAGGAAGCGCAGGAGCGGCGGTCCGAGATCCAGGCCGCCAAGCGGGTGATCATCGACCTGCGTGGCAACACCGGCGGCAACTCAGAGTTCGGCGATCAGGTCGCCGAGGTCATCGTCGGCAAGGCGGCGATGCGCGCCTCCGACCGCATTCCGAGGGGCGGCTGCGGCGTCGTCTGGCGGGCCACGCCCGGCAATATGGAGACCCTGCGCAGCTATGAGACCCGCTTTGCAGTCAGCGCGCCGCAACTGGCCAGGGAGGTCGGGGAGGCTGCCGGCCAAATGCAGCACGCCATGGCCCAGAGGCGCAACTTCACCGCCGACATCCCCAGGGCCTGCCTGGAAGTGGGGGATGACAGGCCGCCGTCGCCCGCTGTTGCTCCTGGCCACCTGATCGTGCTGACCGACGAGGCCTGCTTCAGCTCGTGTTTGATCTTTGTCGACCGGTTGCTGCGGCTGGGCGCGGTGCAGGCCGGCCAGCCGACTCGCGAGGGCAATTGGTACATGGAGGTGCGCGCCGCGCCGCTGCCGTCCGGCCTGGGAATCTTCAGGACGATGCAGAAGGTCTCGCTGGAGTTCCCGCGGAAGATGGGCCCGTACACGCCCTCGCGGCCCTATCCGGGCGACATCGCCGACACCGCCGCGCTGGAGCGCTGGCTGACCGCGCCCTAGAGGCTCGACAGCGCCCGGGGGCTTGCCGCTACTAGGGCCATGACGACGCCGATCCTTGCTCTCCAGTCGCTCACCAAGTCCGTGCCTGGCGGCCGGGTGCTGTTCGAGGGCCTGGACCTGCGCCTAGCTCCCGGGGAGTTCGTGACGATCATGGGCGAGTCCGGGGTCGGCAAGTCGACCTTGCTGAACCTGATCGCCGGCCTTGATCTGGTCGACTCCGGGGGCGTCGCCATCGACGGGGTCGACCTGGGGGGCCTGGATGACGACGCCCGCACCCTGCTGCGGCGCGACCGCATCGGCTTCGTATTCCAGGCCTTCCACATTCTGCCGCACCTGACCTTGGGCCAGAACGTCGCCTTGCCGCTGGCTTTGCAGGGCCACCCGGAGGCGCCCGCCCTCGCGCGGGCGGGCGAAATGCTGGCGAGCGTCGGGCTAGGCGAGCGCGCCCACGACTATCCGCGCCAGCTTTCGGGCGGCGAGCTGCAGCGGGTGGCGATCGCTCGGGCGCTGGTGCACCAGCCTGGCCTGGTGCTCGCTGACGAGCCGACCGGGAACCTGGATCCGGAGACCGCGGCCAAGGTGCTGGAGGTGCTGGCCGGCGCGGTGCGCCACTCTGGAGCTGCGGCTGTTCTGGTCACCCATTCCGAGGTGGCCGCCCGCGCCGCCGACCGGGTTCTGGTGCTGGGTCGTGACGGGCTGGTCGAGCGTCATGTCGTTTAGATCGACCACGCTCGCGGCGCGCTGGATGATCTTCGGCGAGTGGCGGGCGCACCCCGTTCGGGCGGCGACGGCCGCGGCGGCGATCGCCATCGGCGTGGCGCTCGGTCTGGCCGTGCATCTGGTCAACGCCTCGGCGCTCAGCGAATTCTCGCAGGCGGTCAGCGCGGTCAATGGCGACGCCCAACTGCAAATCCGCGCCACCACCCAGTTCGGCTTCGACGAGGCGCTCTATCCGAAGATCGCGCGCGCCAAGGGCGTGGCCGCCGTCAGTCCGGTGGTCGAGCTGGAGGCCGCCAGCGAGCGGCCAGGCGAGACGATCACGGTCCTTGGCCTCGACGCCCTGCGCGCGGCCTCGGTGACCCCCGGCCTGATGGCTCGCCCGCTGGCGGGCGAGGGGGCGCACGGCCCAACGCCCGATGCGATCTTCGCCGAGGACGCCGTCTTCCTTTCGGACGCGGCATTGGCCGAGCGATCCGTCGGCCAAACCATTCAATTGGCCGCCGACGGCCGCCGGGCGAGCTTCCGGATCGCCGGCGTGCTGCCGGGCGTCGGGGAGGGGCGGCGCGTGGCCGTGACTGACATCGCCGTGGCGCAATGGCGCCTGGGCCGGTTGGGCCGCCTCCAGCGGCTCGATCTGCGGCTGGCCCCCGGCGTCGACGAAGCTCAGGTCCGCGCGGCCCTCGGCGCGATGCTGTCTGCCGACGCCCAACTGGTGACCCGCGACAGCGAGGCACGGCGCAGCGACGCCCTGAGCCGCGCCTATCGCGTCAACCTCGACATGCTGGCGTTGATGGCGCTGCTGACGGGCGGGTTCCTCGTCTATTCCGCACAGTCGCTGTCGGTGGCGCGACGTCGGCCGCAATTCGCTCTGCTGCGAGTGCTGGGGGTGCGACGGCGGAGCCTGCTGGCCCAGGTTCTGGCCGAGGGATTGTGCGTCGGGTTGGCCGGCGGACTGCTGGGAATCGCGCTCGGGTTTGGTCTTGCTGACGGCGCCCTGCGTCTCCTCGGCGGCGATCTCGGCGGCGGCTATTTCGGCGACGCCAAGCCGACCCTGGTCCTGGCGCCTGGGGCGGCGCTGGTGTTCTTGGTTCTTGGCCTGGCGACGGCGATGGTCGGCAGCCTTGCGCCGGCACGAGAGGCGGCGCGCGCCCAGCCGGCCGTGGCCCTGAAGAACGCCGGGGACGCCATCGATCCATCGGTGCGTCCAGGCATCTGGCCGGCCGTGGCCTTGCTGGGACTCGGCGCCGCTGCCGCATTCGGGCCGGCGCTCTGGGGCGTTCCCTTGCTCGGCTATGCCTCCATGGCCCTGCTGCTGGCCGGAGGCGTCGCGGCCATGCCCTGGGTTGCGCGGATGCTGCTGACGGCAGGCCGCCGCTCGACGGGTCGCGTGCCGCTAGACCTGGCGATCAAGCGGCTCTGGGGCGCGCCGTCCCAGGCCGCCGTCGCGCTCTGCGGGGTGGTGGCCAGCACCAGCCTGATGGTCGCGATGGCGGTGATGGTCTCCAGCTTCCGCGGCTCGGTCGATGACTGGCTGGGCCAGGTGCTGCCGGCCGACCTCTATCTGCGCGTCGAGGCCGCTGGGACTGGCGGCGGCTTCGGGCCAGACGACCAGGCGCGGCTGGCGGCGGTCTCTGGAGTCGAGCACATCGTCTTCCTCCGAACCACCTCAGTTCGGACCAGCCCCGACACGCCCGCCCTGGCGCTGATCGCACGTCCTGACGGCGGCCTGGGGGTCGGTGCGCCGCCGATGGTCGGCAGAACTCTTGATCCGCCGCTCGGCGCCATGGAAGCCTTCGTCTCCGAACCGGCCGCCTGGCTCTATGGGTGGAAGGTTGGCCAGTTCATCGACCTGCCCGTCGGCGCGGCCGGGACCGCCCGGTTCTTCGTCAGCGGGATCTGGCGCGACTATGCCCGCCAGCACGGAGCGGTGACGATTGACGGGCGCGACTACACACGGCTGACCGGCGACGCCGCCCGCGGCGAAGCCTCGGTGACACTGAGACCTGGCGTTTCGGCCGCGCAGGCCGAGCGCGCTTTGCGAGCCGCCCTGCGCCCCGAACTGGCGGCGCGGCTGACGGTGGCTGAGCCCAGGACGCTGCGGGTGACGGCGTTGCGCATCTTCGACCGCAGCTTTGCGGTCACCTACGGCCTTGAGGGTATCGCCATCGTCGTCGGGCTGGCCGGGGTGGCGGCGACGATCTCGGCCCAGACCCTGGCCCGCACCAAAGAGTTCGGGATGTTGCGGCACCTGGGCGTGACCCGACGCCAGATCATGAGCATGCTGGCGGCCGAGGGCGCGCTGCTCGGTGTTGTCGGGGGCGTTTGCGGTGTCGGTCTCGGGCTGGTGATGAGCCAGGTGCTGATCCACGTGGTCAATCCGCAGTCGTTCCACTGGACCATGGAGACCCGCCTGCCCTGGACGCTGCTGGCCAGCGTGGTGGTCGCCCTGATCGCGTCCGCCGCCGGGACGGCGCTGTTGGCAGGGCGGCGCGCGCTCTCGATCGACGCCGTTCGCGCCGTGCGGGAGGACTGGTGATGCTGCGCCGCTTGATGCTGCTCCTCATCGTGCTGGGCGCTCTTGTCGCGCCGGCCGCCGCCCAGGCGCCGATCTATCCCGCTGTGCGGCCAGGCGTGGCCCTGCGCTTTCCAGCCGACCACGGCGCTCACCCGGCGTTTCGGACCGAGTGGTGGTACGTCACTGGCTGGCTGGAGACGCCCGAAGGCGAGCAACTGGGCTTCCAGGTGACCTTCTTCCGTTCACGCCCTCCGATCGGCCAGGACAATCCCAGCGCCTTTGCGCCCAAGCAGATCCTGTTCGCCCACGCAGCCCTGTCCGATCCGAGGGTGGGTAAGCTGCTGCACGGTCAGCGCATCGCTCGGACGGGTTTCGGGCTGGCAGGGGCCTCGACCACGGACGCTGACGTGGTGATCGACGACTGGAGCTTGCGGCGTCGGCCCGACGGCCGCTTCGCCGCCAAGGCTGCGGGCGAGGGGTTCGACCTCGACTTGGCCTTCCAGCCGACCCAGCCGGTCCTGCTGCAGGGCGAGGCGGGCTTCAGTCGGAAGGGACCATCGCCCACCCAGGCGAGCCACTATTACAGCCTGCCGCAATTGAAGGTCTCAGGCGTGGTGACGCGCCATGGCAAGCCGGTCCGCGTAACCGGCGGCGCCTGGCTGGACCGCGAGTGGTCCTCGACCCTGCTGGATCCCAAGGCGGTCGGCTGGGACTGGGTTGGCCTCAACCTCGACGATGGCGGTGCGCTGATGGCCTTCCAGGTGCGCGACGCCGAGGGCCGCGCGCTCTGGGCCGGCGGCTCGCTGCGAACCCGTGATGGCGGAGTGACGAGGTTCGGCCCGCAGGATGTCACGTTCTCCGCCGGCCGCCACTGGCGCTCGCCACGGACTGGCGCGTCCTATCCGGTCGAGCGATCGGTCTCCGTGAAGACCGGCGCCGGCGTGCGCAGTTGGAGCCTCAAGCCGCTGTTCGACGACCAGGAACTGGACAGCCGCAAGTCCGGCGGTCCGATCTACTGGGAAGGGGCGGTGCGAACTCAGGGTGGGCGCGGCTACCTGGAGCTGACAGGCTACGCCGCGCCGATGAAGCTTTAGGGGCGCACCAGGATCTTCACGTGGGCCTCAGGGTCGCCGAGATCCCTGAAGGCCTGCGCCACCCCGTCGAGGCCGACCGTGCCGGTGACCACGTTGCTCACGTCGATGCGGCCTTCGGCGATGTCATGCAGGGTCGCGGCGAACTCTTCGGGGCTGTAGCCGAAGACGAAGGTCAGCTCGATTTCCTTGGTGATGGCGATCGCCGGCTCGATGCGGTCGGTCTCCATGCATACGCCGGCTACGACGATCTGCGCCCCGGCTGGAGAGGCCTCGATCAGGCTCTGGACCACGCCGGGCGAGCCGACGCACTCGAAGACCACGGGCCGTCCGAAGCTGCCGCCCATCATGCGGATCATGTTCTGGGCCGCACGGGCGGTTGGCACGCCGAAGCCTTCCCAGCGCGTGTGCGGGCTCTCTACGGCGGGATCGATCACAACGTCGGCGCCGAGCATCCCAGCGGCAGCGCGGCGGCGGGGTGAGAAGTCGGCGGCGATGACCGGGCCGTGGCCCTTGGCCTTCAGACCGGCGATGACCGCCAGGCCGACCGGGCCGCAGCCGACCACCAGGGTGACGCTGTTCGGATCGAGCCGGGCCTTGGCGACCGCGTGCGCGCCGACCGCGAAGGGCTCGGTCAGCGCGGCCTTCTCGGTCGGCAGCCCGTTGGGGACCTCCAGCAGCAGGGCCTCGGAAAGGATCATCCGTTCTGAGAAGCCGCCGGGCAGGGCATTGGAGAACCCCAGCATCTCGACCCCGCCGACCGGGGTCAGCGTGGCGGGGATGGAGACTACCCGCGTGCCGGGCTTGAGCGCCCCGATCGTGCCGGGGCCGTGCTCGAGGATCTCAGCGCAGAACTCGTGCCCGAAGACGGTGTCGGCGGTCGGATCGAAGCCGGTCGCCCCACCGCCGGCGCGGCGGGTGAGGTCGATCATGTGCTCCATGTGGTGCAGGGCGTGGAGGTCCGAGCCGCAGATTCCGCAGGCCAGGGTCCGAACCAGGACCTGACCCTGATCGGGCGCCAGATCGGCGATCTCGTCGCAAACCAACTGCTTGTTCCGCCGG
Organism: Phenylobacterium sp. P4_E10; assembly: GCF_056401675.1. Classification (NCBI taxonomy): domain Bacteria; kingdom Pseudomonadati; phylum Pseudomonadota; class Alphaproteobacteria; order Caulobacterales; family Caulobacteraceae; genus Phenylobacterium; species Phenylobacterium sp. P4_E10. Next base: position 246,108 of record NZ_JBFUIW010000003.1, on the reverse strand, counting down.
ATGACCGCGCGCATCGCATTCTCCCGTCCCTTGATCGCCGCCTTGCCGGGGCTTGGCATATCCCCTAACCCTCCCGGCTCTGAATCGTAAGTGCGCGGGAGACGTGCAATGAGCCTCGCCTTCATTTTCCCTGGCCAGGGCAGCCAGGCGGTCGGCATGGGAGCCGACCTCGCAGAAGCTTTCGCGAGCGCGCGTGAGGTGTTCCAGGAGGTCGACGACGCCCTGGGCCAGAAGCTGTTCGCTCTGATGCGCGAAGGGCCGGAAGGCGACCTGACGCTGACCGAAAACGCCCAGCCGGCGCTGATGGCGGTTTCGTTGGCCGTGACCAGGACCCTTGAGAAGGAGTTCGGCGTCGGGATCGAGAAGGCCGCCTTCGTGGCCGGCCACTCGCTTGGCGAATACTCGGCCCTGGCCGCGGCCGGCGCGATCAGCCTGGCCGACACCGCTCGGCTGTTGAAGCTGCGCGGCCAGGCCATGCAGCGCGCGGTGCCGGTGGGAGCCGGCGCCATGGCCTCGCTGATCGGTCCGAAATCGGACGTCGCCCTGGCCGAAGCCGCCGCCGAGGCGGGCTCCGCGGCCGGCGTCTGCGTCGTGGCCAACGACAACAACAACGGCAACGTCGTGATCTCCGGCGACAAGGCCGCGGTCGACTTGGCCATCGAGAAGGCCAAGGAACTGGGCGCGCGGGCCATCCCGCTGAACGTCTCTGCGCCGTTCCACTGTCCGCTGATGCAGCCGGCCGCCGACGAGATGGCCCAGGCCCTGGCTAGCGCGACAATCCTGGCGCCGCGCGCGCCGCTGGTGGCCAACGTCACCGCCCGCCCGACCCTCGACCCGGAGGAGATCCGCCGACTGCTGGTGGAGCAAGTCACCGGCCGCGTGCGTTGGCGCGAGAGCATGATGTGGCTGGCGGGCGAGGGCGGGGTCACTCGCTTCGCCGAGGCCGGGGCCGGCAAGGTGCTCTCGGGCATGGCCAAGCGCATCGCCCCGGACGCCGAGGCGACCCCGCTCAACGCCCCCGCCGACCTCGAAGCCTTCGCGAAGGGACTCTGACATGTTCGACCTGACCGGAAAGACGGCGCTGGTCACCGGCGCGACCGGCGGCATCGGCGGCGAGATCGCAAAAGCCCTCCACGCGGCCGGCGCCCACGTGGTGCTGTCGGGCACGCGGGAAGCGGTGCTGCAGGATCTGGCCCAACAACTGGGCGAGCGGACCTCGGCCGTGCCGGCCAATCTCTCCGACGCGGAATCGGTCGACAGCCTGATCGGCCGCGCCGAGGAAGTCGCCGGCGCGGGCCTCGACATCGTGGTCGCCAATGCGGGAATCACCCGCGACGGCCTGTTGATGCGGATGAAGGACGAGGACTGGGAAGCGGTCCTGAAGGTCAATCTGGAGAGCTATTTCCGCCTCAGCCGCGCGGCCATGCGCGGCATGATGAAGCGCCGCTGGGGACGAATCATCGGCATCACCTCAGTCGTCGGCGTGATGGGAAACCCGGGTCAGGCCAACTATGCGGCCTCGAAGGCGGGCATGATCGGCTTCTCCAAGGCCTTGGCCCAGGAGGTCGCTTCGCGCGGCATCACGGTCAATTGTGTGGCCCCCGGCTTCATCGAGAGCCCGATGACTGACGCCCTGAACGACCAGCAGAAGGCCCAGATCATGGGCACGATCCCTGCTGGGCGCCTGGGTTCGGGCGCTGAAGTCGCCGCCGCCTGCGTCTATCTGGCGAGTCAGGAAGCCGCTTACATGACCGGCCAAACCCTCCATGTGAATGGCGGCATGGCCATGATCTGAGCCCGCTGGCGTGGCCGTGGCGAACATGCTACGTCGCCGCCCGAACCGGCGAGGCGAAGGTCTCTACCCGTATATCCGCAGCGGTTGACATCCAGTCGGCCGTCGCGGATGGATTTAGCGAAACACAAGGGACTTAAGCGAATGTCCGACATCCTCGAGCGCGTGCGTAAGATCGTCATCGAACACCTCGACGCCGATCCGGAGAAGGTCACCGAGAAGGCCAGCTTCATCGACGACCTGGGCGCCGACAGCCTCGATAACGTCGAACTGGTCATGGCCTTCGAAGAAGAGTTCGACATCGAAATCCCGGACGACGCGGCTGAGCACATCCAGACCGTCGGCGATGCGGTGAAGTTCATCGGTGAGCGCCTGGGCGCCTAAGGCGTAACCCACGGAATTCATTGACTATTTGACCGCCGCGAAGCTCTTCGGAGTTCGCGGCGGTCTGCGTTTGGAGGCCGCATATGCGTCGTGTCGTCGTCACCGGCATCGGTTTGCTGACCCCTCTCGGGCAAGGCGCTGAGCTGACCTGGAAGGCCATCCTGGAAGGCAAGTCCGGGGCGGGGCGGATCACTACGTTCGATCCCACCGAGTATGCCTGTCAGGTGGCGTGCGAGGTGCCGCGCGTCGATGGCCGTGGCGGCGGCGGCCCCGACGTCCCAGGTTCATTCAATCCCGACGACACCCTGGCGCCGAAGGATCAGCGCCGGGTCGACGATTTCATCCTCTATGCGATCGCCGCGGCCGACGAGGCTGTGAAGGATTCGGGCTGGGTCCCGGAGAGCGACGAGGACAAGGAACGCACCGGGGTCATCATCGGCTCGGGCATCGGCGGCCTCGCCACCATCGAGAAGACCAGCATCGAGCTGTTCGAGAAGGGGCCGCGCCGCGTCAGCCCGTTCTTCATCCCCTCGGCCCTGATCAACCTCGCTTCGGGCCAGGTTTCGATCCGCCACGGCTTCAAGGGCCCGAACCACTCGGTCGTCACCGCTTGCGCCACCGGCGCCCACGCCATCGGCGACGCGGCGCGTCTCATCAAGTACGGCGACGCCGACGTGATGGTGGCCGGCGGGGCCGAGGCGGCCATCTGCCCGGTGGGCGTCGCCGGCTTCATCGCCTGCCGCGCCATGTCGACCGGCTTCAACGATGATCCAACCAAGGCCAGCCGCCCCTACGACAAGGATCGCGACGGCTTCGTCATGGGCGAAGGCGCCGGCGTGCTGGTGCTGGAAGAATACGAACACGCCAAGGCCCGGGGCGCGAAGATCTACGCCGAAGTGGCCGGCTACGGTCTGGCGGGCGACGCCTATCACATCACCGCTCCGGCCGAGGACGGCGACGGCGGCTTCCGCGCCATGAAGGCTGCGATCAAGGACGCCGGCATCGACCCGGCCGACATCGACTACGTCAACGCCCACGGCACCTCCACGCCGCTTGGCGACGAGATCGAACTGGGCGCCGTCACCCGGCTGCTCGGCAACGCCGCCAAGGGCATGACCATGTCCTCCACCAAGTCGGCCACCGGCCACCTGCTGGGCGCGGCCGGCGCCATCGAGTCGGCCTTCACGGTGCTGGCGATCCGCGACCAGATCGCGCCGCCGACCATCAACCTGGACAACCCGTCCATCGAAACCGAGATCGACCTGGTCCCGAACAAGGCCAAGCCGATGAAGATCGACATCGCGCTGTCCAACAGCTTCGGATTTGGCGGCACCAACGCCTCCGTGGTCTTCAAGAAGGTCTCGTGAGCCGACGGCCCAGAAAGTCCGGCAAGGGTCAGCGCGGCGGCAATGGCGGCCTGACGCCGCTGCGGCGTCTGACCATCATGCTCGGCAGCGCCGCGGCGACCTTGGCCGTCGTGCTGGCGCTGGCCTTCGCCTGGGCGCTGTGGTCCTACCAAGGGCCTGGACCGTCGACGGACGGCGGCGAGGCGCGGGTGGTGATGCTGCGCAAAGGCGCCGGCTTGACCGAGATCGCCGCCACGCTGGAGCGTGAAGGCGCGATCCGCTCAAAATCGATGTTCGCCGCCGCCGCCCAGTTCACCGGCGCGGCCAAGGCGCTGAAGGCGGGCGAGTACGAGTTCAAGAGCCGGGCCTCAATGGCCTCGATCCTGCGCGACATCCGCGAGGGCAAGATCGTCATCCACCAGGTGACGATCCCGGAAGGCATGACCTCGGAAGCCGCCGTGGCGGCGCTGATGGCGCAACGCGACCTGACCGGCGTCGCGGCGGCCCCGCCCGAGGGCTCGATCCTGCCGGAGACCTACCAGTACGAGCGCGGCGAAGACCGCTCGGCCGTGCTCAAGCGCATGATGGAGGCCCAGGATGAGTTGCTGGCCCTGCTCTGGGAGAAGCGCCAGCCGGGACTGCCGCTGAAGACGCCGCAGGAAGCCGTGACGCTGGCCTCGATCGTCGAGAAGGAGACCGGCCTGGCCGAAGAGCGGCCGCAGGTGGCCTCGGTGTTCGTCAATCGGCTGCGCAAGGGCATGCGGCTGGAGAGCGATCCGACCATCATCTACGGGCTGAACGGCGGCAAGCCGCTGGGCCGCGGGCTGCGAGCTTCCGAACTGGCCCGTCCGAACGCCTACAACACCTATCAGATCGATGGTCTGCCGCCGACGCCGATCGCCAATCCGGGCCGTGCCGCCCTGGCCGCCGTGCTCGATCCGCCGCAGAGCGAAAACCTGTTCTTCGTCGCCGATGGCAGCGGCGGCCACGTGTTCGCGACCACCTATGACGAGCACCTGAAGAACGTCGCCAAGTGGCGCCATGTCGAGCGTCAGCGTGCGGCCGAAGCGCTGCAAGAAGAGGCCGCGGCCCTTAAGTCCCGTTAGTTCGTCAATTCTGGAGGACCCTGATTAGGGCCTCCGGTAAATCCCTCCGGCAAATCAGCAAATCGCCCCAGCGCCGCCCCGAGCCCCCCGCCGTATGAAGGGTTGGGGCCGTCGAGTTTGGACGCCGCCAGTGCTCTCCGACTCGATGAGCCATTTTCAATGGGTCGGAGGAAAGCCATGGCGGAAGATTGGTCCATCGACGTCCGGAAGTATGCGCCAAGCGCCTCCTCCAACGTCGTCGACGCGATCGTGCGATATTGCGGGATCGCGCTACAGAACCGAGATTCATCACTAGTTTCATTCAACGACGAAGCCGAAGTCGGCCGCGTCCGTGAGAACTATCTGAAGAAGAAACTCGGGCTCGCCAGTCCCGACACCGAGCTCAATGCGGCGATCGCCGCGGTGGGCGAGCGGATGAAGGGCGACCGGACCAAGAACCGGGTGACGGTCTACTACCTGCTGGCCGAGCATTTCCGGAAGCTGTCGATCTTCGGCGGCGAGGACAAGATACGCGCGGCGCCGAGGGCGTTCGCCGCTGAGGAGGCGGGCGTCGCCGCCGCCGCGACCGCCGGAGTGGTCGGGCTCGGCGATCGGATCGCCGAGCGAGAACGTCCGGCGACGCCACCGCCGGCCTATGCGGCGCGATCAAGCGCAGCGGCCGCGCCGGCCAGGTCGGGCGGCCTGATGCGCTGGCTGCCTTGGCTCGCGCTGGCCGCGCTTCTGCTGCTGGGCTGGTTCCTTCTGCAGCAACGGCAAGCGTCCCGGGTGGCGAGCACCAGAACGGTCGCCCCGGCGGTCGCACCCGCGCCCGCCGTCGCGGCGCCAGCGCCGGTCGTGCCCGCGCCCGCGCCCGTGGCGATCGCGGCCCTGCCGAACGCCCATTTCGCCCTCGGCTCGGCGGCGCTCAGCGCGTCCGACCGCTCGGCGATCAACGGGGCGGCGGAAGCGATCCGAAGCGATGGCGCGAGGGTGGCGGTCACCGGGTTCACCGATCGCACGGGCAACCTGCCGGCCAATGAGGCGCTGGCCCAACGTCGCGCCGAATCCGTTCGCGACGCGCTGGTCTCGGCGGGCGTCCCCGCGGCGAATATCGAGATGCGCCCGCCCGCAGCCGTCGAGAACGGCGCCGTCGGCGCGCCTGACGCCGAGGCCCGCCGGGTGGAGATCGCCCGGCTGTAATCGCGGGTCCCAGAACGGACTCATCGACCCCGGCGTCGCTCGGCGCCGGGGTCGTTTTCTGCTTGCCCAAGTCGGTTGAGTTGCGGGCGATCCGGCCGAATACTCGGCTTGGCGCGGTGAGACGGTCGTGGCTCTGCCGCGGGAGACACCTCGCCGCTGGAGGACTGGCCCGCGGGGCGCCCGTCACTGCGAAGCTTGGCAAGTCCGCCATGGGTGTGCGACCCCTCGTTGGCCCTGCGTTGCGGGGGGAGGAGCGACGGATGCCACTATCGGGAATGACGGGGTTTGGCCGGGCCGAGGGATCGGCGGGCGACTGGAGCTGGGCCGTCGAGGCGCGGTCGGTGAACGGTCGAAACCTGGAGATCCGTTTTCGTGGGCCGCCGGGCTTCGACGGCCTGGACCGCATCGCCCGCGAGGGCGCGCAGAGCCGTTTCGCGCGCGGGCAGCTGAATATCGGCGTGCAGGCCAAGCGCTCGGACAGCGGCGCTGAGGTGCGGATCAACGAGGAGGTCCTGGCGCGCTACCTGGCGCTCGGCGCGCCGTTGGTCGCCGCCGGCAAGGCGGGCCCGCCGAGCCTGGACGGGCTGCTCGCCCTGCGCGGCGTGATCGAGGCGGCGGAGGCGGATGACGATCCGCAGGCGCAGGCGACGCTGGAGGCGGCCGTCGCGCTGGCGATCGGGGCGGCGCTGGAGGCGCTGGCGACCTCGCGCCGGGAGGAGGGCCTGGCCCTGACCGCGGTGCTGATCGGACTGGTGGACAAGATCGAGAGGCTGGTGGGCGAGGCCCAGGGCCTGGCCGATGGTCAGCCGCTGGCGATCAAGGAGCGCTTCGAGCGCCGGATGACCGAACTGGCCGGAGAGGCCGTCAGCGCCGACAAGATCGTCACCGAGGCCGCCGCCATGGCCGTCAAGGCCGACGTCCGCGAAGAGCTGGATCGCCTTCGCGCTCATGTGGACGCCGCCCGAAGCCACATCGCCGCCGACGGTCCGCAAGGGCGGCGGCTGGACTTCCTGACCCAGGAGTTCATGCGCGAAGCCAACACGCTGTGTTCGAAATCTGCACTGGGGGCTTTGACCACGGTGGGCCTGGAGCTTAAGGCCACCATCGAGCAGTTCCGCGAACAGGTTCAGAACGTGGAATGAGTGCTTCCTCCCTTCCGCGGGGAGGGAAGAGGAAAGACGAATGACTGACGGCCAAGACCATCCGAGACCCTGGGAAACCATCCGCCGGGGACTGCTGCTGCTGGTGTCCAGCCCGGCGGGCGCGGGCAAGACCTCGCTGTCGCGGCGGTTGGTGGCCGACCATGCCGACCTGACCCTGTCGATCTCCTGGACGACCCGCGCCGCGCGGCCGGGCGAGGAGGAGGGGCGCGAGTACTTCTTCGTCGATCGGCCCGCCTTCGAGGCGATGATCGCCAAGGGCGGCTTCCTGGAATGGGCCGAGGTCAACGGCAACCTCTACGGGACCCCGGCCGAGGCGGTGGAAGCGGCTCTGTCGGCCGGCAAGGACGTGCTGTTCGACATCGACTGGCAGGGCGCCAAGCAGATCACCGAGAAGACGCCGGACGACAGCGTCGGGGTGTTCATCCTGCCGCCGTCCTGGGAGGACCTGGCGCGCCGGCTGCACGCCCGCGCCCAGGACAGCGAAGAGGTGATCAACCAGCGCCTGGCCCTGGGCAAGGAAGAGATCGCCCACTGGGGGCTCTACGACTACGTCATCGTGAACAAGAATTTCGACCGCGCCTATGCGGACCTCGGCCACATCTATCGGGCCGAGCGGATGAAGCCGGGCCGCAACACCTGGCTCCCGGAATTCGTCGACGGGCTGTTGGCGGAGTAGCCGGCCTGTCCGCGCGCCAGGGCGGACGGATCGCTCACAGAAAAACGCCGCAGGACGCACGCGCCCAGTTGGGAGAAGCGGCGACTCTTTCAATGCTGGGGACAACTCGCCGCCACAACCCAGACGGAGTCGCGTATGCCCAGAAGTTCTGCTTTTGTTCCGTTCCTGGAGGTGGTCATGGGCGAAGCTGGGACTGGACAGAAGCCGCTGCTGGCGTGCGTCGGCTTGGACAAGCATCTGGTGGCGCGATGCGCCTCGCCGGGCTGCGAACGCGCTGCGCCGTGCGATCCGACGCACTGGGTGGCGCAGGGCCTTGGGGGCCTGCCGCTACGAGCGTTCTCCGAGCGGATGCGATGCGTCTGCGGCGGGCGGCGTGCGGAGCTGACCATCGCGTCGGGGCCGCTTCCCGAACGGGCGGGCGGCGACGTGTACGTCTTCAGATAAGGGCGGGGCGGTGACCCGCCTGGTCCTGGTTCCCAGCCCCTTCGTTGGGGCGGTGTCTTGGCGCGGCGTGGCGCAGGCGCTGCCAGACGCCGTGGCGGTCGATTATGGCGTGGTGGCCGGGCCTGACTGGTATGGCGCGGTCGCTGAAATCACCGCTCGCCAGGCGGGGCCGGGGCCATGGATCGCCGTCATGCACAGCGGCGCGGGAGGCTTCGCGCCGGCGATCGCGGCGGCGGGCGAGGGGCAGGTCGGCCTGATCTATGTGGATGCGATCCTGCCTCATCCGGGGCGCAGTTGCCTCTCGACCGCGCCTGATGACCTGGTCAGCCATTTGCGCAGCCTGACCACCGACGGCCTGTTGGCCCCGTGGAACCAGTGGTTCGGCCCAGACCCCACGCAGCGGATGATCCCAGATGAGGCGGTGCGGGCCGCGTTTGTCGATGGCCTGCCGCGGACGCCGTTCGCCTTCCTGGAGGCGGTGGCGCCCGATCAGGGCGAATGGGAGCAGGTCCCCAGCGCCTATCTGCAGATCAGCAAGAACTACGAAGAGACCGCCACCAAAGCCGAACAACGCGGCTGGCTCGTGCGTCGGGCGCGGATGCACCATCTGGCGATAGCGAGCGAGCCGGGCGCCGTGGCGGCGTTGCTGTCCGGGCTGGCGGCGGAGATCGCCGGTTAGGCAGGAGTTCTCTAAATGTTCTGGATTTTGGCGGCGTTTCTGCTAAGCTCCATGGTCTGCTGAGGCCTTGGCGGCCTCGCCGAGGATTCCCGACATGAATGAGACTGAAGCGCCCGGTGGGCGTGGGCGGCCGCGCGTCTACTCGATCGCGCGCCGAGCGGAGATCACTGCCCATGTGGCGGCGCGGGTGGCGCGGGGCGAGCGGTTGCGCAGCGTGCTGACCGGGCGGGACGGAATGCCCGGCCCTACCCAATTCCTAGCCTGGATGAAGGCCGATCCGGAACTGGGTCAGGCCTATCGCGCCGCTCGCCGGCGTGGCGGTCGCGAGCGCTGGGCCGCGTTGGGCCGGCCGGTCGGCTATACGCCGCTGATCGGCGAGGCGATCTGCCAAAGGATCTGCGAAGGGGGCGGACTGGAGAGGATCTGTGCGGAGCCGGGCATGCCCAGCCAGGCGACCGTGTACCGCTGGCTGACGCAGCACGACGACTTCGCCAGCGCCTTCGGCCAGGCGCGCCAGATGCAGGCCGACCGGCTGTTCGATCAGGCGCGCGCGATCGCCGAGAGCGCGAGCGAGAAGACTTGGCGGCGGGACAAGCTGCGGATCGACACCATCCGCTGGCAGGTCGGCAAACTGGCGCCGCTGAAATACGGGCCGCGGCCGAATCCCGAGCGGGCCGAGGGCCTGACCGTCATCCTGCGCAACTTCAGCATGACCACCGGGGAGGGGGACCCGCGCTCGGACCGGCTGATCTGCCGCGACGGGGTCTATCTGGAGCAGCCGATCCCGCTTGGGGAATAGGGCAAAGAAAACGCGCCCGGCCTGGAGCCCGGGCGCGTCGGCAGTTCGAGACGTGCTCTCTTATTTCTTGAGCATCGCCTTCAGTTCGGACTGGGTGGCGTTGATCGTCGCCGAACCGTCGGCGATGGCCAGCTTGTCGGTTTCGACCGCGAAGCTGTCGGCGCCCATCTTGATGGTGGCGACCTGCTTGCCGCTGGCGTCCGGCTTCACTTCAGTGACGGCGCCGATGGTGGCGCCGGTCTTGTCCTTCACGGATGCGCCCACGGCCAGGGTGGCGGCGGTGGCGCTTGCATCAGAGCCCTTGGCGCTGGTGGCCGGGGGCGGAGCGGCGGCTTCGGTGTCCTGAGCGAAGGCCGGCGCGGCGAGGGAAAGAGCCAGGGCCGCAGCCCCGAAAGTAAGGATGGAACGCATGAAGTCTCCCGTACAGCTGTGAGGCCTCCCCCGAGGCCATGCCACGGTGGCGGGGGTTTCTGTCCGTGGCGGGACCGTGATGGGGCGAAAATCGGGCATTGTGGTGCGTGGTATGCGTGAAAGCCCTGATATAGCACAAAATTATATGCACAGGTATGCACCTGCGCTGGCGCTTGCCACCATCAGCTTAGGGGGTGTTGCTTCGAACGCGGCGACTGCAGCCTGGGGAGCGTTCGGATCCGGAATCACCCGGAGGCGTGGAGTGAAGCGCCCGGAGTTCGGTTTGGTTGCCGCCGTCGGGTGGGGCGGAATGGCGCAGGCGAGCTCGCTGACGAGCTCTCGCTAGACGCTGACCGGCGCAGCGCCGCCTCGCGGCTAGCGAGAAGGTCGCGTCGTGCGCCGGACAACTTGGCCGACTGAGTGCGTCGTTAAGAAGTATTAAGAGCATTATGAAAAATGAAGGGAGTTTCCGTAAGCTATACAATAAGTATCTATGTGGGCGAGATTTAGGATAAATAGCAACGTGCGGGCGAATATTCCCATCATAGTGAAGCTCTACTATTCGCAACGTCTCATATTTGCGCTTTTGTGAATGCTCTTAGAGTTAATTAACTTGCGACAATATGTCTCGCAGTGTTGAACATCCTTAATCGGGAGGCCGAGGCCGCCCAACGCAGAGCCCAGGGCTGGGGCTTGCGACCCAGCCAGAAACCATGGGGTTGAGGGATGAGGAAGCTACTAGCGTCTGCGGTCATCGCGACCGCCTGCCTGACCGGCTTGCCGGCGATGGCGACTACTTGGACTAGCGCACAGACTGGCGCCGCCTTTCTGCAGAGCGTGAGTTTCAACGGCATAATCGACGGCACCGAACAGGACGGTCTGACCGCGACGATCGACTACACGCTCAATTCAGTGGTCGGGAACGTCTGGACCTTCGCCTACACACTGACCAACACTTCCAGCGCGCCCGTTACGGCCTCTCGGATTTCGCTCTTCGGCTTCGACGTCGACCCCGACGCTTTGAGCTCAGCGGCGCTTTCGGGGATCTTCGACGTGGTCGGCAGCGGACAGGTTCCGCAGCCAAATCTGCACCCCGACGGCGCTCTTGAGTTCTGCTACCTGACCGATGGCCAAGGCAACAATTGCACGGGCGGCGGCGGCGGCGGCGTGCTCATCGGCAACAACACCAGCGGAACCTTCAGCCTGTTGTTCGGCGGACCGCCATCGAGTGTTACGTTCTCGAACCACTTGGTTCGCTATCAGTCGATCAACGCGCCAGGCGTGGAAGGCGGCTCGGCCATCGGCCTGCCGACGACGCCTCCGGTGCCCGAACCGGCTACCTGGGCGATGATGATCACTGGCTTCAGCCTAGCTGGGGTCATGATCCGCCGGGCTCGTCGGCACGGCGCGCTGTTGGCCTGACGTACGGCGCCTATCGAAATGAAAGCGCCGCCGGCGACCCCGGCGGCGTTTTCGCGTCGCCATCAGAACGGCGGGGCGGTGAAGGAGGCGAAGAGCCAGGCCAGGGCCGCCGCCAACAGCAATCCGAGCATCACCACAAGCCCTATGTGGGCGCGGACGCCGCCTGGCCTGGTGAGCCTGGCCCGATGCATTCAGGTTTCCTCCCGCGTGAGGCTGAACAGACGTCCAGTCTCACCGCCCACACTATAGCCCCCTGGGAATGCGTCCGTCGGCTGGTCGACGCTCATCACGCAACTGTTTGCGTGGTCACGCTGCAACGTCCGCGGCCGGAGGTCGTTCTGGACCCGGCTAGGCGAAGGCGGGACCGTGATGGCGAAGTATGGCGTGTTCTCGCTCGGGCAGCTTTGGTCGCTGCATTCGAGCGCCGGGTGGGTTCGCGGATATTCCAGTCGGCTGGGTGCGCTGCAGGCGGCGTGGGAAGCCCTGGCCGTGGACGAGGACCTCGACACCGAACTCCTGCTGCAGGACGAGACCGGCTTTGTCGCCATGGCGCCGATCACGACGTTTCGCGGCGAGGGCGGTTAGCGCGCCGCGATCGCCCGTCGCGAGAAGCGCTGCGGTTTCAACGTGTTTGAGTTCACGTTCGTCGCCATCGTGTTGCGACGGTCAAACCGGCGTCCAGACCGGAGGGGAGGGAGCGCGTCAGGCGCTCCGCCCAACAGTCTGGAGCTCACATGAAAACGCTTTTTGTCGCGGCGGCGCTGGCAGCTGCGGCCTTCGTCTCTAACTCGGCCCAGGCGGCTACGGTCGTCAATTTCAACGAGCTGACGCACAATAGCGCGGCCAAGATCCACGGGACGACGCTGGCGTCCGGCGGACTTTCATTCAGCAGCAACGACAGCCAAGGGCTTGCGTCCTGGGGGCGGAGCGTCACCACCAACGCCAATGTGGGCGGCGCCACCCTGATGAACTGGGGCGGCCTGTCGACCATCACGGTCAGCAGGGCCGGCGGCGGTCGGTTCAACCTCGGCTCCATCGATCTTGCCGACCTCAGCAACAACGGCGCGCTGTCGTCGCTCGAATTCACGTTCTTTGACAGCGGGCGAAGCGTCTCGGAACTGTTCAGTCTGGACCGGTTCCGGGGCCTGCAGACGGTCAAGTTCAATCGCGACGTCGAGTGGTTCAGCATTCGGTACCTCAGCCCTACCGGCGCGCAGATCGACAACATCGCCTGGAGCGACGCGGTCACCAGCGCAGTGCCTGAGCCGGCGACCTGGGCGATGATGATCACTGGTTTCGCGGGGGTGGGCGGGATGGTCCGTCGCTCGCGCCGTCAGAGGCACGCGGCCTTCGCCTGACGCGGGAATTCTGGGCCGTTCAACGCCCGGCCATCGCCCTTTGTCGCAGGGCGATGGCGACCCGCGGGGACGCAGCTCAACTGCCATCGAACCAGCGGTGTCGTGAGCCGCTCCACGAACCCCTCTCGAGGAGAGCCCGCCATGCGCATGCTTGGTATCTGGGCGGCCGGTTGTGCGGCCGCCGTTCTATCCGCTTCGACGGCGCAGGCCGCCGTCACCACCTTCAGTGAGCGGAGCGCGTTCAACGCGGCCAGCTCGATCCGCGTCAGTGACGGCTTCGAGCACACCGCGACTGGCAAGATCACGGACTACAGCCGGGGCTATCGCGGCGACGGTTTCACGGCGAAAGGCAGCGGGCTCTATCTGAACGGCGTCGATCCTGACAACTACCCCGCGTACTACAACTGGGGGTCGGGCGACGTGATGCTGTACAGGTCCGGCGGGACCACCACCTTCACCTTCGACGCCCCGGTGCATTCGGTGGGCCTCGACCTCATGACTGTCGTCGGGTTCGGCCGCGATGTGGAGGTGGAGATCGGCGGCTTCAAACAGGTGGTCTCCACGGCGAACTTCGGGACTCGGACGTTCTTTGGCCTGACCTCGGACGCCGGCTTCAGCACGTTCAAGATCACTTCGCGCAGCGCGCTCGGCCTGTTCGACAATCTCAGCTTCGGCGGCCTGAGCTCGGCGGTTCCCGAACCCTCGACCTGGGCCATGCTGATCACCGGCTTTGGCGGCGTCGGCGCGATGATGCGCCGTTCGCGTCGCCGGCTGGCGGTCGCCTAGCAGACCAGCCCGCCGACCCGGCGCGTCGGCGGGGCTCTCCAGCAGGACGTCGCCACGTGCGGCTTCGGGCTTGATGATCTCCCTGCGACCTAGGCTATGGTCGGGGGCATGCATCAAATCCGCACCGAAGCCGTCATTCCCGCAAGCCCTGACCGGGTCTGGGCGGTGCTGGCCGACTTCTCCCGATACGGCGAATGGAACCCGCTGAACCTGGAGGCCAGGGGAGCGGCGCGGGTGGGCGCGAGGGTGCCCATGGTGTTCCGAAACCTGGCCGCGGGCGGCGACTCCGTGGTGCGCCAGACCGTGCGGATCGTGGCCGCCGAGCCGGGCCGTGAACTGGCCTGGTCCGGCCACGTGCCGCTGATCTTCGCCGGCCGCCACGGCTTCCTGCTGACCCCGCAGGCGAGCGGCACCCACGTACTGCACACCGAATTGCTGGGCGGGTTGTTGCCGGCCACCTGGAGCAAGGCGAAGATCGCCCGCGATTTCACCCCCGCCTACGAGGCGGTGAACGCGGCGCTGGCCGCGCGCGTAGCTTCGCTCGCTTAGATGCCCACTATCGCCGCGCGGCGATATGAGAGAGACTCTCAACTGGCATGACGCGCGTTGTTTTTCTGCTTTTGGGTCTCGGGTTCACCGCGCTGGGCGTCGCGGGCGCGTTTCTGCCACTGCTGCCGACCACCGTCTTCCTGATCCTGGCGGCGGCGTGCTTCGCCAAGTCCTCGCCGCGGATGGAAGCCTGGATCCTCGATCACAAGCGTTTCGGGCCCCTGGTGCGGGCCTGGCGGGAGAACGGGGCGATCCCGCGCAAGGCCAAGATCCTGGCCTGCTTCGGCATGGCGTTCGGGTTCGCGGTGTTCTTTCTCTCGGTGCATCCGGGCCTGTGGCTGGCCCTGGTGGTGGCGGGCGCCCTGGCTGCCTGCGCGGTGTTCGTGGTCTCGCGCCCGGGTGCGCCGCAATAGCAGGCGCTGGCGGCTGAATCGGCGTAGGCCTGCAGGCGCAAGCTTGGTAGGTCAGGCGGCGAATTGGAGCAGGCCATGGCCGAACCGAAGGGCAAGCGCGACTTTCGCGACAATCCGCGACTGGACATCCGTGAGCGCCACGAGGTGGCGTTCTGGGCCAAGCGCTGGGGCGTGAGCGCCGACCAGATCATCGCCGCGCACCGCAAGGTCGGGCACAACGTCAAGGACATCGCGGCCGAACTCGGCAAGCGGAAGTGATCGCGCGCTGCTGACCGACCCCTTCTTCTACGCGGTCGCGATCCCGGCGGTGATCCTGCTTGGCCTGGCCAAGGGCGGGTTCTCGGGCCTGGGCGTGATCGCCGTGCCGCTGATGGCGCTGGCCGTCTCGCCGGTCCTGGCCGCCTCGATCACCCTGCCGATCCTGATCGTGCAGGACGTGGTCAGCGTCTGGGCGTTCCGGAAGACATGGGACAAGGCCGTTCTGGCGGTGATGCTGCCCAGCGCGGCGTGCGGCATCGGCCTGGGCTATTCGCTGGCGGCTTTCGTCAAGCCGGGCGCCGTCGAACTGGCGGTCGGGGCGATCTCCGTGGTCTTCGCATTGATGCGGCTGTGGGCCGAGCGGGGCGCCGCCGTCCCGCGGCAGGCCCGCCCTGAGAAGCTGCCCTGGCGCGGCGTGCTGGCGGGCGTTGCGGCCGGCTTCACCAGCCAGATCGCCCATGCCGGCGGCCCGCCGTTCCAGATCTATGTGATGCCCAAGAACCTGCCGCGCGACGTGTTCATCGGCACCAGCGCGATCTTCTTCGCCGTCGTGAACTGGATGAAGGTCCCCGCCTACTGGGCGCTTGGCCAATTCACCCGCGAAGCGGTGGCCACCGCCGCGGCTCTGCTGCCGCTGGCGGTCGCCTCGACCTATGCCGGGGTCTGGCTGGTGCGGCGGGTGCCGGCGGCGAACTTCTACCGGCTGGTCTATGCCCTGCTCATCGTGGTCGGCGGCAAGCTGGCCTGGGACGGCGCGGCCGCGCTGATCGGCTGACGCCTTACAGGCGCCCCTTTCAATCGCTAAGGTCGCGGCTTCTGTGGAGTAGAGCTCATGCGTATCCTGGCCTTCCTGGCGATGACCATCCTGCTGGCGGCCGGCGCGGCCCAGGCCCAGGAAGCGATGAGCACCGCCGGGGCTTCCGGGGCGCCGCCCGCCAACGAAACCTCCCGCCAGATCAGCGACTGGATCGCCGCGTCGCCGACCGCGCGTGAGCAGGAACAGGGCGTGCTCAGCGGGCTGACCGGCCCCGATCGCCAGATCCACGGCGAGATCGGCCTGGCCGTGGGCACCAACGGCTACCGCAGCGGCTATGTCACCAGCGTCATGCCGCTGGGCGACAGCGGGTCGCTGATGCTCAGCCTGGGGCAGGAAAAGAACGGCTACTACCGCTACGGCTACGATGGCTTGGTCCAGGGCGAGCCGATGCTGAGCCCGCCGCCGCCCGTCTGGTGAGGCGGGACTAGAGCCCGCGCCGCCAGGCGTCGGCCAAGCTAAGGAAACCTTCGACGTCGATGGTCTCGGCTCGAGCCTGGGGATCGAGGCCGGCCGCCTCGCACAGCGCCTCGCCCCCGAGCGCCTTGAGGCTGGAGCGCAGCATCTTGCGGCGCTGTCCGAACGCGGCGCCGGTCACCGTCTGCAGGGCGTCCAGCCTGGCCTGCTCTGGCCGGTCGGTGCGAGGCGTCAGCCTTACGACGGCCGAGGCCACCTTGGGCGGCGGCGTGAAGGCGCGCGCGGGGACATCCATCACCACCGCCGCGTGGCTGGTCGCCTGGGAGATGACGGAGAGCCGGCCATAGGCGTCGGAGCCCGGCGCTGCGGCGACCCGGTCGGCGACTTCCTTCTGGAACATCAAGGTCATGGAGGCAGGAATGAATGTTCCGGTCATCCACTTGATCAGGAGCGGGGTGCCGACGTTGTAGGGCAGGTTGGAGACCATGTGCGCCGGAACGCCGGCCGCCACCTCGGCCTCGTTGGTGGTCAGAGCGTCTTCCAGCCGCAAGGTCAGGGCGCCGCCCGACGCGGCGGCCAGCTCCTCCAGCAGCGGCGCGAAGCGTGGATCGGCCTCGACGGCCGTCACCCGCGCGCCGGTTTCGAGCAGGGCGCGCGTCAGCCCGCCAGGCCCTGGGCCGACCTCGATCACATGGTCGCCTTCGCCGACCTGGGCCAGCCGGGCGATCTTACGAGTGATGTTGAGGTCGAGCAGGAAGTGCTGGCCGAAGCTCTTCTTGGCGAGCAGGCCATGCTCGGCGAGGGTGTCGCGCAGGGGCGGGAGCTGATCGAGGGTCATTCTGGGCGGGAATAGCGCGCCAGAGGCCCTTAAGTCTCGCTTCATTCCCACCCGGTAAGATGTCGGCAACTTTTGGCAGGTGGGCGCCCGTGTCGATCACGCCGATCCAAGGTCCGCTGACGCCCCAGGTGGCGATACCGGTCACGCCGGTGCGGCCGGTGATTCCGGTGACGCCGCCGGCTGCGCCCTCCATCGACATCGACCCCGGCCAGGTGCAGGCGCAATTGCTGGCCCAGACTGTCCAGGAGGCCGCCGGTCGTCAGGGCGGGCTGGCCCCGCTGATGGCGGACCTTGCGCAGGCCGCGCGCAATCCGGCGCTCCCCGGCCAGGTGCGTTCGGCCGCCGCGCAGCTGCTGTCGCAGTCGACTCCGGCTGACGCCCGCTTGACCGGGGCGAACATGGCCAAGGCGCTGGTGAGCTCGGGCCTGTTCCTGGAGGCCAGGCTCGCCGCCGCGCCCGATGTCTCGCCGATGGGGCAGGATATGAAGGCGGGCCTGCTGGTCTTGCGTCAGGCGCTGGCCGCCTGGCTGGCCGGCGCGCCGCGGGCCCGGGATGCGCGCAATCCGGCCCGGACCCCGCCGCCGCCCTATCGCGGGGGCGGCGCGCGGGCCCAGCCCTCGGCAACGCCCAGCCTGCCGGCCGACGCTGCGCCCAGCGCCGTGGGCCAGCGGCTGCTCGCCGAAGCCGAACAGGCCCTGGCTCGCCAGGAACTGCTGCAGATCGCCTCCCTGCCGGCCGGCGCGGACGATCCAGCCGAAGCGCAGGTGTCTCGCTGGATGTTCGAGATGCCGTTCACCACCCCGCAGGGCGCGGCGGTGGCGCAGTTCGAGATCAGCCGCGATGGCCGCGGACGTGGCGGGGAGGCCCAGCCGGTCTGGCGCGCGGCCTTCTCGCTCGACATCGAACCGTTGGGCCCGATCCACGCCAGGGTCTCGCTGGTCGGACAGCAGGCGAGCGTCGGCCTTTGGGCCGAGCGCGAGGCGGGCCTGGCGCGCCTGCAGGAAGACTCCGAGCTTCTCGGCGCGGCGCTGGCGCGGGCCAGCTTGAAGGCGGAAATCGCCGTGTATCCTGGGGCGCCGCAAGTGGCCCGCCCCGAGGCCGGGCAGCTGGTGGACCAGATGTCGTGATGCAGGATCGGCGCAAGAACCTGGCCGTGGCGCTAACCTACGACGCGCCCAACGCGCCGCGCGTGGTGGCCAGCGGCAGCGGGCTGGTCGGTGAGAAGATCATCGCAGCGGCGCGCGCCCACGGCGTTCCGATCCAGGAAAACGCGCCGCTGGCCGAGGCGCTGTCGAAGATCGAGCTGGAGGCGGAGATCCCCGAGCGGCTGTACACCGCCGTGGCCGAGATCCTGGCCTTCGTGCTGCGCGCGGCCGAGGACGGGCGGCGCGGCTGACGCCGTGCTATGCGCGAGACATGTTCGCGATCCTCTGCGCTACCCCCGATGAGATCAGCGCCTTGCGGGGCGTCCTGCATTCCGATCCCGAGCCTGAGATCCACGGGCCGACCAGGGTCTGGCGCGGCAGCTTCGGCGGCGAGCCCATCGTCGTGGCCCAGGCGGGCATCGGCAAGGTCAACGCCGCGGCGGCTGCGACCTTGCTGCTGTCGGCGTTCGGCGCGCGGGGGCTGATCTTTTCCGGCGTGGCCGGCGGGCTGAACCCCGCCTTCGAAGTCGGATCGGTGCTGCTGGGCGCACGGCTGGCGATCCACGACTACGGTCTGGTCTCGGGGCAGCAGTTCACACCCACCGCCTATGGCGTGATCCCGGTGGGCGCGCCCGAGCTCGCAGCGTTGACCCCGGTCGAGCCCTCGGTCCGGGCGGTGCTGGAGCAGCTGGCGCAGGCGATGGCGCCGATGCTGCCCGCCACGCCGCACCTGGGCGGGGTGATCACCGCCGACTACTTCCTGAATTGCGCTTCGACTCGCGATGAGCTGCACGCCAGGCTGGGGGCCGACGCCATCGACATGGAATCCGGAGCGGTGGCGGTTGTGGCGAGCGCCTGGAACGTGCCGCTCTACGTGATCCGCACGCTCTCGGACCTGGCTGGGGAAGACAGTCATCTCACCTACGGGGAGATGGTGGCGATGGCGGCGGCCAATTCGGCGCTCTGCGTCGAGGCGCTGTTGGGCATCCTGGCCGAGCGCTAGGCGATCTCGACGACCTCGACCTCGGCGCCGTTGACGCTGGTCAGGTCGCCGACGCTCTTGCCGAGCAGGGCGCGGGCCAGCGGCGAGATGTAGGACACCGAGCCCTTGGCCGGGTCGGCCTCGTCCTCGCCGACGATGGCGAAGGTCTGGCGGCGGCCGTCCTCGCGCTCGAAGGTCACCTTGCGGCCGAACTGCACGGTCTCAAGAGACGGATCGGCCTCGACCAGCTGAGCGTTGGCCCGGCGAGCGGAGTAGTAGCGCAGGTCGCGAGTGGCCCGGGCCATGGCGGTGCGGTCGGCGCTGACGTCGCCGCTGGCCTGGGCCGCCGCATAGGCTGCGCGGGCCTTGGCCAGTTCATCCTCGATAGCGGCCAGGCCCTTGGCGGTGACCAGGTTCGGGTGCGGGGAGATCGGACGATCAGGCAGGTCGGCAGCAGCCGACTCGCTGTCCTCCTCCTTGGTGAAGGCGACGCTCATGAGCCGATTATCTCAGCTCGAAAGCGTCATGAATACGTCGTAGCGCAGGGTCTTGCCGACGATCTGGTGCGAGGGGGCCTTCAGGCCCGGCATCGGCGGCGCCTTGCGCGGCCACTTCAGCACCACGCGCTTGCGGGCGCAGGCCAGCGCCGCCTGCATCAGTTCGAGTTGGTCGGGGTCGGTCCCGACCAGATCGCGCAGCAGCCGCATGTCCTTTTTCACCAGGGCGGTGGAGGTGCGCTCCGGGTGCATCGGATCGACGATCACCACGTCGGGCGACAGCCCCTTCAGCAGCGCGCGCGCATCGCCCTGCAGCAGGGTCATGCGGGCGACCACCTCAGCGGCCTCCGGGTCGGCGGCGGCGGCCTCAAGCCCGGCCGCGAGCCGGGAATGGACGTGGGGCGAGCGTTCGATCAGCGTCACCTCCGCGCCGAGCGACGCCAGCAGGAAGGCGTCGCGGCCGAGTCCGGCGGTGGCGTCGACGACGGTCGGCGTGAAGCCTTTGGCGAAGCCCGCCGCACGCGGCAGGTCCTGGCCGCGGCCGCCGCCGAACCGGAAGCGATGGCCGACCGCGCCGCCGACGAAGTCGATGGTCAGTTCGCTGGCGAGATCGGCGAGGGGCTGGGTCAGGCGCGGGCTCCGGGCGGGAAGCCCTATCTCGCCGATACGCCCGGGGCCGGCAAGGCTATCCGGGCAGCGATTCCACCCACCGCGCGACGTTCATCCAGGCCGATGTCGAGCTGATCGGGACGAGCAGCAGCTGGTAGGCGAGGAGGATGGCCAGGCCGATCAGGTAGACCGGATGCGGCCGGCCACGCGTGCGCCAGTCATAGACGAAGGCCGGGATCAGCAGCAGGTCGGCGACGATGCCAGGCGGCACGGCCATCAACACCGGCGGCGGGCCGACGGCGCCGGGCGGGGCGAACAAGGTCATGAAGATCCGCGCAATGGCCGGGTGCATGAACGCGACCATCGTCAGGATCATCAGCCGCTTGTGCAGCTCGGTGTTACGGCTCTGGGCGATCGCGGTGGCGAAGAAGCCGGTCCAGATCAGCAGCGACAGCAGCGAGACCGCCATGAAGCGGCGCGCCTGGTCGGCCATGCCGATCGCCTCGGCCGCCCTGACCGAGTTGATCGCCGCCAGCACGACGGTGAAGGCCATGGCGGTGGCCAGCGAGATCCCGGCCATGCCCCAGGCGCGATGGTCCATGACCCGGCCGCTGGCGACCAGAGTGGTCTGGAACAGGAAGAACAGGGTCCAGCTGAAGAACAGCGCGCCGTGCAGGTGCAGGATCGGCGGGCCGGAGAAGGTTCCAGTCGCCACCTTGGCCCAGTAGGTCGGAACGAAGCCGCCAAAGGCGATGGCCGCAAAGATCGCCGCCATGCCGACATAGAACCATCGCGTCTGGGCGCGAACCGCTTCAGCGCTTGCCGCAACCATTTGATTCCCCTCCGAAAGCTCAGGAGGAAGAGTGTCACAGGGCGCGGCCCATGAGAACGGCGTTATTTTTGGGTGAGAATCCACTCGTCGACGACGCGCTCGAGCACCGCCAGCGGTAGCGAGCCGCCGAGCAGAACCGCGTCGTGGAAGCCCTTGATGTCGAATTTCGACCCCAGCGCGGCCTGGGCCTTGCTGCGTAAGCGGTGGATCTCGGTGTGCCCGATCTTGTAGCCACAGGCCTGGCCCGGCCAGACCACATAGCGGTCGATCTCGTTCTCGGCCGCGCCCCGGGGCAGACCGACCGTGCCGATCATGTAGGCGATGGCCTGTTCGCGGCTCCAGCCTTTGCCGTGGATGCCGGTGTCCAGGACGATGCGGGCCGCGCGATAGAGGAAGGACTGCAGCCAGCCGATGCGGCCGGCCGGATAGGCGTCGTACATGCCGAGCTCGTCGCCGAGCTGTTCGGCATAGAGCCCCCAGCCTTCGCCGAAGGCCGTGAAGCCGATGTTCTTGAACAGCATCGGCGAGGCGCCGGCTTCCTGGACGAGCGCGCCGTGGAACAGGTGGCCGGGGACGGCCTCATGGTAGGTGAGCGTCGGCAGCGCCCACTTGGCCCATTCCGTCGTGTCGCGCAGGTTGATGTAGTAGGTCCCCGGCCGCGTCCCATCCAGCGAGCCGCTCTCCGCATAGCCGCGCGGGGCGCCGATCTCGATGGCCGGCGGCACCCGCCGGATCTCCATGCCGCCCTTGGGGATGGTGTTGAACACCCTGGGCGTGGCGGCCTTCACGGCGGCCATTTGGCGGTTCAGCTCGCCCAGCAGCGCCTGCCGACCCGCATCGGTGTTCGGATAGAACTGGGCCGGGTCCTTGGCGAAGGCGTCGAGGCGGGCGGCCACCGTGCCTTGGGTCAGGCCCTGGGCCTTGAGCAGAGGATCGAGGCGGGCGGTGAGGTCGGCGACCTGCTCCAGGCCGATCTTGTGCGCGGCATCGGGCGTTAGGTCGGTGGTGGTGTGGAACCGCAGGGCGTACTCGTAATAGGCCGCAGTGGTCGGCTGGCGCGAGACGGTGGCGTCATGCACCGCGGTGCGGCGCTGCTCGGTCAGCAGGGCGATCTGGCCGGCCAAGCCCTGTGCGATCGGGCCGTCGACGATGGCGGCGGCCTTGGCGGCCCAGTCGTTCCCCAAGCCCTTTTCGGCGGCACGCCGACCGAGCGAGGCGGCAAGCCCCGAGGTCTCGCCCTTCTGCGAGGCTAGCGCGTTCAGCTGGGCGAGGGTCTTGTCGATGATGAAGTCGGGCGGAACCAGGCCCAGGGCGGCGTTGTCCCTGGCCCGGGCGGTCTCGTCCTTCAGCGCCTTGGCGAAGTCGGTCAGGCGCGCGAGGTAGGCCTCAGCGTCGGCCTTGGTCTCGATCACGTGCTTGGTGTCGAGGGCGTCGGGGACCTTCTGGTACGAGCCGGTCAGCTGGCTCAGCACATAGGGCACCGGATAGTCGTAAGAATCGACCCCGACGAACGGGAACTTCGCGCCCTCGGCGCAGCGGTCGGCGAGCCAGACGACGGTGTCGTACTCGGTGACGGCGCGGCCGGTCAGGCTGGAGCGGTCGATGGCCTGGAGGGCCGGCCGGGCGTCGATCAGCGGCTGGAACGCGCCCATGCGGCCGGCCTGAGAGCGATTCCCAATGCGCGACTTCAGCGCGGCGCGCGGTCCCTTGTCGAGGCCGAGGCCTGAGGCGTTGAGCGGGTCGGCGACCAGCATGCCTTCGAAGATGTGGTCATAGAGCTTTAGAGCCTGCGGCGGCGTGCTCGCCTGCGCCCGCGTGACGAGGCCCAGACTCACCGCGCTGGCGGAGGCGGCGAGCAGGTGGCGACGATTCAGCATTGGCGGACTCCCCCGGAACTGGAGCGGCAAGAGGACACGGGATGAGGGAGCAGGCAAGCCCGCTGCACACGCTCCAGGGGAAGTCCGTCCCATTCCGGAACCACCTTGGTCGGCGACGAAAATATGATCGCCTTTTTCCTTTCGTTCGTCGCACCGACCAAGCCGGGAAACCCCGTGTTTCGTAGCCCTCACCGCTGAAAAGTCAGCAATTGGAAGGACTGCGCCATGGCCGTGATCAACGGAACGGACAGTTGGGAAATTCTCGTCGGCTCGGACGTGGCCGATCAGATCAGCGGCGGCAAGGGCCAGGATACGATCCAGGGCCTGGACGGCAACGACACCATCTACGCCGAGACCTTCGGCGATCGTTTCCACCTCGACAACGAGTTTGACCTCATTGACGCCGGGGCTGGCGACGATGACATCACCGCGGGGACCGGCGACCGGGTCATCGGTGGGCAAGGCGACGATGACGCCATCCTGGCCTACCGCTCCGAGAACCGGCCGGCCCTGTTCTTCGACGGCGGGGCTGGGTTCGATACCCTGACCCTTGACGGCTACCTCGACGGTGTCAGCGGCGTCCAAAGGTTCGTCGTCGCGATGGACGAGTGGGCCGACGTACATACCACCGCAGACATTCGCCTGTATTCGGTCGAGCGCCTGGATCTTGGCCTGATGGGCGGAGGGCACGTCTATGCCGGCGCCGCCAACAACCACATCACCGCCAGCATCCTGCAGGACTTCATCAGCGCGGGTGATGGCAATGACACCGTGGGCCTGCGGGCGGGCGGTGACGACGTCGTGTCGGGCGGAGAGGGCGAAGACACCCTGAGCTTTGAGTCGATCACAAGCCTGGTCGGCGTGCCCGAGGCTTGGGGGCTAATGGTCAAGCTGCACGACACCAGCGCGCAGGCCTATTACCACGAAGCCTATGTAGTCTCGGAATCTCCGGGGCCGGGCATTCCGACGACGTGGGGCTATCGTCCCGCGGGCGCACTGAAGATCGAGTCGTTCGAGCATTTCATCGGCAGCTCGCTGCGCGACACCGTCGAAGGATCGGACTTCGGCAACCGTCTCGACGGGCGCGCCGGCAACGACGAACTGAAGGGGCTGGACGGCACGGACACTCTACTCGGCGGCACGGGCGACGACACCCTCGACGGCGGCGCGGACAACGACCTGCTCTACGGCGAGGACGGCCGTGACAAGCTGTACGGCGGCGAGGGGGCGGACACCTTGTTCGGCGGCGCCGACACGTCTGCCGACCTGCTGTATGGCGACGGGGGCAGTGACAGCCTGGATGGCGGCGCCGGCGCGGACTCGTTGTTCGGCGGCGCGAGCGCGGACACTCTGGATGGCGGCCTGGGAATCGACTTCCTCGACGGCGGGGAGGGCGGCGACCTGCTCAATGGTCAGGGCGCGAACTACAACGACGACACCTTGGCCGGGGGTGAAGGCAACGACACCCTCCAGGGCGGCTACACCGGCGGCGTCCTGATCGGCGGCGCGGGCGCTGACCGCATTGTCGGCACTTCAACGGGGGGCGACCGCTCCTATGCCACCGCCAGTTATATCGACTCCGACGAGGGCATTCAGATGGACCGGCGGCTGGATTCCAGCACCTGGTCCGGCGACGCCAAGAACGACGTCCTGATCAACCTCCACAAGGTCCAGCTCTCGACGCACGACGACGAGTTCCATGGGCGCGGCGAGGGCACCATGAGCTCGCAGACGGCGGATGACGAGATTTTCGGCGCCGCGGGCAACGACACGATCTTCGGGTACGGCGGCGTGGACAGTCTCGTCGGCGACTCCGGAAACGACTCCCTCTCAGGCGGCGAAGGTGCTGACGTCCTGCGCGGGGTCGACGGCGCGGATTACATGGACGGCGGGGCCAATAGAGACATCCTCTATGGCGGCGCTGGCAATGACACCATGGTCGGCGGCCAGGGCGACGACGAGCTCCTGGAGTCCACCGTCTTGGACGGCATGGCCCCCACCGTCGATAACGACGTCTTCGACGGCGGCGACGGCGCCGACCGTATCTTTGTCGCCAACGGCAGCGACACCGTCTATGGCGGGGCCGGGGACGACTACATCGAAGACACCAACTCCTCAAACAAGATCGGCCACCTGCACCTCGAGGGCGGGGCCGGCGACGACCTCTACACCGTGTTCCGCGCCGACTTCACGGTCGTCGAAGAACTGGCCGGGGGCCGCGACAAGATCGAGCTCAACTACGGGGTCAGGTTCAACGGCGCGGCCTATCAGCTCGGCGAGAACATCGAGGACATCAGCGCTCGCTCGATGTTCGAGGCGGTCCAACTGGGCGGGAATTCGCTGGACAATGAGATGTTCGGCTCCCGCTTCAACGACACGCTGAGCGGTGGATACGGCAACGACACCATCAGCGGCCACTTGGGTAATGATTTCATCGACGGCGGCGCCGGTTCGTTCGGCGAGGAGCGCGACGTCGCGAAATTCAGCGGCAAGTTCTCCGACTACAAGTTCGTCACCCTCGAGAACGGCGACCTGCAGGTCACCGACCTGCGGACCAACGGCGACGGCGAGGGCGTCGATATCCTCCGCAACATCGAGCGGCTGAAGTTCACCGACGTCGAGCGCGACCGCGGCGACCTGGCGAACACCGCCCCGACCGCGAGGCCGGACGCTGTGACGGTGGACGAGGATGCGACCACCGGCAATCTCTACGACCTGCTGCTCTCCAACGACACCGACGCCGACGGCGACGCCCTCGGCATCATGTCGGTCGGACTGACCGGCACGAAGGGGTCTGTGGTCTACGACAGCGCGGCCAAGAAGCTGACCTACGCCGCCGACACCGACGTCTTCGACGACCTGAAGCCCGGCGAAACGGCGACCGACACCTTCACCTACACGGTTCGCGACAAGACTGGGGCGACTAGCACCTCGACGGTCACTGTGACGATCACCGGCCAGGAGAACGGCGACGACTGGATCAGCCTGACCAATGGCAATGACACCCGGACGTTCACCGACGCGACCGAGCGGGTTCGTGGCCTCGACGGCAACGACAAGATCCTGGCGGGCGGCGGCGCTGACACCATCGATGGCGGCAGCGGCCATGACACGATCGAAGGCCAGGCCGGCGCCGACCAACTGATCGGCGGGATGGGCGACGACCGTATTGTCGGCGGCCTCGGCGATGTCTCCCTCGCCGGTGGCGAGGGGACGGACACCGGCGTCCTCGACTTCAGCGGCGCGCAGTCTGGGGTCACCTTCTGGCTCTCGCAGAACCTGAAGGGCCCGACCGACGCCGGCGGCGTGCAGGTTTCCGGCTTCGAGCGCGTCGAGTTCACCGGCGGCGCGGGCAGTGACTACGTGCTCGGCGGCGCCCTCAACGACGTGCTCAAGGGCAACGGCGGCGCTGATACGCTTTCGGGCGGTGAGGGCGCCGACACCATCAACGGCGGCGCCGGGACGGACGTACTCGAGGGTGGGGCCGGCAAGGACCGCTTCGTCTTCACCTCGTTGGACGGCGACCGGATCTCCGACTGGCAGGCCGGGGACGTCGTCGACGTGCTCGGGCTCGAAATCTACGGCCTAAAGCTGACCGTGAGCGGCGGCGCGACCCGCGTCGACTTCGACGTGGACGGCGATGGCCAGTTCGACGACGGGCAGATCGTCATCCAGAGCACGGCGGTCAAGATCACCGACTTCGACTGGTGAGCCAAATCTCAATTGAATCGGGAATTTAGTCATGAAACTTAAGATGTTTGCGAGCGCTGCGGTCGGCTTGGCCGCTGCGCTCACCCTCTCGGCGCCCGCCCAAGCGGCGACCCGGGTCCTCGACTTCACCGGCGCTTGCGGCGGAGCGGCCTTCTGCACGATCGGGCAGGGCTTTGGCGACGACGCCACGGTCAACATCTCCTATCGCACCGTGGACGGGACCACCGGCGATACCCTGGATGGACTGAACTTCGCCTCGGCCGGCTACGGCGACCTGGACGGCGCCGTGTTCGGGGCGGACGGTGAGGACGCCTATGCAGAGATCATGTTCGAGGCCGCGAACGGCTTCGAACTGTCGCTGCGGAGCTTCGACTTCGCCGGCCTGGCCGCGCGCACCCGGGCCACCTTCGAGCTGTACTCGCGCGACGGCGACCTGCTCGGCGCGATCGGCTACCGCACGCCGGCCGGCCATGGCACGGCGGCCTTCGACGACAACTACCTGGGCGCGGTGATCATGCGCTGGAAGCCGTCGGCGGATGTGGCGGTGGACAACATCACCTTCGACACTCGGGCGCTGCCGAGCGCGGTGCCGGAGCCGGCGAGCTGGGCCCTGATGATCGCGGGCTTCGGCCTGGTTGGCGGGGCCATGCGCCGCCGCCGTGAAGCGCTGGCCACGGCCTAGGCCGCAGTCAGCCGGCCCGCCGCTCAGCGATCGTCGCCGCCATGCGAATGGCGGCGATGAGGCTGTCGGGGCGGGCCAGGCCGCGGCCGGCGATATCGAAGGCGGTCCCGTGGTCGGGTGAGGTGCGGACGATCGGCAGGCCGAGGGTGAGGTTCACCCCGCCCCAGAAATCCAGCATCTTCACCGGGATCAGGGCCTGGTCGTGGTACATGCAGACTGCCGCGTCGAACTTTTCGCGGGCGGCCGGATGGAACAGGCTGTCGGCCGGCGTCGGGCCTGTCGCATCGACGCCCTGAGCGCGCAGAGCCGCCACGGCCGGGCCGATGACCTCAGCCTCTTCGCGGCCGATGGTTCCATCTTCTCCCGCGTGGGGATTGAAGCCGGCCACCGCCAGGCGCGGGGCGGCGATGCCGAAGTCACGGCGCAGGGACTGGTCAGTGACCAGGGCGGCGTTGACGATCTTATCAATCGAAAGCAGCGCGCCGACCTTGGCCAGCGGTTCGTGGACGGTGACCAGGGTGGTGCGCAGGCCCTCGACCGCCAGCATCATGATCGGCCCGCGGGCGCCCAGATAGTTGGCGGCGGCGGTGAGTTCGCCCAGGAACTCGGTGTGACCGGGAAACTGGAAGCCGGCCTCGTAGAGCGGGGCCTTGGCGATCGGGGCGGTGACCAGGCCGCTGACCGCACCGGACAGGGCCAGGCCCGCCCCAGTCTCGATCCAGCGGATGATGGCCGGCGCGGCCGCCGATGAGGGCTGGCCGGCGATCACCGGACTGCGCAGCGGCACGTCGAGGACGGGCAGCGCCTCCGGGAAGACCTCAACGGCCTGCTTGGGCGCGGTTACGCGGCGGACCAGATGCATGCCCGACCCCGACACCGAGGCCAGGGACTGGAAGTCGCCGACGACGACGAAGGCGGGCCCCTCGTTGCGCAGTCGGCTCCAGGCCTTGAAGATGATCTCAGGACCGATCCCGGCGGGATCGCCGAGCGTCAGGGCAAGAGGTGGCGTCACCGCGTCTCGATCGTGGCCGAAGTCCGGAGGTCGCGCATGTAGCGACGGGCGATCATGCTGAGTTGCTGGCCGAACAGCCGGCTTTCGATCTGCTCGGCGGTCATGCTCTCGGCGCCGCCGGTGCGCTTGGCGCAGACGGCCAGGATGTGCATGCCGGCGTTGGTGCGGATCGGCGCGGAGACCTGGCCGGGTTTGAGGCCCTCGATGGCCGTGCGGAACGACGGCGCCAGGTCCTTGATGTCGGTTTCGCCCAGGTCGCCGGCGACCACGCCGTTGACCTTCCCGGCCTTGGCTTCGATGTCGCCGCAGCCCGTGACCTGGCCGCGCAGGGTGTCCAGCGTGGCCGTGGCGGCGGCGATCTGGCCTTCAGTGGCCGACTGCGGCAGGGCGACGGCGGCTTGTTTGAGGCTGACCACCGAGGCTTCGGCGCCCGAACGCTTGTCGCGCAGGAAGATGATGTAGACGCCGTCGCGGACCGGAATCGGGCGCGACAGCTGGCCCGGACGCATCTGGTCGAGAGCAGCGTCGATCTCAGGCGCCATTTCGCCGGCGGTGATCCACCCGGCGTCGCCGCCGCTGGCCGCCGTCGCGGAGGCCGAGAACTGCCGGGCGACGGACGGGAAGGGCGCGCCCTGCTGCATCTGGTTGATGAGCTGCGTGGCGCCGGTCATGGCGGTTTCCATGCCGCCGACGCGGTTGGCGTCGAGGAAGACTTCGCTGATCTGGTATTGCGGCTTGGCGGCGGCGGCTTCCATGCGCTGCTGCACGGCCTTCACCTGGTCTTCGCCGATGCGCAGGCGCTGGCCGTAGCGGCCGCGGATCCAGCGCTGCCAGCTGAGCTGCGCGCGGACCTGTTCCTTCAGGGTGCCGACGCTGATGCCCTGGGCGGCGAGCGAGGCTTCGAACTGTTCGAGCGACATGTTGTTGTTGCGCGCCATGTCGGTCAGCTCTTCGTTGACCTCCTCCTCGGACGCCACGATCGAGAACTTCTGCTCCTTCTCCTGGCGGCGCAGCTCCTGCATCTGCAAGCGCTCGTCGACCAGGGAAACCAGCGCCTCGCGCTGGAACTGGGCGATGTTCTGCTGGGTCGGCTGGATGCCGGAGGTGGCGATCAGCAGACGCATCCGCTGGCCCAGGTCGTAGGTCGAAATGATGTCGTCGTTGACCACGGCGGCGACGCCTTCGCTCAGGCCTTGCGGCGCGGCGGGGGCGGCTGGAGCAGCGGGCGCGGGCGCGGTCTGCGCGAAGGCGTAGGGCGGCGCGGCCGCTGCGGACAAGGCTGCTGCCAAGGCGACGCCGCGCGCCGCGAGGCCCGTGACTTTACGCGCGCGGATCATGGATGAGGTCTTCCTTAGCGTGGCCGTAGCAGGCGGCGCCCCGGGGCGGCCGCAGTTGTCAGTTGGCATATATCGGTTCGCCCAATGTGGCGAGGGTTAGGCGGACGGAGAAGGACTCGGAAGGTCCCAGGCGGCCCACCACCGTGTCCTCGCGGCGATAGATGAAGTCGAGCCGGGTGCACTCGTCGCGATAGACCACGCCGACATCCCGGATGACCCAGCCGTCCTGCACGAGGTCCCGGTTGCCGTAGAGCGACAGGCCCCAGTTCTTGGTCACATAGACCTCGCCGCCCAGGTCGAGGTTCTCGACCCGGCCGCGGGTGTCGAGGGCGTTGGGATTGGCGCGGTCGCGCAGGTAGCGGACGTACCCGTAGCCCCAGCGGGACGAGACGTTGGCCCCGGTTTCGGCGCGGGCCACCTCGAAGTCGTCGGAGTCCAGGCGCGCGCGTCCGAAGAACGAGAGCCCGGGCAGCGGCTCGGCGGTGACCGACACGATCCAGTCCGAGGCCTCGTCCCGGAGGCCGCTCGCAGGGCCGAAGGCGTCGTTGGGCTCGTCCCGGAAGGAGCGGCCGACCAGCAGCGTGCCGCGGCGTCCATCGTCCCAGAGCAGCGACCCGCGCAGGCCGACATTGGCCCGCAGCCCGTCCTCGTAGAGGTCGTAGCCGGGGAATTTGTTGGGCCGGAACAGATTGGTCTCGTCAAACTCGAACGTCAGCGAGTCCTCGTTGAGGTAGATCGCCTCGCCCAGCACCGTGCCCAGCTCGATCTGGTCGAGTTCCGGAGACAGCGCCAGCTGGACGACAGGTTCAATAATCGCCGTTACGCTCTTGAATTTACGGAATAAAGGGTAGCTGAAGTCAGCGCCGGCGACCCCAAGGGCGCGGGTCTGGGTCTCCGAGCGCGAGCCATTGCTCAGCACCCCGACCAGATTGTCGTCGATCGAGTAGGCGTCGAGCCGGGCCTGGACGTAGGGCGAAATCCGCAGGCCGCCCGCAGTGATGTTGGTCCGCCAATCGACCTCCCCCGTGGCTCGGCGGCTATCGAGGCCGTCCAGCCGTTGCGCCAGATTGTCGGGTGACTGGTCGCGGGTGAGGGCGACCGCGCTGGCCTTCAGGCGCAGGCGCCCGCCCAGGACCTCGGGATCGGCTTCCCAGCGGGTCTCGATCAGCGGGGCGACGACGGGGAAGGTGCGCTCGTTGTCTTCCGGCCGCAGGCCCTGGATCGTGAACGCCGCGGCCGAGAAGTAGGAGCGGCGATCCTGGCGGGTTGTGTAGATCTGGCTGATCAGGCGCCGGTCGTCGGCGACGTAGGGGCCGCGGTTCTCGTAGACACTGCCCACTTCGTACTTGTCGAACAGCAGGTCGTCGGAGGTCCGCTCGGCCGTGAAGCCCCAGCGCCAGTAGTCGTTGATCGCGAACCCGCCGGCCGCGAGGATATAGCTGCGCGAGGTCTCCTCGCCGAACCGGTCGCCGTTTCCGTCGAAGTCCTGGTCGTAGGTGTAGCCGAAGCGCGCGTCGATGGCGCCGGAGTAGAAGCGCTTGCGGAATTGTCCGTTAAGGAACGGGTTAACTTTCGTGTTGATTTGAGGACTTAGCGTCAAATCTGAATGTGGCGAGATGACCAGCAGATAGGGCTGCTCGTAGCTCAGGCCGCGCCGGTCCGAGGCTGAGATGTCGGGCGGCAGGAAGCCCGACTTGCGCGTCGCCTGGGGGTCAGGGTGCCAGAACACCGGCAGGTAGATCAGCGGCACGCCCATGATCCTGACCACCGCGTTGCGGTAGTAGATGATCTGGTTGGCTTTATCCTGCACCACCTTGTCGGCCTTGATCGACCAGGTCGGGGTCTTGGGCGCCGAACCGTCCGGGGTGCAGATGTCGCAAGGGGTGTAGATCGCCCGGTTGAGCTCGTTGATCGTGGCCGAGCGGTGCACCGCCGTCGCCGAGGCGAGCTTGATGTTCTGCGGCATGCGGGCCGAGAAGCCGGTGGCGACACCAGCCTTCATCTGGTCGTCCAGCACGATCTCGTCGGCGAACTCGACGCTCCCGTCGGCATTGATGATCGAGGTATTGCCGGTCGCCCGCATGACGCCCTTGGCCTCGTCATAGACCAGCTGGTCGGCGCGCAGCGTGCGCCCCTGGTAGCGGACCTCGATATCGCCCTTGGCGGTCGTGACCTTGTTCTTGTCATCGCGGATGACGAGGTCGGCTTCCATGTAGAGCTGACCGGGCGCAAGCCCGTCCGGCGACGGCGCGGCGGCGGCCGGACGTGCGGCCTCCTGCGCCTGCGCCGCGCCGCAGAGCACCATGAGCGCCACGCCTGCGAGCAGGCCGCGCTTGGGGTAGGCTGAACGCCTGCCGAGACTCATGAACTCCCCTCGTCGCGGTTCGAGACGGTTTGATAGCCGGTAGCCCCGGCGATTCAACCGTCTTCGGTGTAGCAGAGCAGTGCAAGCCCCGACAGCAGGGCTACGACCGGCGGCGCCCAGGCCGCCGCCACCAGCGGAATGATGTCCGCGTTGGCCAACGCCCCGGAAAACTCGTTGAAGAAGAAGACGACGAAACCGAGGCCCACGCCAGCGCCGGCCAGGCCAGCCAGACCGCCCAGTCGAGCCAGCCGCAGCGAGAAGGCCGCGGCCAGGATCGACATGGCCGCAAACAGCACCGGGGTGGCCAGCAACTGGTGGAACCGCAGCCGGTAGCCGTTGGCCGAGAAGCCGGCCTGTTCGGTCAGCCGGATCGCCGTCGGCAGTCGCCAGAACGCCACCGACTCCGGCGCAGCGAACCGCTCCATCGCCGATTCCGCATCCAAGGTGGAGCGGATCGACAGCGAATCCGAGCGCACGGAACTCTCGCCCGCGCTGGCCTCGCGCACGTCGGTCAGTTTCCAGTAGCCGGGATAGAGCTGGGCCTCGGCGGCCTCCAGCCGGCGCTTGAACTCCGGCCGGCCCTCCTGGTTCTTCTGATAGACGAACAGCGACACGGCCTTCAGCCGCACGCGGCCCTGGGCGGTGTCGCGCTGCTTGGCGTGGATCACCATCTGGGTGCGGTCGTCGCCCTGACGCAGCCAGACCTCCTTGGGAGCGTCCGTCAGGTAGTTCTCCATCAGGCTGGCGCGACTGGATTCGTAGCGGGCGCTGAAGGCGGCGGCGAGCGGGTTGAAGACCAGGACCACGGCCACGCCGATCAGGAAGGCGGCGCCAGCCGAGGGCAGGATGAAGCGCCAGGCCGAAATCCCGGCGGCGCGCATGGCGACCAGCTCGGAGCGACGGTTGAGCCCGACAAAGGCGGCGATGCCGCCGAACAGGAAGACGAACGGCAGCAGCAGCAGCACGATGGCCGGGGTCTGCAAGAGGGTCAGGCCGAACAGCTGGGTCACGCCCACGTCGGCGCGCACCGCCACTTCGCGCGAGAGGTTGACGAAGGAGACCAGGATGATCACCGCGGCGATCACCGAAAGCGCTGCGCCGACCCCGGCCAGGGTGCGGCCCATCACATAGCGTTCGAGCTTTCCGGTCCCGATCATGCCGCAGCCTCGCCGCGGCGGCTGATCCGGTGTGGCTTGAGGCGCATGTCGATGAAGCGGGTGACCTTCTGCCGGAACACCCCGCGCAAGGCGGCATAGGCGCCGACCACCGGCACGGCGTACTGCAGGACGTTGAGCCACGCGGCCTCCTCGGACGCCGCCTGCACGATGAAGCCGAGGATGCGGAAGGCCACCGCCGCGGCGCTGACAATAGCGATGCGCCGGCCATAGCCCATGCGCGAGAAGCCGCCGCCGATGATCCCCGACAGCGCCATGGCCATCAGGGCGATGTTGTACAGCGGGCTGGCGATGCGGTTGTGGCCTTCGGCCAGCAGCTTGAGCCGGTTGCGCTTCTCCCAGTCCTGCGCCAGGTCTGGGAACAGCAGCTCGCGCAGATAGCGGTCCGACGGCTTGAAATGGATCAGCTCGTCACTCCGCATGAATGGCGACAGATCGTAGGGATAGTCGTCGAAGGTCAGGTAGTTGAGCACGCCAGCTTCGCTGAACTCCTGCATGGAGCCGCGATGCATGGCCAGGACCGGCTTGCCGTTGCGCTTTTCCAGTCGGCCCTGATCGGCGGTGTAGGTGGTGGCGGCGCCGCCTTCCTTTTCCTGGTGGATGAACAGGTTGTGGATCAGCCCCGTGGCGTCCACGCTCTGGGCGTATACGGTCAGGCCCGGCGCCGGATTGGTGAACTCGCCCTCGCGGATCAGCGTCGAGGCCAGGTCGGTGCGGACGCTGTACAGCGTCTCGCGCATCTCGCGGGCGGCCAGCGGCTGGATCCAGAGATTCATCACCAGGGCCAGGATGGCGATCATCGAAGCCAGGCGCAGGGCAGGGGCGATCACCCGCCAACGGCTCATGCCGCCGGCGTAGCAAACGACGATCTCCTGCTCGGTGTGCAGGCGGTTCAGGGAGACCAGCGCGGCCACGAACACCGCGATCGGTAGCACCATATTCAGCAACTGCGGCATGGCCAGCAGCGTGACCTTGACGAACACCAGCGCGCTTTGGCGCTGGCTGACGATGATGTCGAGCGCCGAGAGGCTCTGCGAGAGCAACGCGACAGCCGTCAGCGCCGCCGTGGCCAGCACGGTCGGTCCCAGAAGCTGGCGGAGCAGATAGCGGTCGATCAGCGGCATTGAAGAAATGTGGGTTCGGCCAGGGGATTTTGCGCGCCCCGAACGTGAACCTGCTCTAAATCATGCGTCGCCGCGTCACACAACCGCCGCAAGAACGGCCAAGCTTGTTGTATCGGAGGGCGCGGCCCCAATTCTATGTCTGGAGTTCGACACTGATGCAGATCGAGTTCGTCGCGGCGGGCGCCGCGATTGGCGAGAAGAGCGCCCTGGCCCTCGTGGTCTTCGAGGGCGAGGTCCTGGGCGGCGCCGCGGGCGAACTGGACAAGGCCTCGGGCGGCGTCCTGGGCCGTGCGGCGGGCGCTCAGCGCTTCACCGGCGGCAAGGGGCAGGTCCTGGACGTGCTGGGCGTGGCCGGCGATGCGGCCCGGGTGCTGCTGGTCGGCGGCGGCAAGAAGGAAGCCTTCGACGAGTTGGCCGCCGAGCATGTGGCCGCCAGCGCCTATGGTGCGGTGAAGAACTCGGGCCTGACCACCCTGCGGGTGGTGCTGCCGACCGGCGGGTCCGCTCCGCGAGCGGCGCTGGGCGTGCGCCTGGCCTCCTACCGCTTCGACCGTTACCGGACCAAGGAGCCGGCGGAGAAGAAGCCCTCGGTCGTGAAGGCGCAGATCGTCGCCGCGGACGCCGACAAGGCGCTGGTCGACTTCGCGCCGCTGGCCGCGCTGGCCGACGCCGTGGCGTTCTCGCGCGACCTGGTGTCCGAGCCGCCGAACGTGCTCTATCCGGCCGAATTCGCGGCGCGCGTGAAGGCTCTGGAGACCCTCGGCCTGGAGGTCGAGATCCTCGGCGAGGCCGAGATGGCCAAGCTCGGCATGGGTTCGCTGCTGGGCGTCGGGCAGGGCAGCGTCCGCGAGAGCCAGATGGCGGTGATCAAGTGGTACGGCGCGGCCGACAAGACCGCCCAGCCGGTGGCCTTCATCGGCAAGGGCGTCTGCTTCGACACCGGCGGCATCTCGATCAAGCCAGCCGACGGCATGGAAGACATGAAGTGGGACATGGGCGGCGCCGCCGCCGTGGCCGGCCTCATGCACGTGCTTGCCGGCCGCAAGGCCAAGGTCAACGCCATCGGCATCCTCGGCCTGGTTGAGAACATGCCCGACGGCAATGCCCAGCGTCCGGGGGACGTCGTGACTTCGATGTCGGGCCAGACCATCGAGATCATCAACACCGACGCCGAGGGCCGTCTCGTGCTGGCCGACGCGGTCTGGTACTGCCAGGACCGCTTCAAGCCGAAGTTCATGGTCGATCTGGCCACGCTGACCGGCGCGATCATCATCAGCCTCGGCAACGACTACGCCGGCCTGTTCTCCAACAACGACGAACTGTCGGGCAACCTGCTGGCGGCCTCGGGCGTCGAGGGCGAGCCGCTGTGGCGCATGCCGCTGCCGGCCCAGTACGACAAGAACATCGACTCGATGATCGCCGACATGAAGAACACCGGCGGCCGTCCTGGCGGTTCGATCACCGCGGCGCTGTTCATCCAGCGTTTCGTCAACAACGTGCCCTGGGCGCATCTGGATATCGCCTCCACCGCCTGGAAGAAGCCCTCGAGCGTCCCGACCATCCCGGACGGCGCGACCGGCTACGGCGTGCGACTGCTGAACCGCATGGTTCAGGACAAGTACGAAGGCTGACCGGTTTCCCGGTTCAGTGAGATCGGCATGGCCGGGCTGTTGAGCCCGGCCATCGTCAGCACGGCCGCTAGGGCGCCTTGCCCGGCACCATCTTCAGCGTGATGGGTTGGCCGTTCACCGCCTTTGACGTCCAGGTGGCGGTGGCCGCGTCCTGCGGGACCGGAGTGCAATAGACGATCGGCGCCGGGAACGGCTTAAGTTGCTGCAAGCAGACCTCCTCGCCCTTGAGGCGCCAGCGCCCACTGGAATCCTGTCCTCGCCGGCCCTTGGCCGTATAGGCGCCGCCCTGCGCCAGCCAGAGTTGCTGGGTCTGGCCGTTGGGAAAGGTCGTGACCACCGTATTTCCGAACGCCGCCTCGATCGGCGGCACGGCCAGGGCCGCGGTCGCCACGAGGGCGAGCGGACAGGCCAGGATGCCGGGTGCCTTGAATCGCATGTCGTCAAGCTGAGCCCTGATTGCGTCAATCCAACGACGGTCAAGGCATGGGCGTTCCCGCGACTGGGAATTCGCCGATTTGGAACGCCTTCGGAAACTGGATGCGGGAGGGGGAGGGAAGGTTCTGGCGCTGGCTGCGCGCGGCCCTCTAGAAGGGGCTCATGCGATTCATCCTGCTTCATAGTCCGCTGACCGGGCCGGCGGCCTGGGGCCCGGTCGCGGCCGAGTTGGCGGCGCGGGGGATCGAGGCCACCCGGCCGGTCATCCCGCCGATGCTAGCCCTGGCTGCGCCGCTCTATGAGAGTGCGGCGCGCGCCGTGGCCGCCCAGGTGCTGAGCCAGGGCGGACCCTTCGTGCTGGCGGTGCATTCGGCGGCGGGCGGCCTGGCGCCCAGCGTCGTGGCGGCGGCCAAGGGCCAGGTGCGCGGCGTGCTCTATGTCGATGCGGTCCCGCCCTATCCTGGCCGCTGCTGGTTCGAGACCGCGGGCGATGGCCTTGTCGCCAGCCTGAAGGCCAAGGCCGCCGACGGCATGATCCCGGCCTGGGATCAGTGGTTCCCGCCCGGCGCGCTGGAGAGCCTGCTGCCTGAGGGGTCGGTTCGCGAGCGTTTCACCGCCGAGCTCATGCCCACCCCGCTTTCCTGGTTCGAGGAGGTTGCGCCGGAGACGGACTTGCCGAGCGACGTCGGCTGGGGCTTCCTGAGGCTCTCGAAGGCCTATGAACGGGAGGCTGGCGAGGCGCGGCGGCTGGGTTGGCCGACCTTGCGCCGCGACATGCACCACCTGGCCATGGCCACGCACCCGGCGGAGGTGGCCAACGCCATGCTGGCCCTGACCCGGCTCCTGGGACTGAAGGTGGCTGCTTGAGCGACGCGCCCTGCGAGGTCTGGTTCTATCATCTCGAGCGCTCGGGCCTCGATCAGGTGCTGCCTGAGCTGCTGGAGCGCACCTTGACCCGCGGCTGGAAGGCGCTGATCCGCGCTCGCGAAAACGAGCGCATCGAGCATCTCGACGGCTGGCTCTGGGCCTATCGGGAGGAAAGCTTCCTGCCTCACGGCACGGCGGACGAGCCGCAGGCCGCGCGCCAGCCGATCCTGCTGACCCTGGGGTTCGACAACCTCAACCAGGCGGACGTTCTGTTTCTTGTCGATGGAGCTGATCCGGGCGACCTTGCCGGCTACGCCCGCTGCCTGGTGGTGTTCGACGGACGCGACGAGGCTCAGCTGGCGGTTGCGCGCAGCCAGTGGAAGCTCCTGAAGGGCAAAGGGCACCCGGCCTCCTACTGGAAACAGCAGGAGCGGGGATGGGAGAAGCAGGCATGAAGACGAAGCTGATGCTGGGTCTGGCCGTGATGGCCCTTGCTGGATGCGCCGGTGATCCGCCGCCGCCCCCGCCGCCGCCCATCGCACCCGCGCCGCCGCCTCCTCCGCCGCCGGAGCCGGACAAGTGCGGCGCCGCCGCCGCGCAGAAGTTCGTCGGCCGGCCGCGCAGTGAAATCCCGGTGCCCGTGCAGCCAAGCCTGCAGCGCGTCGCCTGCACGACCTGCCCGGTGACGATGGACTTCAACGAGCGACGGCTGAACTTCTTCTACGACGCCGAGACCGGGATCGTGAAAGAGGTGAGGTGCGGCTAGACCGTTACTTGCCGCGCTTTCGCAGCAGCCGGCGTAGGCCGGCGAGCGCCGCGGGCGCGACCACCGCGGCCGCCAGCAGCAGATAGATCAGGCGGGCTTCGTCCGGCATCGGCCCTCGCTAGAAGTCGTCTTCGTTGGGGATGTTGAGCTGTTCCCCGCACGCCTTGCAGTAGACGGCGTCCACGTCATGGCGGCGCAGACCGCATGTAGGGCAGGTGAAGCGGACCTTGTAGGGCCGGAACAGCGCCTGGGCGAGGCGCACGAACAGGGTGATGCCGGTCAGCATGGTGACGATGGCGATCACCCGGCCCCAGGTTCCCGGCAGGGTGATGTCGCCGTAGCCGGTGGTCGTCAGGGTGGTGACGGTGAAGTAGAGCGCGTCGATATAGCCGTCGATGCCTTCGGTGCGCGCGAAGCTCGTATAGACGAACCCGGTCATCACGAAGATGAAGGTGACCAGGGTCGCCAGCGCCCGGATCACGTCCTCCCAGCGGGTCTCGTCGTAGCGTCGACCCACGGTGCTCCAGAAGAACTCGGAATTGATCAGCGTCCACAGCCGCAGGACCCGCAGGAAGGCGAGATTGAACAGCCACAGCGGGAACAGCAGGGTGACCAGGACGAAGATGTCGATCCAGGTCACAGGCCGCTTCAGCCAGTCCCAGACATTGTCGCTGGCGAAGGCCCGCGCCGCGAGGTCGACGGCCAGGATGAAGGCCATGGCGTAGTCGACGACCAGGAAGATCGGCGTGTCGCGCAGCAGCGGCGAGGCGATGAAGAAGGCGATCATCACCAGATCGATGGCGATCACCCACAGCCGGAAGCGCACCGAGCGCCGGGAGGACCCGAAATAGAGCTCGTGCAGCCGGGCGCGGATGCGCGGCGCCAGGCGGCGTTGGCCAGGTTGGGGCAGGGGCGCTTCGGCGGTCGGCATGTCGGGAGGATAGAGATGCGCGCCCATCCTCGGGAAGGGGGCATGGACGAGAAGCTCGCGCCGGTGCACTAGGGCCCCAGCGTTTCGACCTGGAGGACTGATGAGCCGCTTCTGGAGCGACCTGGTGCGCGAGCTGAAGCCCTATGTGCCGGGCGAGCAGCCTAAGATCCCCGATCTGGTCAAGCTCAACACCAATGAGAGCCCGTTCGGCCCGTCGCCCATGGCGATGGCGGCGATCGCGGCGGAGGCCGCCGACACCCTGCGGCTCTATCCCGACCCCGAGGCCGGCGCGATGCGGCAGACCCTGGCCGCCTATCACGGCGTGGGGCCCGACCAGGTGTTTGTCGGCAACGGGTCGGACGAGGTGCTGGCCCACGCGTTCGCCGCGCTGCTGAAGCATGACGATCCGCTGCTGTTCCCGGACATCACCTACAGCTTCTACCCCGTCTACTGCCGGCTGTTCGGGATCGCGTTCCAGACCGTGCCGCTGGACGCGCAGATGGGCGTCGCGATCACCGACTACCGGCTCCCGGCAGGGGCCATCATCCTGGCCAATCCGAACGCCCCGACCGGGGTGGCGCTGTCACGCGCGCAGATCGCCCAACTGCTGGCCGAGCACCCCGACCAGCCAGTGGTGATCGACGAAGCCTATGTGGACTTCGGCGGCGAGAGCGCCATCCCGCTGGTGGCCAGTCATCCGAACCTGCTCGTGGTCCGCACCATGTCCAAGTCGCGGGCGCTGGCCGGCCTGCGGGTCGGCTATGCGATCGGCGATGCGGCGCTGATCGAGGCGCTGGTTCGGGTGAAGGACAGCTTCAACTCCTATCCGCTCGGCCGGCCGGCCCAGGCCGGGGCCATCGCCTCGGTCGAGGACGAGGTGTTCTTCCAGCAGAGCCTGGCGGCGGTGATCGCGGGCCGGGAACGCATGACCGCCGGC
Organism: Phenylobacterium sp. P4_E10; assembly: GCF_056401675.1. NCBI lineage: Bacteria > Pseudomonadati > Pseudomonadota > Alphaproteobacteria > Caulobacterales > Caulobacteraceae > Phenylobacterium > Phenylobacterium sp. P4_E10. The sequence continues at coordinate 206,359 of NZ_JBFUIW010000003.1, read as the reverse complement.
CTGGTGCAGCTCGGCTTCGAAGTCCTGCCGTCGGCCGCCAACTTCGTGTTCGCCCGGCGGCCGGGCCGTGACGGCGCACAGCTTGCGGCCGCGCTGCGCGAACGGGCGGTGCTGGTGCGCCATTTCGGGGCCGAGCGCATCGCCGGCTACCTGCGCATCACCGTCGGGACCGACGCCCAGATCGACCGGCTGCTCGAAGCGCTGGCCGAGATCTTGGCGGCCTAGGCCTCGCCCCTGACCGCTTCGTAGGCCTCGTTGGCCTCAAGCCATTCCAGCTCGGCGGCCTCGAGGGCGGCGTGGGCGGCCTGGCGCTGGTGGCCGAGCTCGGCGGCCTTGGCCGGGTTCTGGGCGAACACCTTGGGATCGGTCAGGGCCGCGTCAATGCGGGCCAGGGCCTGACTGGCGCGGGCCAGGGCGGCCTCTGCGGCCTCCGCGCGGCGACGCGCCGTGCCGGTCGGCATCTTGGACTTCGAGACGGGCAGCGGCTTGGGGGCTTCGACCGGCTCGGGCTCGCGGACCTGGGTCGGGGCCTTGCCGGCCTGCTTGGCCCGGTCGATCACGAACTTCGCGTAGTCGTCCATGTCGCCCTCGAAGGGCGCGATCGTGCCGTCGGTGGCCAGCCACAGGCGGTCGGCCACAAGCTCCATCAGCGACCGGTCGTGGGTGATCAGGATCACCGCGCCCTCATAGTCGTTCAGCGCGTCCAGCAGCGCCCGGCGGCTGTCGATGTCGAGGTGGTTGGTCGGTTCGTCGAGGATCAGCAGGTGCGGCTTCTCGGCGGCCACCAGGTTCAGCAGCAGCCGCGCGCGCTCGCCGCCGGAGAGGTTGGCGACCGTCGTCTCGACCTTTGCGTGGCCCAGCCCGTACTGCGCCAGACGGGATCGGCGGCCGGCCTCGGAGGCTTCCGGCATCGCGCGGCGAATGATGTCGAGGGGCGTGTCGGCGGGGTCTAGCGCCTCGATTTGGTGCTGATGGAACCAGCCGACCTTCAGCCGCGCCGAGCGCTTGAGCTCACCGGTCTGGGCTTCCAGGGCGCCGGCCACCAGCTTGGCGAAGGTCGACTTGCCCGCGCCGTTGACGCCCAGCAGACCGATGCGGTCGTCGAGGTCGAGGCGCAGGTTCATGCCTTTGAGGATCGGCGGGGCGTCGCCATAGCCGGTCGAGACGCCTTCGAGTCGAACCAGCGGCGGGGCCAGCGGGCGCTCGGGCGAGGGCAGGATGAATGGCGAGGTGTGCTCGATGGCCACCGCGGAGACCGGCGGCAGCTTGGCTAGCATCTTCAGGCGCGACTGGGCCTGCGTGGCCTTGGAGGCCTTGGCGCGGAAGCGGTCGACGAAGGACTGCAGGTGCGCGCGCTGCGCGTCGACCTTGGCCTTGGTGGCTTCCTGCAGACGGGCCTTCTCTTCACGCTGGCGCTCGAAGCTGTCGTAGCCGCCCACATAGATTGTCAGCTTGCCGTCGATCAGATGCAGGATGTGGTCGCAGCTGTTGTTCAAGATCTCGCGGTCGTGGCTGATGATCACCGCGGTGTGGGGGTACTTCTTCAGCCGGCTTTCCAGCCAGAGCGCGCCTTCCAGGTCGAGATAGTTGGTCGGTTCGTCGAGCAGCAGCAGATCGGGTTCGGCGAACAGCGCCGCCGCCAAGGCCACACGCATCCGCCAGCCGCCGGAGAACTCGGCCATCGGGCGCAGCAGATCGGCGTTCGAGAAGCCGAGGCCCGAGAGGATTTCGGCCGCACGACTGGGGGCGCGGTCGGCGCCGATCTCCGACAGGCGGCCATAGATGTCGCCCATCCGCTCCGGATCGGCGGTTTCCAGCTCGTCGAGCAGCGCCGCGCGCTCTTCGTCGGCGGCGAGAACGGTGTCGATCAGCGGCACCGGCGTGGCCGGATGCTCCTGATCGACGGAGGCGATCCGCGCTTGCTTGGGATAGCCGATCTCGCCGTCGCCGGCATGCAGCTGGTCGAGGATGAGTTTGAAGAGGGTCGACTTGCCGACGCCGTTGCGGCCGACGAGGCCCACCTTTGCGCCCACGGGAACGCTAACGCTCGCATGGTCGAAGAAGCGGCGGCCCCAGGAGTCGAAGGTCAGGTCATTGATCTGCAGCATGGCGAGCGCGGGGCCTTAGCAGAGGCGCGCCCGCCAGAGAAGGGCGCCTAAGCGCTCAACGCCGCGAGCTGACCGGCTTCCAACAGATTAGGGGGCGGCCGGGACATGGCGCTCTGAAGCGGCGGCGGCGCGTGCGGAGCGGGCGGTCTACGAGCCGGCCGGGGTGGCCCACAGCAGGGCAAGGAGGAGGAGAAGGATTCGCATGGGATGCGGCTCTAGGGCGGCTACGCGCCCGCGCCTACGCGGTTGCGGGGAACCAGCGCGCCGGCGCGACGAATCGGCTGTCTGGGCCGTGCTTGGCGTTGTCACAGAGGGCGGCTATAAGCCCGCCACCCGCGCGGGCCGCCCGCGCCTCCCCAAGAAAAAGACAGACCATGACCGAACGCACCTTCTCGATCATCAAGCCGGACGCGACCAAGCGGAACCTGACCGGCAAGATCAATGCGGTGATCGAAGACGCCGGCCTGCGCATCGTTGCGCAACGCCGCATCCAGATGACCGAGGCCCAGGCCAAGAAGTTCTACGAGGTTCATGCCGAGCGTCCGTTCTACGGCGAGCTGGTCGAAACCATGACCTCGGCCCCGGTGGTCGTGCAGGTTCTGGAAGGCGAAGGCGCCGTGGCCAAGTACCGCGAAGTCATGGGCGCCACGAACCCGGAACAGGCCGCCGAAGGCACCATCCGCAAGCTGTTCGCCCTGAACGTCGGCGAAAACTCGGTCCACGGCTCCGACAGCCAGGACAACGCGAAGATCGAAATCGCCCAGTTCTTCACCGACGATCAAATCGTCGGCTAAGCATTGGAACGGTAAAGCTCGCTGGGCGTTGATGGAGTGCGGCTACGAGCCCCACTCGGTCCACCAGCGGACCAGCCGCATCATGGCCCCGTCCAGGTCCTAGCCTGGGCGGGGCTTTCTTATGCCTGGGTTCAGCGCGGCCGGGTGATCTGGCTCGCCCGCAGATGGGGCGAGTGGATTCGATCATAGCGATCGGCGGATTTCAGGTGCAGCGCTGCATCCAACAGGTTCGCGCCGCGCAGTCCGCGGGGCGGGGGTTCCGGGCTCAGGGCTCGCCAAAGGCTGACGGCCTCCCGGTGCAAGCGTTCATTGCGGTCCATACGGTCCATGCCCGTTCGAACAACCAAAGCGCACTCAAGTTCCACCATAGTATGGTTAATGATTCGCAAATTTGCCGAAGCTTGCATTTGAATCTGTTCAAGGTTTCGCTTCAGCGAAGACTGGAGCTTGACTGTAAGATGGTCAGCCGAAAGCCCAGCGGGGCTTCCGCGGCGGCAAGGCTTCCGCCCGCGCCGGCTTTTCGCTAGCTGAGGATTTGCGCGGAGCGACCGCGCCGGAGAACACCGTGGCCGAGACCTTTCCTGAGATCCGAGACGCGGTCCGCAAGCTGTGCGCCCAGTTCCCAGGGGAGTACTGGCGTGAACGCGATCGCGAGCGGATGTATCCCACGGAGTTCGTGCAGGCGCTGACGCAGGCCGGCTTCCTGTCGGTGCTCATCCCCGAAGAATATGGGGGTTCAGGCCTTGGGCTGGCCGCAGCGACGGCGGTTCTGGAAGAGATCCATAGGTCGGGCTGCAACGGCGGGGCCTGCCACGCCCAGATGTACACCATGGGCACCATCCTCAAACACGGGAGCGAGGCCCAGAAGCAGGCCTACCTGCCGAAGATCGCCAGCGGCGAACTGCGCCTGCAGGCGTTCGGGGTGACCGAGCCGACGGCCGGGACGGACACCACCCGCATCTCCACCTTCGCGCGCCGAGAGGGCGACCACTATGTTGTCAGCGGCCAGAAGCTGTGGATCAGCCGGGCCGAACACTCCGACCTGATGGTGCTGCTGTGTCGGACCACGGCGCGCGAGGACGCGGCCAAGCCGTCAGACGGGATGAGCGTGCTGATCGTCGACCTGCGTGAAGCGGTCGGGAACGGCCTGACCATCCGGCCGGTGCGCACCATGCTAAACCACGCGACCACCGAGCTGTTTTTCGATGGACTGAAGGTGCCGGTGGCAAACCTGGTCGGCGAGGAGGGCAAGGGCTTCCGCTACATCCTCGACGGCATGAACGCCGAACGGATCCTCATCGCGTCGGAATGCATCGGCGACGGCAAGTTCTTCGTGGATCGCGCCAGCGCCTACGCCAAGGAGCGCGAGGTGTTCGGCCGGCCGATCGGCCAGAACCAGGGCGTGCAGTTCCCGATCGCCCGGGCCCACGTGCAGGTGACCGCCGCTTCGCTGATGGTCGACAAGGCCGCGGCGATGTTCGACTCCGGCGAGCCGTGTGGGACGGAGGCCAACATGGCCAAGATGCTGGCGTCCGAGGCCTCCTGGTTCGCCGCGGATACAGCGATCCAGACCCACGGCGGCTTCGGATTCGCCGAGGACTACGACATCGAGCGGAAATTCCGCGAAACGCGGCTCTACCAGGTCGCTCCGATCTCCACGAACCTGATCCTCAGCCATGTGGGAACGCATGTGCTCGGCATGCCGAAGAGCTTCTAGATGTACGATCTTCTCAAGGGCCTGAGGGTCGTCGAGGGTTCGGCCTTTGTCGCCGGGCCGACCTGCGGGCTCTATTTGGCGCAGCTGGGCGCCGAGGTGATCCGCTTCGACAATATCGGCGGGGGCCCGGATTTCCGGCGTTGGCCGCTCACGCCGGGCGGAGACAGCCTCTATTGGGAGGGGCTGAACAAATCCAAGAAGTCGATCGCCATCGATCTGTCGCGGCCGGAGGGGCGCGAGCTCGCCGCGCGGCTGGCGGCGGCGCCGGGCGAGGAAGGCGGGGTCTTCGTGACCAACTTCCCGGTCGAGGGCTTTCTCTCCTACGAGAAGCTGAGCGCGTTGCGGCCGGACCTGATCTGCGCCCGGGTGATGGGCTGGGCCGATGGCGGCCCGGCGGTCGACTACACGGTCAACAGTGCCGTGGGGGTGCCGATGCTGAACGGCTTTCCGGAAGAGCTGCGCCCGGTCAACAACGTGCTGCCGGCCTGGGACCTGCTGACCGGGGCCTATGCCGCCTTCGCCCTGGTCTCAGCGCTGCATGCGCGCCAGCGGGACGGGAAGGGGCGGGAGATCCGCATTCCTCTGTCGGACATCGCCGGCTCGACCATGGCCAATCTGGGCTATCTGGCCGAGAGCCTGGCGGGGCCGGACCGGCCACGGATGGGCAACGACCTGTTCGGCGCCTTCGGCCGCGACTTCATGTTGAAGGGCGGTCAGCGGATCATGCTGGTGGCGATCACCCCGCGGCAGTGGAAGGGGCTGATCGAGGTTCTGGAGATCGCCGCCGAGGTGTCGGCGCTGGAAACCGAGTTGGGGGTCGGCTTTGCGGCCGACGAAGGGCTGCGGTTTGATCATCGCGGCCGGCTGTTCCCGATCTTCGAGGCGGCGTTCGCCCGCAAGACGCTGGAGGAGCTCCAGCCGGCCTTCGACAGGGAAGGGGTCTGCTGGGGGCCCTACCAGGGGATGGGCGCGGCGGCGGAAGACCCTCGGCTGATCAAGGGCAATCCGGTCTTCAGCGACGTGCGCCATCCGAGCGGGCGGACCTATCCGGCCGCCGGGTTCGCAGGCAGCATCCCGCAGGAGGCTCGTGCGCCGGCGCGTCCGGCTTCGCGGCTGGGCCAGCATACCGACGAGGTGCTGGCGCAGGTGCTGGGGCTGAGCGGCGGCGAGATCGCCAGGCTGCACGATGCGGGCGTGGTGGCCGGGCCGGACGGGAAGTGAGGGGGACGATGGGCGATACGATCGAGATCAACGAACCGTCGGAGGGCGTTCGGGTCGTCACCCTGAACCGCCCGGACGCCGCCAATGCGCTCAATACTGTCATGGGCGAAGAGCTGCTGGCGCTGTGGAAGGCCATGGCCAAGGACGCGTCGGTGCGGGTGGCGGTGCTGACCGGCGCCGGGCGGTTCTTCTGCGCCGGCGCGGACCTGAAGGAGCGCGACGGCATGTCCGACCAAGCGTGGTCGGACCAGCACGTGATGTTCGAGGCGATGATCCGTGCGCAGTTGGCCTGTCCGTTCCCGATCATCGCGGCGGTGAACGGCGCAGCGATGGGCGGCGGCTGCGAGATGGCGCTGGCCTGCGACTTCGCCTGGGCCTCGCAGTCGGCGCGGCTTGGCCTGCCGGAGGTGGGGCTGGGGATCATTCCAGGCCTTGGAGGCACGCAGTACATCGTCCGCGCGGCGGGCGAGCGGCGGGCGGCGGAACTGTTGATGTCGGGTTTGCCGATCGACGCCGCGCGGGCGCTGGAATTTGGACTGGTCAATCACGTGACGCCGCCGGACGAGCTGATGGCTCAGGTCCTGGAGCGGGCGCGGGTGATCGCTGGCAAGGCGCCGCTATCGGTAAGGGCGCTGAAGAAGGTGGTCCGCGGTGGGGCGGCCCTGCCACTCGACAAGGCCATGGCCCTCGAGCTGGTCGAGTACAACCGGCTGTTCAAGACCAAGGACCGCCGCGAGGGCGTCGCGGCGTTCAACCAGAAGCGGACAGCCGTGTTTAAGGGCGAGTGAGTTCCTCCCCCAGAGGGGGGAGCAACTACGGGTGAGCCTATTCGGCCTTGGCCAGTTCGCCGCAGACGAAGGCTTCTTCGCCGGCGTGGAGCAGTCCGTCGAGGACGTCGGGCAGGTCGTGCGGATCGACGATCAGCACCAGGCCGACGCCGCAGTTGAAGGTGCGGCGCATCTCGTGATCGGCGACGCCGCCGACTTCAGCCAGCCATTGGAAGACCGGGGGCAAGGCCCAGGCGTCCCAGTCGAACTTGGCGACCAGGCCCTCGGCGATGGCGCGGGGCGGGTTCTCGATGAGGCCGCCGCCGGTGATATGGGCGCAGCCCTTGATGCGGCCCTTCTTGATCTGCGGCAGCACGCTCTTGATGTAGATCCTGGTGGGCGCCATCAGCGCCTGGGCCAGGGTCTTGCCTTCCTCGAACGGGGCCGGAGCGTCCCAGGCGAGGCCCGAGCGCTCGACGATACGGCGCACTAGCGAATAGCCGTTGGAATGCGGGCCCGAGGATCCGAGCGCGATCAGCACGTCGCCGGGCTGCTGAGCCTCGAGGCGGGGCAGCACGCCGCCGCGGTCGACCGCCCCGACGCAGAAGCCGGCCAGATCGTAGTCGCCTTCGGAGTACATGCCTGGCATCTCGGCGGTCTCGCCGCCGACCAGGGCCGCGCCGGCCTGGCTGCAACCCTCGGCGATGCCGGCGATCACGCGGGCGGCGGCCTCGACGTCCAGCTTGCCGGTGGCGAAGTAGTCCAGGAACATCAGCGGCTCGGCGCCCTGGGCCAGCAGGTCGTTGACGCACATGGCCACCAGATCGATGCCGACCGTGTCGTGCTGGTCGGTGTCGATGGCGATCTTGAGCTTGGTGCCTACGCCGTCGGTCGTGGTGACCAGCAGCGGATCCTCGTAGCCGGCGGCTTTCAGGTCGAACAGCGCGCCGAAGCCGCCGAGGGACGCATCGGCCCCCGCGCGACGGGTTGCCTTGGCCAAAGGCTTGATACGCTCTATCAGGGCGTTTCCGGCATCGATATCGACGCCGGCCTGGGCGTAGGTGAGGCCGTTGGGCCGGTCGGTCATGTGACGCCTTTAGGTACCAGGACGATTAAGAAATTGGCCGCTGCGCGCATGTGGCGCTTGCAGACTCGGCCTTGCGCGAGCGTATAGCTACTTGATGACGCCGATTACAACTACCGCCGAACTCCAGGCGTTCTGCGACAAGATCCAGGGCCAGCCCTTCGTCGCTGTGGACACGGAGTTCATGCGCGAAACCACATACTGGCCGAAGCTCTGCCTTATTCAGGCCGCAGCTCCCACCGCCGAGGCGGTTATAGACCCCCTGGCGGACGGTATCGACCTGGAACCGTTCCTGGCGATCCTGCGCGATCCGAAGATCGAAAAGGTCTTCCACGCCGCGCGCCAGGACGTTGAAATATTCAATAATCTCAATGCGATGCCGACGCCGTTGTTCGACACTCAGGTGGCGGGCATGGCGGCTGGGTTCGGCGAGCAGATCGCCTATGACGCCCTGGTCCGGCAGATGCTCAAGGTGGAGATCGACAAGTCGTCGCGCTTCACCGACTGGGCGCGCCGGCCGCTGACCGACGCCCAGCTGTCCTACGCCGTGGGCGATGTGACGCACCTGGCCGAGCTGTTTCCGCTGCTGCGGGCGCGGCTCGAAAAAGAAGGGCGCCTGGCCTGGGTCGTCGACGAGATGCAGGGTCTGACCGATCCGGCCATGTACGACGTCAGCCCGGAAAACGCCTGGAAGCGGCTGCGGCCGCGCCGGCACACGGCCAAGTACCTGGCGATCTTCAAGGCGGTGGCGGCGTGGCGTGAGCGCACGGCCCAATTGCGTGACCAACCGCGCGGCCGGATCCTGAAGGACGACGCGATCGACGAGATCGCCACGCAGGCTCCGACCGACGCTGATGGCCTGGACCGGCTGCGCTCCGTGCCTAAGGGCTTCTCCGGGTCGCGTTTCGGGCCCGACCTGCTGGCCGCCGTGCGCGAGGCGCTGAAAGATCCCGAGGCCTATGCTCCGGTGATCGAGAAGACCAAGCATCAGCCGTCGCCGGCCGCCGGCGCCGTGGTCGAGCTGCTCAAGGTGCTGCTGAAGGCGCGCTCGGAGGACGCCGGCGTGGCGTCCAAGCTGATCGCCACGGTCTCCGATCTCGAGCAGATCGCCAATGACGACAACGCCAAGACCCAGGCGCTGACCGGCTGGCGGCGCGAGGCGTTCGGTGAGGACGCACTGCGCCTGAAGCGCGGCGAACTGGCTCTGGTGCTCGACGGCGCACGCGTGCGGGTGGTCGAGGTGCGTCGAGCGCCCAAGGCCAAGGCGACCGAGGCCGCGGAGTAGCTCCCCGGGCGGGGAGCTTTCCGACTTCAACAAGCCACAGTCTCACGCCGCGCCGGCTTCTAGCCCGCCGCGACTGCGCTCGCTAACGGCTTGTTAAGGACGAAACTTCACCAAGCGGTAGAAGAACCAAGGTCATATTCCACCCGCATTTTCAGTGGGATGGCAGTTCGAGCGGGCATGGAGAGGCTCTGGATCTACAGCGCCTTGGCGCGTGCCTCGGCGATTGGCTACCGCGACAAGGCGATGGGCTTGGCCGTTGTGGCCGCAGCCTTTCCCTTTGCGGGCTGGTTGGCGCCGGGCGAGGGCTGGACACGGACCGCGACTATCCTGGCATGCCTGATGGGGTCGCTGGCGGCGATCATCTGCCTAGCGGGCCTGCTTCGTCCAATACGGTTGACGGCAAGGACCCTGCGAGCGGCCGCTCTGGGCGCGGATGAGGCTTTGAACCTTCCCGTTCACCACACAGACGAGGCCGGCCAGATGATGGCGGATCTCGCCGGGCTGCTCGGCCGTTTGGACGTCCAGCGCCACCGGCTCTCCAATCGCCATCCCGTTAGCGGTCTTCCGACCCGCGAGCCGTTCCTGGCCATGTTGGAAGCCGACGTGGCCGCGACAGACCGGGCCATCGTCCTGGGACTGGCTCGGTTCGCCGATTACGACCGCCTTGCGGCGTTCGACCAGGGCGCTGCCGATCAGGCCCTGAACGCCTTTGCGCGCCGCCTGGCGGGAGCGGTGAACGAGACCCATCTCATCGCCCAGGTAGACCGCGATTGTTTCGCGATCTGGTTCAAGCATGCCGCGGCTCCGCATGTCGCCGCCGGGGAGTTGCAGGCGCTCGGTTATGTGCTCGCCCAGGAACTCGGCGAGGCGCAGCTGTCCCCGGATGTCGATCTCGGCGCGGCGATCTTCCCGCACGACGGGAATGATCCAGCCACCCTGCTGACCCGCGCCTTCGCTGCCCTGCCCAAGGCCGGCGAGGCCTCCAACGGCAAGCTGTCGTTCTACTCGGCGCAATCCTCGGACGCGGCCAAGGAGCGGTTCTCGCTGGAGAAAGATCTGCGCCACGCGATCGAGCGCGAGCAGTTCATGCTGCACTATCAGCCCGTGGTCGACCTGGGCACGCGGAGGCTGGCGGGCGCGGAGGCGCTGCTTCGCTGGCGGCATCCGAAGCTGGGCCTGGTGTCGCCGGCCGAGTTCATTCCACTGCTGGAGCAAACCGGCCTGATCGACGAGGTCGGCGTCTGGGTTCTGAACACTGCTTGCCGACAGGCGCGCGCCTGGCAGGACGTAGGCCTGACCGAATTGAAGATGGCGGTGAACCTGTCGGCGCGGCAGTTCCGCGATCCGGCGTTGAAGACCACCATCGTGCGGACGCTGGAACGTCACCGCCTGGCGCCCGCGGCGCTGGAGGTTGAACTGACTGAGACCGCGGCCATGGAAGACGCCGCCCGCACGCGCCAGACGGTGGAGGACTTGCGTCAGATCGGGGTCAGCGTCGCGATCGACGATTTCGGAGCCGGCTACTCCAGCCTGTCCTACCTGAAGAACCTGCCGTTCTCGAAGCTGAAGATCGACCGGGAATTCGTGACCAAGGTGGATGAGCGGCGCGACAGCCAGGCGATCTGCCGGGCGCTGGTCGAACTGGCCAACGGGCTTGGCATCAAGGTGCTGGCCGAAGGGACCGAGACCCAGCGGGAGGTCGAGGCTCTGCGCGCCATGGGATGCGACATGTTCCAGGGGTATTTCTTCGGCAAGCCGATGTCGGGCGAGGATTTCGTGGCCAACGCCCGCGATCCGGCCTGGCTCGCCCTGCTGGCATCGCCGGCGCGTCGCGCACGGGCCGAGCTGAAGCGACGGGTGGCGGGATGAGGATCAAGGCGCTGGCTGCGGCCAGCTTGGCGCTCAGCCTGGCGGCCTGCGCCCAGACTGGCAATCAAGGCCCCGGAGTCACGTCCGCCCGCCCGGTCAAGGCGACGGAACCCGCGCCGCCGGTGTTCACGGCGACGCCCGGCCTGAGCGCGCGCGACCGCCAGCGCAAGGCCGTCGAGCTGCTGGGAACTGGACAGAGCGGCCAGGCCCGCGCCGAACTCGCCGCCGTGCTGGCCGAGCAGCCTGGGAACCTGGCGGCGCGGAAGCTGCTGGACCAGATCGACAAGGATCCCAAGGTCCTGCTGGGCGAGAAGAACTACCCCTACAAGGTTCGGGCAGGGGAAAGCATGTCGGTGCTGGCGGACCGGCTGCTCGGCGACTCCCTGATGTTCTATGGGCTGGCCCGTTACAACGGCATCGCCGACCCTTCGCAGATGGAGGTCGGCCGCACGCTGCTGATCCCGGGCGTCCCACGCAAGGTCGCGCCCGCCGCCGCCAAGGCGGTCGCCCCGCCCGCGCCCGTGCGCAATCCGGCCCGGGCCGCGCAGCTAAGGGGGCAGGCGCTTGAGCAGATGAATCGCGGGGCCATTCACCAATCAGTGGCGCTGCTGCAGCAGGCTCAGACGCTCGATCCCGGTAATCCCGCTATCCAGAAGGACCTCGAACGCGCCCAGCGGATCAAGGCCAGCGTCCAGGGACGTCCGTAACCAAACCCGGGAATTCCTCTTTAACTCTACGAGCTTAAGCTCGACCGGTGGCTCGTGGGGAGCGGGGGGACGGGTTAATGCTCGAGCTTGTTGGGCGCTACGAGATCCAGGCGCGGATCGGCGAAGGCGCGATGGCCGACGTCTACCGGGCCTATGATCCAAGCATCAACCGGGTCCTGGCCATCAAGGTCCTGAAATCCGAGTTCCGGCAGAACCGGCAGTATGCCGTGCGGTTCCTGCGCGAGGCCAAGGCGGCGGGCGTCCTGTCGCATCCGAATATTGTGACGATCTACGACGTCGGCGAGGTCGACGGCTATCCGTACATCGCCATGGAACTGCTCGACGGCGAGCCGCTGGACAAGGTCATCGCCCAGAACGGACGTGCAGCGGTCGGCGAAGTCCTGGCCATCGGCGCACAGCTAGGCGAGGCGCTGCGCTATGCGCACGGCGTTGGCGTGGTCCACCGCGACATCAAGCCCTCCAACATCATGCTGGCCGCCGACGGGCGGAGCATCAAGATCCTGGACTTCGGCATCGCCCGGGTCGCAGAGGCCGACAGCGACGCCGAGAGCCTGAAGACCCAGGTCGGTCAGGTGCTCGGAACGCCTCGCTACATGAGCCCGGAGCAGGCCCTGGGCGGTGAGATCGACGGCCGATCGGACCTCTTCTCGACCGGAGTTCTGCTCTATGAGCTGGTCACCGGTCAGCGCGCCTTCGTTGGGGCCAGCGCAGCGACCCTGGCGCTGCAGATAACCCAGCAGGATCCGCGGCCGATCGCCGAACTGGCGCCTGACTGCCCGCGCGGCCTGCAGTTCATCATCGACAAGCTGCTGGCCAAGAAGCCCGAGCGTCGGTTCGCGGACGGCGGACAACTGGCTGAAGCTCTCAAGCGCGAAGCCCGGACGCTGGAAGCCGAGGCTGAGGAGGCGCCGGCGCGCCAAGGTTACCTTCCACTCCCGGTGCGCCAGACGCTGATGATGGCCGGCGTCACCGCTGCAGCGCTGCTGGTCAGCGTCGGCCTGGTGCTGAACGGCCAAGGCAAGGCCATGGAGCGCATGGCGCTGTCCTCCGGCACGGCGATCGCCTCATTTGTGGCGTCAAACGCCGCCCTGACGGCGGCGGACAACGCGACCCTTCCGCCGGATCAACGGGATTGGGCTCCGGTCAGCGCCTTTGTCCGCGCCGCGGCGGAGGACCCCAACATCGGCCAGATCACCGTGGTCGACGCCGAAGGGCTGATCCGCGGGGCCAGCGACCTCAACCAGATCGGACAGATCTACGAGACGCCGCGCGGCGAGGCCTTGGTTCAGAAATCGGGGGGAACCACCGTCACCTCGACCAAGCTCGCCAAGGGCGGGCGCGGTTTCCGGTTTGTGCGGCCGATCCTCTATGCCGGCCGTTCATATGGGATGGTGGACGTGACCGTCAGCAAGGCTGAGCTGGAAGCGGCGGCCGGGCTCTCGCGCTGGCTGCTGGCCGCTCTTTGCCTAGTGACGCTCGGCGTGGTCGTGGCGGTCAGCTATGCCGGCGCGCGCCTGGTGGCGGCGCCGGTGAGGCGATTGAAGCAGGCCCTGGCGGACGCGGCGGACGGCAATCTCGACTTCCGCATCTCGCACACCCGCAAGGATGAGTTTGGCGACCTGTTCGACGGCTTCAACAGGTTGGCGGCCGCCGCTCAGGAGCGCCTGGAAAGCCGCCCGGCGGCCGAACCTTCGGCGCTGACGGAGCTGAAGATCGCCGCCGCGGCGGCCGAGCGGGCCGCGCAGGCGTTCGACCGAACGCAGCTTTTGTCGGAGGACGATACGGGGCGGACCGTGATCGTGGGGCGTCCATGAGCATGGCTGCCGTCATCGAGACGCCGGTGAAGGCGGTCACCCTGCGCCTGTTCGCCTTGAGCGACCCGTTCAAGCAGATTGATGCTCGCGAGCTCTCGTCTGGCGAACTGGTGATCGGCCGCGATCCGGAGGATGGGTGGAAGATTCCCGACCTGGAGCGCACGGTTTCGCGCGAGCACTGTGTGCTGACCCTCGATCAAGGGCGTCTGTCGTTGCGCGACACCAGCGCCAACGGGGTGTTCCTGGGGGCGCAGCGTGATCGGGTGCCGCCAGGCGAACCGGCGCCGATCGTTCCTGGGGACACGATCCGGCTGGGCGGTTTCATGATCGTGGTCGAGGCGCGTGAGCGCGCTCTGGACCAGGCGTTCGACGGCCCGTTTGCGGGGCCGATGCTTCAGGCGATGGCCATCGACGGGACGGCGGTGAGCGTCCCCAGCGGCTGGAGCGAGGCCGACGACGTCGTTTCATCACCGAGCGACGGGACGCTGCTGGAGGCCTTCTGCGCCGGCGCGCGGCTGGACGCCTCGGCGTTCGCCGGCGAGGACCCGGCCGAGGTGATGCGTCGCCTGGGCGCGGTCTACCAACAGATGGTGCTGGGCCTCGGAGACCTGATGAGCGAACGCACGACTCTCAAGGCCGAGTACCGCATGAGCCGGACCACGGTCTCGGCGGAGGGCAACAACCCGTTTAAGTGGGCGCCGCCCCAGCGGGTGGCTACGGACCTGCTGCGCCCGCGCGGTGAAGGCTTTCTGTCGGGGCCGTCCGCGGTAAAGGCCTCGTTCGAGGACATGAAGAAGCATTTGCTGTGCACCATGGCGGGGCTGCGCGCCGCCGTGAGCGCAAGCATGGAGTCTTTGGCCCCCAAGGAGGCCGAAGCGCGGCTGAACGGGCGTTCCATGGTCCTGAAGAACCGCGACGCCATGGCCTTTGCCGAGTACGCGAAGCTTCACGCCGAGTTCACGGCCCAGGCCAAGTCCGACCCCGAAAGCGCGGTCAATCGCGCTTTCCGAGCCGCCTATGAGCGCCAGTTGCTGGAACTGGACTCCATGAGCACCCAGGCATGAGCCGGGCCGCCGCCGCCATGCCCCGGGTTCGGTCATTCGAGTCGGCGGTGCGAACCGATGTGGGGCTGGTTCGGGATCTGAACGAGGATAGCCATCTGGTCCGCCCGGATATCGGGCTCTGGGTGGTCGCCGACGGCATGGGCGGGCATCAGGCCGGTGACACGGCGAGCCGCATGATCGTCGAGACGCTGGCCGCGATCGATGGCGAGGCGTCAGCTTATGGGCGTCGCGAGGCGGTGCGCGGACGGCTGGCGGAGGTGAATTCTCAGCTCGTCGAGCGGGCCGGGCGGCTGGCCGCCGGGGCGGTGATCGGCTCGACGGTAGCGGTGCTGGTGGTCCACGAGGACCACTACGCCTGCATCTGGGCCGGCGACAGCAGGGTCTATCTGCAGCGCGGCGGCGCGCTGATGCGGATCAGCCGCGATCACAGTCTGGCGCAGGAATTGATCGACGCTGGGGCTCTCTCAGAAGAGGACGCGCGCCATCGCAAGATCTCCAACGTGATCACCCGGGCGGTGGGCGCCGCGCCGACCCTGGAACTGGAAGAGACGCATGGGGAGATATTGCCTGGAGATCTGTTTCTGATCTGCTCGGACGGCCTGACTGGCCTGGTGCAAGATCACGAGTTGGGGCTGATCCTGGCCGGAACCGACCTCGAAGCCAGCGCCGATCGGCTATTGGCGTTGACCTTGGAGCGCGGGGCCAAGGACAACGTGACCCTGGTGCTGGTCCGCGCCCTCCGTTGAGCGGCCGCCAAACGTAGCTGTGGATAATCTGCAAGCCTTGCCGTGATTTGGGTAGGGCCAGTTTTCCCGTGATTTGCTCAGGGTTCTTCCACAGAACGCGGTTCCATGGCGCTTGCCAGAAATGCCGTTCGGAGCGAGCCTCAACTTGTCGAGAGGAAGCGCGGCGCGGCGGCCCGGGAGACCGGGACGAGAGGCGAGCGGAAGGCTCCAAGAGACGCGGCCGAGGGGTGACCCGGAGCGGCTTTTCGAAGGGGTCACGACGACGGACGCAGCCGGCCAGAGCATTCTCGCCCGCTACGAAGGTCGAAGACCTTGAGACCTCAGGCTTGCGGGCCTGGATGAGAAGGCGACGCCGTGGGCAACCATAGCGCCGCCTTCTTGCTATTTGGGCTCCGGCAGGGCCAGGGCCTGGCGCATGACCTGATAGATGGCCGGCTGGTCCATCAGTCCGTGCACGGCCTCCGACCCAGGCCCGCTCGCGTAGGCGGCGACATCCTCGCCAGTATGGGCGGCGCTACCGAGCGGAACGGCGGCGTAGGTGAGGTGGTCAGGATCGGCCATGTCCGCTGCGGTCGGCACCGGGCGGGGATCGCCGTTCATCGGAGCCCCAGGGCCCGTCGCATACATCAGGATCGGCATCGGCCGCCCGTCGAGCGCCTGGGCGGGATCGTCGTCATTGCCGGGCAGCACGCCGAGGATCGAGGTTCCCCGCCCGCCGCCGTTGATAGTCAGGCCATGGCTGTGGTCGGCGGTGACGATGATCAGCGTGTCCTTGGCGTCGGTCATGGCGGCCGCCTTGGCGATGGCCTTCGAGAACTCCACGGCCTCGTTCAGGGCGTCACCCGCCAGATTGATGTGATGGGCCTTGTCGATCAGGGCGCCTTCAACCATCAGGAAATAGCCGTGCTTGTTCTGCGATAGCAGCGCGATGGCCTTGCTGGTCATTTCAGCGAGCGTCGGGGCGTCGGTGTTGCTCGCGCGGCGAACGCTTTCCCGCATCATGTTGTTCGGGGCGAAGAGACCCAGCAGCCGCTTGGTCTCGCCAGGGACTGCGGAGAGCTCAGAACCGGTCGTGACATAGGCGCCGCCCGACTTGCGCCACTCGGCGGTCAGGTCGCGCCCGTCCATGCGTTTGCCGTTGTCGTCGCTGATGAAGTTGGCGAGGCCCCCGCCGAGCATCACGTCGAACTGCTCCGCTGCCGGGCGGTCCAGCATCTGGCGGGCGATGTCGACGCAGCCGGCCTCGACCGCTTCCGGCGGGAGATCGGCGTCGGCCTGCCAGCGCCGCGACGGCGTATGGGCGTAGAGCGCGGCGGGCGTGGCGTCGGTGATGGCGGCCGTCGAGACCACTCCGACGGCGAGCCCGGCCTGCTTCGCCGCTTCCGCCAGGGTGGGGACGGAGCGGCCCTTGGCCGATACGCAGTTTGCCAGGGCGATCCTGTCGTTGAGGCCCAGCGCGCCGTTGAGCGTGCGATAGCCGGTCAGCAGTGCTGAGGCGCCGGCCGCCGAGTCGGTCACCAGGCTGTCGGCGGAGTAGGTGCGGACCAGGGCCAGCTGAGGAAACGCCTCGAACGACAGGCGATTGGAGGCGCCGTCGATCCCGCGCTGCTGGCCGTCATAGATTCTGGCTGCGGTGAGGGTGGAGACGCCCATTCCATCGCCGATGAACAGGATGACGTTCTTCGCCCGCTCGGCGGCCGACGCAGGGCTCGCGTGCAGCGCCAGAGCGCTGAGCGCGCCCGCCAGGATCTTGCCGCCGATGCTCGTCAAGGTTCGCGTCCCCCGTATCCGTGGGCACGCTCATGGTCGTGATTGACTACAGGCGCGTGACGGCCAGGTGACGGCTCGATTGCATCTGCTACCCGACCTGCAGCTTCAGGCGAAGGGCCTGGGCCAGGGTCTGGGCCCGTTTGGCTGTCTGTTCACCGAGCAGCATGTCCGACCAGCCCTCCTGGGTGGACAGCAGCAGCCGGTCGCCTTCGATCGCCAGGCGGCAATGCGAGAGCAGGCCGGCGTTGCGGCCGGAAAGATCGCAGCCGAGCCGAATGGCGGAGCCGAGAGCGCGGGCGCGCTGGCGACGCTCGGCCGACAGCACCTTGGCGATCATGCCAGGGTCCGGAGGCGTCGGCGCCGAAGAGTGGCGAGCGAACGCAGCGCTGGCGAGGAAAGCCCGCTCTGGATGGTTCATGCCGGCGATCGGCGCCCGGAGAACCTGTTCGAAGGCCAGCTCTCCGCGGTGATCAGGGTGCAGGCGGGCGCCGAGGTCGGCCAGGCGACAGGCGGCGGCGATCAGCGTGGGCTCACGACTGCCGAACACCGCCGGAAGCTGGCCGAAAGCCGGGGCGAGCCAGGTTTGCAGCGCGACACCCAGGTCGGACGACAGCCCGCGTACGGCTGTCAGGGCCTCGCAGCCCTCGATCAGCGGATCGCGTGCGGCTTCCTCGGGCGGCATGGCCTCAAGCAGCAGGCCTTCGCGCAGGCCGTAGGCCGAGATCACGATCCGCTCGATGCCCAGCCGCTCGATCAGGGCGTCCAGCACGAGGGCTGAATAGGGAAGGGTGTCGAAGCGCTTCTTCGACAGGCCCTGCATCCGTTCCAGGCTGTTCTTCGATTGGCGGGCGACAAACCGGGCGACGTCGACGGCGTCCGAGCGGTTCATCTCATACTGGTGAGCCACGCGGAGCGGATAGTCGGCCATCTCCATGTGCAGCAGGGCGAGGTTGCGCCATGCCCCGCCGACGGCGTGGAACTCCCTTGACCGGAAGCCGAGGCCGGCGCCGTCAATGCGCTGGTCTATGACCTTGCGGACCTTGTCGACCTCCAGCGGCCGGGGCGCGCCGAGCGCGAAAGGCCCAAGCGGTAGCGTGGTCCCATCGCGCGGGGCGTCTGGGTCCAGGTGCACGAGTTCGAGGCTGGAGCCGCCGAGGTCGCCGACCACGCCGGCGGCGTCCGGTTGGCCGGCGATGACCCCGAGCGCGGCGTAGCGCGCCTCCTCTTGGCCGGAAAGGACGCGCAAGCGCAGGCCGGTCTCCATTTCCACCCGAGTCAGGAAGACTTGGCCGTCCGAAGCCTCGCGCACGGCGGCCGTGGCCACGGCGAAGATGTCGGCGCGGTTCCAGCCGCTCAGGGCGGAACGGTAGCGGCGCAGGGCGACCAGGGCGGTCTCGATCCCTTCGGGCGACAGCCGGCCGGTCGCGGGCAGGTCACGGCCGAGCCCGGCCAGGGCCTTTTCGTTGAAGACGGTCCAGATCGCGCGGCCTTCCAGCCGGTAGATCACCAGGCGCACGGAATTGGAGCCGACGTCGATGACGGCGGTCTGACGGGAGCCTGGGTCCTGAAACGCGCTCGGACCGGGTTCGCCTAACAGGACCCGGTTATCCGCGCGGGGCCACATGATCGATTGCGCGCGGCATGTCCTTCACCTTCTCTCCCCGGCCCGACAGGCTGGGATTGGTCATGAAGTACTCGTGCGCGGAGAAGGCGCCCGGATGATCCCATGACGGGTCCCGGGTATAGCGGCCGTCCGCATCGAGCGTCCAGCTTTGCGCTTCATCCTTCAGGTTGGCGACCATGATCTGTTGCAGGACCTGCTGGTGAACCGTGGGGTTCTCCACCGGAGTCAGGCACTCGACCCGGCGGTCGAGGTTGCGCGGCATCCAGTCGGCCGAGGAGATGAACACGCGGTTCTCTGCCGACGGCATCGCCGCGCCGTTGGCGAAGGCGACGATGCGGGCGTGCTCAAGGAAGCGACCGACGATCGACTTCACGCGGATGTTCTCCGACAGGCCGGGCACGCCTGGCCGCAGGCAGCAGATCCCGCGGATCACCAGGTCGATGACCACGCCGGCCTGGCTGGCCTCGTAGAGCGCATCGATGATGACCGGATCGACGAGCGAGTTGAGCTTGGCCCAGATGCCGGCCGGCTTGCCCTCTCGGGCGGCCTGCACCTCGCGCATGATGAAGGTCAGCAAGTCGGCCTTCATGGTCAGCGGCGACGGCGACAGCTTTTCCAGGTGTTCGGGCCGGGCGTAGCCCGTGATGAAGTTGAACACCTTGGCCGAGTCCCGGCCGAGCGCCGGATCGCAGGTGAACAGCGACAGGTCCGTATAGATGCGCGCGGTGACCGGGTGATAGTTGCCGGTCCCGAAGTGGCAGTAGGTGCGAAGCTGGTCGCCCTCCTTGCGGACCACTATCGAGAGCTTGGCGTGGGTCTTGTACTCGACGAAGCCGAAGACGACGTGGACGCCGGCGCGCTCGAGATCGCGCGCCCACTTGAGGTTGGCTTCCTCGTCGAAGCGGGCCTTGATCTCGACCAGGGCGGTGACGTTCTTGCCGTTCTCGGCGGCTTCGATGAGCGCAGCGACAATCGGGCTGTCGGACGAGGTCCGGTAGAGGGTCTGCTTGATCGCCAGGACGTTGGGGTCGCGTGCGGCCTGGCGGATGAATTGAACCACGACGTCGAAGCTCTCGAACGGGTGGTGGACCAGGATGTCCTTGGCGCGGATCGCGGCGAAGCAATCGCCGCCGTGGTCGCGGATGCGTTCGGGAAAGCGGGCCTCGAACGGCTTGAACTTCAGATCCGGGCGATTTGACGGGATCAGTTGCGAGAGCTCGTCTAGACCGAGCAGGCCGTCGATGAGGATGATGTCCTCTTCCTTGGCGTGCAGGTTCTCGACGATGAAGGCGCGCAGGTCCTGCGGCATGGCCGCTTCGATCTCAACGCGGACGACGGAACCGAGGCGGCGCTGCTTAAGCCGCTCTTCGAAGTCGCGGACTAGGTCCTCGGCCTCTTCTTCCATTTCCACGTCGCTGTCGCGGATGAGGCGGATGACGCCCAGCGATTCGACCTCGCTGTCCGGGAACAGGTGGTCGAGGAAGAGGGCGGTGAGGCTCTCCAGGCTGATGAAGCGGCGCTCCGGACGCTTGCGGCGGCTGGGCGGGGTAGGGAGCTCCCAGAACCGGGCGACCTGGGCCGGGATCGGCACCAGCGCATAGAGGAGGCGGCCGTCCGACACCCGCTTCAGCTTCAGAACGATCGAGAAGGCGAGGTTGGGGATGAACGGGAACGGGTGGGCCGGGTCGATAGCCAGCGGCGTCAGCACCGGGAAGACCCGGGACAGGAAGACCTCTTCCATGGCCTGGCGTTCGGCAGGCAGGACCTGGTCGGAGGTGACGACTGAGATGCCTTCGTCGGCCAGTTCCTCGCGCAGCAGCCGCCACTCAGCTTGCTGGTCGGCCATCAGATTGGCGGCCTCGGCGTTGACGCGCAGCAGCTGCTCGACCGCGGTCAGGCCGTCCTGGCTGACCACGCGGACGCCTTCGCGGGCCTGCGCCTTCAGGCCGGCCACGCGGACCATGTAGAATTCGTCGAGGTTGTTGGCCGAAATCGAGAGGAACCGCAGGCGCTCCAGCAGTGGATGGCGCGGGTTCTTGCTCTCGTCGAGCACGCGTTCGTTGAAGGCGAGCCACGACAGTTCGCGATTGAAGAAGCGATCCGGGGAGGCGGCCAGCTCGGAGTCGTAGGCGAGCGGCTGGGCGTCGGCGGGCCGCGGAAGGGGGGCGGCGTAGGTCATGGACTGCACATCGTTCGGCATGCGGCGGTTCTGAACCACCCATTTAACGCCTGCAAGTCATCACTCGAAAAGGTCAAGATTCTCCATATCATCTTCAAGAATCTGTCGCGCAAGCGTGCGGGATATCGGGCGTTGTTCATCATCGGCGGCTTCGTCCAGCCGCTTGACGATCTCTCGCGCGTAGGGGATCGACCTTTCCATGCGACGTAGCAGGTAAGGGAAAACCTCCTTGGGCGGGCGAATGCTCCGCTCGCGGAAGAATTTCTTTAGAACGCCCTCCAACACCTCATCGTCCGGTTCCTCGATCTCGGCGAGGAAGAGGGCGTTGAGACGCGAGCGCAGGTCCGGCAGCTCGGCGGGCCATGCGGCCGGCGCTTCGCGCGCGGTGAGCAACAGCCCAACGCCGTCGCGGCCGGCGATGTTGATCAGATGGAACAGCGCCTCATCATCTACGCCCTGGTCCACGTCTTCGATCAGCACCGGCCGGCTGGCCGCCGCCACGATGTCAGGCGCGGTCCTGTCGAGGACGATGGCGCCGGTGCGCGCCGCCCATTCGCGGGCCAGATGAGTCTTGCCCACCCCTTCAGGGCCGAACAGCGCCAGGGCATGTCCGGGCCAAGCGGGCCACCCGTCCAGCGCGGCGACCGCCTGGACGTTGGAAGGCCCGGTCACGAAGTCCTCCCGAGCGAAGGAAACCGGACGCCTGAGCTTCAGGCGTAGTTGCCGCGTCATGCGCCGGGTCCAAGAGACTGAAACACGAGCTGTGTTTACCAAACCGGGTTCCGCGGGTCGACGCATCCAGGGGTGCGGCCTGGGGATGATTCGTCAAAATCGCGGGAGAAACACCGGTCGCAAGGCGAATCCCCGGTGGGCTCTCAGGTCTGGGCCTGAGGGGAGGAACCCTGCAGGCGAGGCATGGTCCCCGGACCCAGTTTCACCGAGGCCGCACCATGTCCGACGACCTGCCGCGCACGATCCTGCCGATCCCCGACAAGAAGTACGTGGGTCTGACCACCTACGACGCCAAGGACCCGGACACCCACTATCCGCCGATCAAGGCGCTGCGGCCGCCGAAGGACGCGCCGAACGTGGTGATCTTCCTGGTCGACGACGCGGGGTTTGGATCCTCGTCGGTATTCGGCGGGCCGTGCCACACCCCGAACTTCGAGAAGCTTGCGGCGGGCGGCCTGAAGTACAGCCGCTTCCACACGACGGCGCTCTGCTCGCCGACCCGGCAGGCCCTGCTGACCGGGCGCCACCACCACTCGGTCGGGATGGGCGCGATCACCGAAATGGGAACCTCGGCTCCGGGCAACAGCGGGGTGCGGCCGAAGGAGAAGGCGGCTCTGGCCGAGATCCTGAAGCTGAACGGCTTCTCCACCGCCCAGTTCGGCAAGTGCCACGAAGTGCCGCTCTGGGAAGTCACCCCGATGGGGCCGTTCAACCAGTGGCCGACCGGCTCGGGCTTCGAGCACTTCTACGGCTTCGTCGGCGGCGAGGCGAACCAGTACTATCCGGGCCTCTACGAAGGCACCAAGGCGGTCGAGCCGCCGAAAACCCCGGAGGAGGGCTACACCCTCAACGAGGACCTAGCCGACCGCGCGATCACCTGGGTCCGCCAGCAGAAGGCGCTGATGCCGGACAAGCCCTTCTTCATGTACTACGCCCCCGGCGCCACCCACGCCCCGCACCATGTGCCCAAGGAATGGTCCGACAAGTACAAGGGCAAGTTCGACGCCGGCTGGGACAAGCTGCGCGAAGAGACCATCGAGCGGCAGAAGCAGCTCGGAGTGGTGCCCAAGGACGCTGTTCTGACCGCGCGGCACGACGAGATCCCGGCCTGGGACGAGATGTCCGCCGAGCTGAAGCCGGTGCTCGCCAAGCAGATGGAGATCTATGCCGGCTTCATGGAGCAGACCGACCATGAGATCGGCCGGGTGATCGACGCGATCAACGACCTGGGCATCATGGACGACACGCTGATCTACCTGATCATCGGCGACAACGGCGCTTCGGCTGAGGGCACGATCAACGGCTGCTTCAACGAGATGTGCACGCTGAACGGCATGCCTGACATCGAGACCACGGAGTTCCTGCTCGGCAAGATCGACAAATTCGGCACGCCGGAAGCCTACAACCACTATGCCGTCGGCTGGGCGCATGCGCTCTGCGCGCCCTACCAGTGGACCAAGCAGATCGCCTCGCATTGGGGCGGCACGCGCAACGGCACGATCGTCCACTGGCCGAGAGTCATCAAGGCCAAGGGCGAGATCCGCGACCAGTTCCACCACGTCATCGACGTCGCCAAAACGATCATCGAGGCCTGCAACCTGCCAGAGCCCGCCATCGTCAACAGCATCGCTCAGGCGCCGTTCGAGGGCGTCAGCATGCTGCCGACCTTCACCGACAAGAAGGCCGCGGAAACCCACACGGTCCAGTACTTCGAGATGATGGGAAACCGCGGCATCTATCATAAGGGTTGGACGGCCTGTACTCGGCACAGGACGCCCTGGAAGGCCGACACTCCGCCGCCCTTCGACGAGGATGTCTGGGAGCTGTACGGCCCAGACGACTGGACCCAGTCGAACAACCTGGCCGCCAAGGAGCCGAAGAAGCTGGCCGAGCTTCAGCGTCTCTGGCTGATCGAGGCGACCAAATACAATGTCGTGCCGCTGGACGATCGCGGGTTCGAGCGGGTCAATCCGGACATCGCCGGGCGGCCGCAGGTGATCACCGGCAACAGCCAGCTGCTGTTCCAGGGAATGCGGGTCGCCGAAGCCTGCATCCTGACATTGAAGAACAAATCGCACGCGGTGACCGCGCAACTCACGATCCCGGCGTCCGGAGCCGAGGGCGTGATCGTCACCCAAGGCGGCCTGGCTGGCGGTTGGACGCTCTACGCCAAGGATGGAAAGCTGAAGTACTGCTACAACTTCTTCGGCATCGAGTATTTCATCATCGGCTCCGACACCGCCATTCCCGCTGGCGACCATCAGGTGCGGATGGAGTTCAAATATGACGGCGGCGGCCTGGCCAAGGGGGGCGACGTCACGCTGTTCTTCGACGGCAAGCCGGTCGGCAAGGGGCGCGTCGATAGAACCCAGCCCATGGGTTATTCGGCCGACGAGGCTTGCGACGTGGGCGCCGACACTGGCTCACCGGCCTCGCCGGAGTACGGCGTCACCGGCAACAGCTTTGCCGGCAAGATCCATTGGGTGCAGATCGACATCGGCGATGACGATCAGAGCCATCTGATCACCCCCGAGCAACGCCTCAAATTGGCGATGGCCAGACAGTAGTCGCTGCGCGGCTACCCACGAGACGATCGCTCGGACGGCCGCCCGGTCAGTACGGCCTTAGGGACGGATGGGGCCGCGATCGCGGGCCGACATCAGCGACCAGCCTTCGGGACGCAGCAACTCGATCGGCGAGAATCGGACCTTGTAGTCCATCTTCTCGGAGCCGCGGACCCAGTAGCCCAGATAGACGTAGGGGATCTCGGTCAGGCAGGCCTGGACGACGTGGTCGAGGATCACGAACGAGCCGAGGCTGCGGCGCGGCATGGTCGGGTCGTAGAAGGAATAGACCAGCGACAGGCCGTCATTCATCAGGTCGACCAGGGCGCAGGCGATGAGGTCGCCGGGGCCGCCGTCCTTCGAGCGCAGCCGGTATTCGATGATGTGGGTGCGGACCGCGGTGTCCTCGACCATGGCGACGTAGTCAGGCCAGGTCATCTCGGCCATGCCGCCGTCGGCGTGGCGGGTCACCAGATAGCGGCGAAGCAGGTCGAACTGCTCCATGGTCGCCTCAGCCTCGACCAAGTGGCGCTCGAGGTCCTCGTTGCGGGCCAGCACGCGGCGCTCGGAGCGGGAGAAGGCGTAGTCCTTGGCGGGAATGCGGGCCGAGACGCAGGCCGAGCAGCTTTCGCAGGCCGGGCGATAGGCGATGTTCTGGGAACGCCGGAAGCCGACCTGGGTCAGGCTGTCATTGACGCTGGCCCCGTCGGACAGCGGCAAATGGGCAAAGACCTTCCGCTCGTGCCGGTCAGGCAGATATGGGCACGGACTGGGCGCCGTCAGGAAGAACCTGAGCTGTCGCGTCGGAAAGTGCTGCGTCACGTACGGCTCTCAAAACGATGCGCCTGATGGGATTAGGCGTCATGGGAGGCTCAGGCGCAAGCTCCCATGTATCAGAGCTGTAAACTCCTCATTGCAGACCATGATCCGGCGGCAGGACGGGGGCTTCGCGCAGCAGCACGATGGCGATGCGGCGGTTGCCCGGCATGGTCGGATCGTCGGGATAGAGCGGTTCGGAATTGGCCTTCCCGGAGACCTGGTAGACCCGGTCGGGATCGACCCCGGCCGATTGCAGGACCCGGCGCGAAGCGTCGGCGCGACCGGCCGAGAGTTGCCAGTCGCCGTCGGCCTTGGAGCCGTTGGCCGACACGCTGGTGTGGCCGGAGATGCTGACCCGGTTGGGCAGTTGGTTGATGACCTTGGCCACGGCGCGCAGCAGCAGCTTGGCGCGATCGTTGGGTTCGGTGCGGCCGGTGGCGAACATCGAGCGGCCTTCCTGGTCGACCAGCTGGATGCGCAGGCCCTCGGGCGTGACGTCGATCAGGATGTTCTTCGACAGCTCGGCCAGTTCGGGCATGTCCTGCAGCGCCTGACGAAGCGACTGGGCGGCCGAGGCGAAGGCGGCCTGTTCCCGCTGGAGTACGGCTTCGCGGAGGGCTTCGGTCGAAGCATCGCGGGCCATTTCCTTGGCCGCGTCGGTTTCGCTGCCGTCGTTGGGGTGGCGCGATTCCGGAGCCATCTCCTCGATGACCGACTGCGAGCCGGCGGCCATGCCGCCGTCCTCGCCCAGCGCCGTGCCGCCGAGAATGCCGCCGGAGCCGGAGGTGCTTTCGGAAACGCTGGCCGGGGCGAAATAGTCGGCGATGCCGCGCTTCTGTTCCGGGCTCGTGGTGTTGATCAGCCACATCAGAAGGAAGAAGGCCATCATCGCGGTCACGAAGTCCGCGTAGGCGACTTTCCAGGCGCCGCCATGGTGGGCGTGCCCTTGGGCCTTCTTGACCTTCTTGATCAGGATAGGCGCTTCGCCCATTGCCATGTTCAAACCCCGGTAGCCCCGATTCTTGCGCAAGATGCGGGGGCCCCCGTTAAGATGGCGTTGAGCGTAAGAAGGATCAGTCGATGAAAGTCGCTTTCGTGGGCCTGGGCGTGATGGGCTTTCCCATGGCCGGCCACCTGGCCAAGGCCGGGCATGAGGTCGCCGTGTTCAACCGCAGCCCCGAGAAGGCGCAGCGCTGGGCCGCGACCCACGGCGGCCGAGCGGGGGCGACGATCGCCGAGGCCGCGGAAGGCGCCGAGATCGTCTTCCTGTGTGTCGGCAATGACGACGACGTCCGCGGCGTGGTCGGGGAGGCGCTGCCGGTCATGGCGGCGAGCGGGATCATCGTCGACCACACCACCACCTCGGCCAAGGTCGCCCTGGAGATGGCGCAGCTGGCGCAGGCCGGCGGCCGGTTCTTCGTCGATGCGCCGGTGTCGGGAGGTCAGGCGGGGGCCGAGAACGGCCAGCTGACCGTGATGTGCGGCGGTGATCCCGCGGCCTTCGCTCGCGCCGAGCCGGTGATCGACGCCTTCGCCAAGGCCACGCGGCTGATGGGCGGACCGGGAGCGGGGCAACTGACCAAGATGGTCAACCAGATCTGCATCGCCGGGGTGGTCCAGGGCCTGGCCGAGGGCATGCATTTCGCCAAGCGCGCGGGGCTCGACCCGCTGGAGGTGGCCGCGGCGATCTCCAAGGGGGCGGCGCAGTCCTGGCAGATGGACAATCGATGGGGGACGATGGCCGAGAACCGCTTCGACTTCGGCTTCGCCGTCGACTGGATGCGCAAGGATCTGGGGCTGGTGCTCGACGAGGCCGCGGCCAACGGCGCCAAGCTCGACATGACCGCCCTGGTCGACGGCTACTATGCAGAGGTCCAGGGGCTGGGCGGCAATCGCTGGGACACGTCCAGCCTGGTGGCGCGGCTGGAGAAGTAGTTCGAATTTCCTTCCCTTCTGGGGGAGGTGGATCGCCGTAAGGCTGTGAGACGGAGGGGGCCTGCTGAGTCAGCAATCCCCCTCAGTCAGCCATTGGCTGACAGCCCTCCAGCCGGGGACCAATTGGCTCACAGCCGCGGCAGAACCTGGCGCTCCAGCAGCGGCGCCAGGCGCACGCTGGGCGGCGACTTGGGCTCGATCCAGAGCAGTTCCTCGATCTCGGCCTGAGGCAGCACGTCGCCGGCCATTTCGGTCAGGTAGATCGCGCCGTAGACCCGGGTGTCGGGCTCGTTGGCGGCGGGGGCGTCGTATGTGCCCAGGTGGCTGGCGCTGACCAGATCGCAGCCCAGTTCCTCGCCCAGCTCGCGCGACAGGGTGTCGATATCGGCCTCGCCGGGGTTGCGCTTGCCGCCGGGCAGCATGAAGGCGGTCGTGCCGCGCTTACGCACGGTCAGCACCCGGCCGCCCTGGTCGCGGATGACGCCGGCGACGATCTCGACGGCCTTCACGCCCCCAGCATCCGCGCGGCGCGCGGAGCGAAGTAGCTGATGATCCCGTCGGCGTCGGCGCGCTTGAAGGCGCCCAGGCTCTCGAGGATGGCCCGTTCCTCGTCGATCCAGCCGTTCTGGGCGGCGGCCATGATCATCGCGTACTCGCCCGAGACCTGGAACGCGAAGGTCGGCATTTCGAACTCGCGCACTACGCGGCTGACGATGTCGAGATACGGCATGCCCGGCTTGACCATGACCATGTCGGCGCCCTCGGCGATGTCGAGGGCCACTTCGCGTAGCGCTTCTTCGGTGTTGGCCGGGTCCATCTGGTAGGTCTTCTTGTCGGCCGGGGCGCCGGACGTGCCGAGCTTTCCCGAGCCGATGGCGTCGCGATAGGGGCCGTAGAAAGCAGAGGCGAACTTGGCCGCGTAGGACATGATCATCACGTCCTGCAGGCCCTCGGCCTCCAGGGCCGAGCGCAGAATCCCGCAGCGGCCGTCCATCATGTCGGACGGGGCGAGAATGTCGCAGCCGGCCTTGGCCTGGACCAGCGCCTGCTCGACCAGCCGCTCGATGGTGGCGTCGTTGGCGATCTTGCCGTTCTCGATGACGCCGTCGTGGCCGTGGTCGGTGAAGGGGTCGAGCGCGACGTCGCACATGATGCCGACCTCGGGGGCGGCGTCCTTCATGGCCTTGACCACCGTGGCGATTAGGCCGTTCGGATCGGCCGCCTGGGAGCCGAGGGCGTCCTTCTTGGCGCCGTCGATGTAGGGGAAGATGGCGATGGCCGGGATGCCCAAATTGCGGGCCTCGACGGCGGCCTTGGCGCAATCCTTGACCGACAGGCGCGAGACGCCTGGCATCGACGCGACCGGAACCTCGCCCTCGCCCTCGTGAACCACCATCGACCAGATCAGGTCGGCAGGGGTGAGGACGCTTTCTCGAACCAGGCGACGGACCCAATCGGCCTGGCGAAGGCGACGGAGACGAAGGGCGGGGTAGGCGGCGAGAGGGGGCAGGCTCATGAGGCTCGGCTCTGGCCCATCCCCCGCGCCGACGCAAGCTTGATGAAACCCAGGGCGGGCGCGAACACCAGCCAGAGGCCTCCGATGGCGGTAAACAGCGCCGTGGCGGCGATCAGGGCGATCATGGTTCGGTCGACCGTGACGTCGGAGAGGTCGATGCGGACCCGGTCGGGGGTGTTCCAGCCTTCGATCCGGGTGACCTGGAACAGTTCGCCGGCCACGCCGATGATCGCGCCAAGGAAGCAGAGGCCCGCCGCTAGGGCGATGACGAAGGCGACCCAGAAGATTCGGATCTGATAGGCGTAGTGCGAGGCAATCGGGGGCGGGGCCTCGTCCTTCTGCGAATAGGCGATGATGGCGGCGATCAGGGCCGGAACGCCGGCGAAGAAAATCGCAGCGAACAGCAAGGCGTAGTTGATGTAGGCGAGGTTCCGGGAGGAGTCCCCGGCGCGCCCCCCGACCGCTTGAACAGCCATTCAAAGACCCTGAGAAAAGCGCGCCCCCCGGCGCCCCGTCGTTGACAGGTTGCTCCAGCGGAGCGACTTGCTCAAGTCAGCCTCTCAAAACCGGGTTCGAGCGAATGGATTTCTCCCTCTCCGACGATCAGCGCGCAATACAAGACGCGGCAAGAGCCTTCGCGGAGGCGGAACTTGCCCCAAAGTCTGCGCAGTGGGATGAGGACAAACACTTCCCGACAGACGTGCTGCGCAAGGCGGCCGAGCTGGGCTTTGCGGGAATATACATCGGGGAGGATGTCGGCGGCTCGGCCCTGACCCGGCTGGACGCTTCGATCGTGTTCGAAGCGCTGAGCTATGGCGACGTCTCGGTGGCGGCCTACCTGACGATCCACAACATGGCCTCGTGGATGATCGACCGGTTCGGGGCCGACGAGCTGCGCAGGAAGTACCTGCCGCGGCTGACCACCATGGAGCTGATCGCCAGCTACTGCCTGACCGAGCCGGGCTCGGGCTCGGACGCCGCGGCGCTGCGGACCACGGCGGTGCTGGACGGCGACCACTACGTGTTGAACGGCTCCAAGGCGTTCATCTCCGGCGGCGGGGTCTCGGACCTCTATGTTGTGATGGCGAGAACTGGAGAGGCCGGCGCCAAGGGCGTCTCGGCCATCGTCGTGGAAAACGGTGCGCCGGGTCTGTCGTTCGGGGCGCAGGAGAAGAAGATGGGCTGGAACGCCCAGCCGACCGCCCAGGTGAACTTCGACAATGTCCGCGTGCCGGTCGAAAATCGGATCGGCGGGGAGGGCGAGGGCTTCCGCTTTGCGATGATGGGGCTCGACGGCGGGCGGCTGAACATCGCCTCCTGCTCGCTGGGCGGAGCGGCCTTCGCGCTGGAGACGGCCCAGGCCTACATGAGCGAGCGCAAGCAGTTCGGGAAGCAGCTGGCCGAGTTCCAGGCTCTGCAATTCAAGATCGCCGACATGGCCACCGAACTGGAGGCGGCGCGCCTGATGGTGCGGCGGGCGGCGAATGCGCTCGACAACCGCGACCCGCAGGCCACCAAATACTGCGCGATGGCCAAGCGGTTCGCTACTGACGCCGGCTTCGAAGTCGCCAATCAGGCGCTGCAACTGCACGGCGGCTATGGCTATCTGAAGGACTATCCGCTGGAGCGGGTGGTGCGTGACCTACGCGTCCACCAGATCCTCGAGGGCACCAACGAAATCATGCGGGTGATCATCGCCCGGGAGATGTTCCGGCAATGAGCATGCAAGACGTCCTGACCCGCATCGAGGGCCGCGTCGGCCGGATCACGCTGAACCGGCCGCAGGCGCTGCACGCCCTGACCCAGCCGATGTGCCAGACGATGACCGAGGCCCTGCTGGCCTGGCGCGACGACCCGGCCGTGGCGCTGGTGCTGTTCGACCACGGCGGCGAACGCGGCTTCTGCGCCGGCGGCGATATCCGCATGCTGGCCGAGAGCGGGGCCGGGGACGGCAAGGCGGCGCGGGAGTTCTTCTTTGTTGAATACCGGCTGAACCACCTGCTGTTCGAATATCCGAAGCCGGTGGTGGTCATCATGGACGGCGTCACCATGGGCGGGGGCGTCGGCCTGGCCATGCCGGCTCAGTATCGGGTGGCGACCGAGCGGACGACCTTCGCCATGCCTGAGACCGGAATCGGGCTCTTTCCCGACGTCGGCGGCGGTTGGTTCCTGCCGCGCATGCCCGGCCACATCGGCGTCTGGCTGGCGCTGACCGGCGCGCGGATCAAAGCCGCCGACTGCGAGCTGACGGGTCTGGCCACCGACTTCGTCGAGAGCGCCAAGATCCCGGAGCTCAAGGCGGCGATCATCGCCGACCCGGCCGCCCTCGACGGCGTTCTGACCGAGTACGAGGGCGACGCCGGCAGACCACCCCTGGCCCAGCACCAGGACGAGATCGAGAAGATTTTCGGGGCCGACACCCTGGAGGAGATCATCGCCCGACTGGAGGCGGCTGGGACTGAGTGGGCCGCCGAACAGCTGAAGGTGATGGCGACCAAGTCGCCGCAGACCATGAAGGTCGCCCTGCGCCAGCTGCGGCTCGGCGGGAAGATGGAATCCTTCGCCGAAAACATGGCGATGGAATACCGGATCGGCGCCCGCGTCGTGCAGCGTCACGACTTCATCGAGGGCGTGCGCGCCGTGATCGTCGAGAAGGATCACGCCCCGAAGTGGAACCCGCCAACCCCTGCAGGCGTGACCGAGACCATGCTGGACGGGATTTTTGCTCCGCTTCCTTCCACGGAGGAGTGGACGCCCCTACCTTGAGCGATAACTGACGAGCCGTCGCGGAGGAAACGAGATGACGCGCTACCTGTTGATGGCCGCCAGCGCGGCCCTGGTGCTTTGCGTATCCAGTGCCCAGGCTGCTCCGCCGGCCAATGTCACGTCGGCGGTGGCCGACGCAGCTCGCCCCGATACGGACAAGGTGCGAGATGTGGCGCGCAAGCCCGCGGAAATGCTTGAGTTCGCCGGGGTGAAGTCGGGCCAGACGGTCGGCGAAATTCTGCCGGGCGGGGGATACTTTACGCGTCTGCTGAGCAGCGCGGTCGGTCCCTCCGGCAAGATCTATGCGGGCGTGCCGGCCAACGACCTGGAGAAGGAAAAGACGGCTCTGGCCAAGGGCAACGTCCAGGTCGTGGCCCTGACCCCGACGTCGCTGGGCTTTCCCGAGCCGGTCGACGTGATCTTCACCGCCCAGAACTATCACGACTTCCACCTCAAGCGCCTGAACCTGGACGTCTCGGCGGTGAACAAATCGCTGTACGACGCCCTCAAGCCGGGCGGCGTCCTGGTCATCATCGACCATGCGGCGGTTCCCGGCTCGCCGGTCGAGGTGGCCGACACCCTTCACCGGATCGATCCGGCCATCGTCAAGCGCGAGGTCGAAGCGGCGGGCTTCAAATTCGTCGGGGAAAACAACGCGGTGCGGAACTCGTCCGACCCGAAGACGGCCATCGTCTTCGACCCCTCGATCCGTGGCAAGACCGACCAGTTCGTCTACAAATTCCAGAAGCCCAACTAGGGAAAAGACATGCGTATCGCGTTCATCGGCTTGGGAAACATGGGTGGCGGCATGGCCGCCAACCAGGCGAAGGCGGACCGCCAGGTCGCGGCCTTCGACCTCTCGGCCCAGGCGCTGGAACGCGCCAAGGCGGCGGGCTGCGCGCCCGTCGCCGATATCGCCGCGGCGGTGAAGGACGCCGACGCGGTGATCACCATGCTACCGGCCGGACCGCACGTGCGGAAGGTCTACGCCGAAGAGATACTGCCCAACGCCCCCAAGAGCGCCTTGCTGATCGACTGTTCGACCATCGACGTGGAAAGCGCCCGCGCGGTGGCTGAGCAAGCGAGGGCCGCCGGCTTCCGTTTCGCCGACGCTCCGGTCTCCGGCGGCACGGCGGCCGCCGACGCCGGGACCCTGGCGTTCATGGTCGGCTGCGACGAGGCCGACTTCGTCCAGGTCGAGATGGTGATCGGACCGATGGCGCGGGCGGTGATTCGGGCCGGAGACCATGGAGCGGGCCAAGCGGCCAAGATCTGCAACAACATGGTCCTGGGCATCTCGATGATCGGCGTGTGCGAGGCCATCGCCATGGCCGAGAAGCTCGGCCTCGATCCCGAGCGGTTCTTCGAGATCGCGTCGAAGTCCTCGGGCCAATGCTGGTCGATCACCAACTATTATCCCTGGCCAGGCCCAGTGGAGACCGCGCCGTCGAACCGCAACTACAGCGGCGGGTTCGCCACGGCGATGATGCTCAAGGACCTCAAGCTGGCCCAACAGGCGGCCGCGGCGGCCGGGGCGGCGACGCCCATGGGCGCTCAGGCAGAGGGACTCTATGCCCTATTTGACAGGCTCGGGTACGGAACTAAGGACTTTTCCGGAATTCTGCAGATGCTGCGCGGACGCTTACAAGAGCTGGATGGCTGATCACGAACCCTAGGTGCTCGCTTACGAAATCTGATCGATTGCGTATGACGAATTGTAGACAATCAAACCTAGCGGCGCGATAAGCCCGGCCAATTGCAAGGGGACCGTTCCGAACGCCGGAACGGATCAAGTCGATGGATTATAAGAACGCCTTCCAGACCGCACTCGGACAGATCCGTTCGGAAGGTCGCTATCGGGTGTTCGCCGACTTGAAGCGTCACCGCGGGCAATTCCCCCGCGCGACCTGGACCCAAACCGATGGTTCGCAGTCGGACGTCGTGGTCTGGTGCTCGAACGACTATCTCGGTCAGGGCCAGAACCCGATCGTCACCGACGCCATGCACAAGGCCATCGACGAGGCCGGCGCCGGCTCGGGCGGCACCCGCAACATCTCGGGCACCACGCACTATCACGTCGAGCTGGAGCATGAGCTCGCCGACCTGCACGGCAAGGAAGCCGCGCTGCTGTTCACCTCGGGCTATGTCTCGAACGAGGCCTCGCTCTCGACGCTCTACAAGATCCTGCCCGGCCTAATCATTTTCTCGGACGAGCTGAACCACAACTCGATGATCTCCGGCATTCGCGCCGGCGGCCGCGAGCAACGCCGGGTTTTCCGCCACAACGATCTTGAGCACCTCGAGCAGCTGCTGGCCGAGGCTCCGGCCGATGCGCCGAAGGTCATCGCCTTCGAGAGTGTCTATTCGATGGACGGCGACATCGCCGACATGAAGGCTACGGTCGCCCTGGCGAAGAAGTACGGCGCCATGACCTATCTGGACGAAGTCCATGCGGTCGGCATGTACGGCCCGCGCGGCGCCGGCGTCGCCGAGCGCGACGGCGTCATGGCCGAGATCGACATCATCGAAGGCACGCTGGGCAAGGCGTTCGGCGTCATGGGCGGCTACATCGCCGCCGACGCGGTGATCGTCGACGCGATCCGCAGCTATGCCGACGGCTTCATCTTCACCACCTCGATCCCTCCGGCCCTGGCGGCCGGGGCTGTGGCTTCGATCCGTTGGCTGAAGGAACACAACGAGGTCCGCGAGGCTCACCAAGCGCGCGCCGCGGCCCTGAAGGCTCGGCTGCTGAAGGCCGGCCTGCCGGTCATGCCGTCGGTCAGCCACATCGTCCCGGTGCTGGTGGGCGACGCCGTCCACTGCAAGATGATCTCGGACATTCTGCTGGCCGAACACGGCATCTATGTGCAGCCGATCAACTACCCGACGGTGCCGCGCGGCACCGAACGCTTGCGTTTCACGCCCTCGCCGGCCCATACCGACGAGATGATGGACGCTCTCGCTGAGGCGCTCGAGAAGCTCTGGGTCCACTGCAATATCGCCCGTGTCGGCGGGCAAGCAGCCTAAGGCCTACCTGTTTTGCACTTGTGAGCGAGGCTCGTCGGGCGCATACCCGCCGAGCCTCGAATATTTTCGGAGACCCTGCGGGTTCACTGATTTCCTGAATGCGGCCAGGCCGCGGACCTCATTTTCCCCGTCGTACGCCGCGGCCCAGGCCGATCTGCTTGGCGAAGTCGGATCTGCGCGCGGCGTATGCAGGCGCCACCATCGGATAGTCGGGCGGCAGGCCCCAGCGTCGGCGATAGTCCTCCGGGCTCATGTCGAAACGCGAGCGCAGGTAGCGCTTGAGCATCTTCAGCTTCTTACCGTCCTCCAGACAGACGATGTAGTCGTGCTGAATCGAGCGGCTGACAGGCACCGCGGGCTTGGGTTTTTCATCCAAGACGGGGGCCGGCGAGCGGTTGAGGCCTTCAAGGGCCCCATAGACGGACCTGATGATCTCCGGCACGGCGTCCGCAGAGACAGCGTTGCGGCTGACATAGGCGGCGACGATGTCCGCACCAAGCCGCATCAACTCCTCGCCCGAACGATCACCGGGCTCGGCTTCAATACTCATTCAGGACCCCCTGACAACGCCATGACGAACGGATGCGCCGCGCGGGCGCGCTCGCCTCCGTGGGGGTTGCAACGCTGCAGGCAGAAGTTCGTTCCATGCCGTTGGATCGTAGGTCCGATGGCGCTAAAGAGCGCACAACAGAGCGCTCGCCCCGCATTCGCGCCCTCAAGTTCCCGAAAGGCCCGCCCATGACCGTCCACGCCCAGACCCCCGCAGACGCCTTCTTCACCTCGTCCGTCGCCGACACCGACAAGGACATCGCCGCCGTCCTGGCAGGCGAACTGAAGCGCCAGCAGGATCAGATCGAGCTGATCGCCTCGGAAAACATCGTCTCGCGCGCGGTGATTGACGCCCAGGGCTCGGTGCTGACCAACAAGTACGCCGAAGGCTATCCGGGCAAGCGCTACTACGGCGGCTGCGAGGTCGTCGACGTGGCCGAGACGATCGCCATCGAGCGCGCCAAGCAGATCTTCGGATGCGAATACGCCAACGTGCAGCCGCACTCGGGCAGCCAGGCGAACCAGGCCGTGTTCATGGCCACCATGAGCCCAGGCGACACCTTCATGGGCATGGACCTGGCGGCGGGCGGCCACCTGACCCATGGCAAGAACGTCAACCAGTCGGGCAAGTGGTTCCGTCCGGTGGCCTATGGCGTGCGCCAGCAGGACCACCTGATCGACTACGACATGGCCGCCGAGGTCGCCCTGGCCGAGAAGCCGAAGGTGATCATCGCCGGCGGTTCGGCCTATAGCCGCCATATCGACTTCGCCCGCTTCAAGGAAATCGCCGACAGCGTCGATGCGCTCCTGATGGTCGACATCGCCCACTATGCGGGCCTCGTGGCGGGCGGCGTCTATCCGAACCCGTTCCCGCACGCGGACATCGTCACCACCACCACCCACAAGACCCTGCGCGGTCCGCGGGGCGGCATGATCCTGACCAACTCCAAGAAGCTGGCCAAAAAGATCGATTCGGCGGTGTTCCCCGGCCTGCAGGGCGGCCCCCTGATGCACGTGATCGCCGCCAAGGCGGTGGCCTTCGGCGAGGCGCTCAAGCCGGAGTTCGCGCAGTACGCCCGCCAGGTGGTGGATAACGCCCGGGCGCTGTCGGACAGCCTGCAGTCGGCCGGCTTCAAGATCGTCTCGAACGGCACCGACAGCCACCTGATGCTCGTCGACCTGACGCCAAAGGGCGTGTCGGGGGCCGACGCCGAGGTGGCGCTGGAGCGCGCGCACATCACCACCAACAAGAACGGGATTCCGTTCGACCCGCTGCCCCCGATGCAGACCTCGGGCCTGCGCGTCGGCACCCCGGCCGGCACCACCCGCGGCTTCGGCCCGGGCGAGTTCCGCCAAGTCGGGACCTGGATCGGCGAGGTCCTCGACGGTCTGGCCAAGGGCGGCGACAACAGCGCCGTGGAAGCCAGGGTCCGCGATGAGGTGCTGGCGCTGACGAAACGCTTCCCCATCTACGGTTAACCTCTGTATCTAGGGGTCGAATTGGCCGGAAGGGGCTAGATCATGCGGTGCCCGTTCTGCGGCCACGCCGAAAGTCAGGTGAAGGACAGCCGCCCGTCGGAAGACGGCGCGGCTATCCGCCGCCGCCGGTACTGTCCGGAATGCGAAGGCCGGTTCACGACCTTTGAGCGCGTGCAGTTGCGCGAACTCACCATCGTCAAGCGGTCCGGGCGGCGCGCGCCGTTCGACCGTGACAAGCTTGCCCGCTCGATCAGCCTGGCCACGCGCAAGCGGCCGATCGAGCCCGAGCGGATCGAGAAGATGATCTCGATCATCGTCCGCGAGCTGGAAAGCGTGGGCGAGACGGAGCTGCCGTCCTCGGCGGTTGGCGAGCTGATCATGAAGCACCTGAAGACGCTCGATGATGTGGCCTACGTCCGCTACGCCTCGGTCTATCGGGACTTCCGCGAGGCCGGCGAGTTCGCGACCTTCCTGGGCCAGGAGGGCCTGAGCGACGGCGACGAGGATGGGCGCTAGCGTCACCCTCAAGCTGGCGACGTCGCTGGACGGCCGGATCGCCACCGCGAGCGGCGAAAGCCGCTGGATCACCGGGCCGCAGGCGCGCCAGGCGGTGCATCAGCTCCGCGCTGAGCATGACGCCGTGGTTGTGGGCGTCGAGACGGCGCTGGCCGACGATCCCGAACTGACCGTGCGGCTGGACGGGTGGTCGGGTCCCCAGCCGGCCCGCGTGGTGCTCGACAGCCGCCAGCGACTGGCCGATGGCTGCAAGCTGGTGGCGAGCGCCCGTGAGATCCCGACCTATGTGATTTCCACCACCCCACCGCAGCCTCGCCTGGTCGACGCGGGCGTGCGGGTGCTGCAGGTCAAGGCGGTCGGCGAAGAGCGCCCGAAGTTGGATGACGTTGTGGCAGCCTTGGCGGAGCAGGGCCTGAACCGACTGTTTGTCGAGGGCGGCGGGCAGGTGGCGAGCAGCTTTCTGCGCTGTGGCCTGGTCGACAGGATCGAGTGGTTCCGCGCTCCAATGGTAATCGGCGGCGAGGGACGACCGGGCATCGGGGCCTTGGCCTTATCGGCGCTGGCCGATGCGCTGCGGCTGAGGCGAGTTGAAATCCGCGAGGTCGGCGACGACCTCTGGGAGCGTTACGAGAGGATCTGAATGTTCACCGGCATCGTCACTGATGTGGGCCGCGTTCGCGCCGTCCGCGAAACCAACCGCGACACGCGTTTCGAGATCGAGACCAGCTTCGACTTGTCGACCGTCGATATGGGCGCCTCGATCAGCCATGCCGGCTGTTGCCTGACCGTGGTGGAGAAGGGCGAGGGCTGGTTTGCTGTCGAAGTCTCGGGCGAGACTCTGGGGCTAACGAACCTGTCTCAGTGGAAGGAAGGCGACCCGGTTAACCTGGAGCGCGCGGCCCGGGTCGGCGACGAGCTGGGCGGCCACATCGTCTCCGGCCACGTAGACGGAGTCGGCGAGGTGATTTCGGTGGAATCCGAGGGCGGTTCACATCGGGTCAAAATCCGGGTTCCGCGGCCGCTGCACCGCTTCATCGCGCCGAAGGGTTCGATCGCTCTGGAGGGCGTCAGCCTGACCGTAAACGAGGTCGAGGACGACGTGTTCGGCGTCAATCTGATCCCGCATACATGGGATGTGACCACGCTGGGGCGGCTGAAACCCGGGTCCAAGGTCAATCTGGAGATCGACATGTTGGCTCGCTATCTCGCCCGCTGGCGAGAAACGGCCTAAAGGGTCCCTCCAAACAGAGACTGGAGCCCCATGCTCGAAGAAAAGATTCGCATCCTGATCGTCGAAGCCCGCTTCTACGACGACCTGGCCGACGAGATGCTGAAGGCCGCGGCCGACGTGATCACCGCGCACGATGCGGAATACGACGTCATCAGCGTGCCCGGCGCGCTGGAGATTCCTGGCGCGATCGCTATCGCGGAGGAGGGCGGCCACAAGCCCGCCGGCAAGCGCTACGACGGCTATGTCGCGCTCGGCACGGTGATCCGCGGCGAGACCTATCACTTCGAAATCGTCTCCAACGAGTCGGCGCGTGGCTTGATGGACCTGACGGTCGGCAAGCGCCTGGCGATCGGCAACGGCATCCTGACCGTCGAGGACGAGGACCAGGCCTGGGCGCGCGCCAAGGCCAGCGAAGGCGACAAAGGCGGCGGCGCCGCCCGCGCGGCGCTGGAAATGATCGCACTGAAGCGTCAACTGCTCGGACAGGCCCGATGAGCCGCAGCCAACGATCGATCGCCCGTCTGGCCGCGATCCAGGCGCTCTACCAGATGGAAGTCTCGGGCGTGGGCGTGGAGGCGGTGATCCGCGAGTTCACCGACCATCGCTTTGATCGCAACATCGAGGGCGATCCGGAAGGCGAGGGGGCTACCCTGGCCGCCGCCGACGAGGCGTTCTTCGCCGACCTGGTGCGCGGCGTCGTTGGCCATCAGCGCGAGATCGATGCGGCCGTGGTCAAGCGGTTGGCCGCCAACTGGCGTCTGGAGCGGCTGGACGCCACGGTGCGGGCGATCCTGCGCTCGGGCGTGTTCGAGCTGTCGCATCGGCCGGACGTGCCGACCGAGGTGGCGATCGACGAGTATGTCGAGCTGACCAAGTCCTTCTTCGACGGACCCGAGGCCGGTTTCGTCAATGGGGCGCTGGACGCGGTGGCCCGCGATGTCCGGGCCTGACGAGGCCCCCGACGAGTTCGGGCAGATCGCCCGGCTCTATCGGCCGCTGACCCGCGGAGCGCCCGAGGCGCTGGACCTGCTGGACGACGCGGCGGTGATCCCGTCGCGACCGGGTTTCGACTTGGTGGTGACCAAGGACGCCATGGTCGAGGGCGTGCACTTCCTGCCCGGCGAGGCCCCGGACCTGATCGCCCGCAAGCTGTTGCGGGTGAACCTGTCCGACCTCGCCGCCAAGGGGGCCGAGCCCTACGGCTACTTCCTGGCGACGGCCTGGTCGCCGACCTACGACTGGACGTCGCGGCAACGGTTCGCCGCCGGACTTGCCGAGGATGGCGAGGCGTTCGGGCTGGCGCTGCTGGGCGGCGATACCGTGTCGACCCCGGGGCCGCTGACCCTGTCGCTGACCATGCTGGGCTGGGTTCCGGCGGGGCGCATGGTGCGGCGGGCCGGGGCCAAGCCGGGCGACCTGGTGCTGGTTTCCGGCGTGGTCGGCGACGGCTGGCTTGGCCTGGCTGCGGCGCGAGGCGAGCTTGCGGACACCGATGGCTATCTGGCGGCCCGCTACCGGCTGCCGGAGCCCAGGCTCGAACTGCGTGAGCTGCTCAGGGTGCATGCCAGCGCCGCGGCGGACGTCTCCGATGGGCTGATCGCCGACTCCGGGCACATCGCCGAGGCGAGCAAAGTCGGCCTGCTCCTGGACCTCAATCACCTGCCATTGTCGGCGTCGGCGCGGGCCTGGCTCGACGAACAGCCCGACCGAGTCGCTGCGCTGGCGGCGCTGGCCTCCGGCGGCGACGACTACGAAGTCGTGTGCACCGCTCCGCGCTCGGCCGTCTCGGCGCTGGGCCTCACCGTGATCGGCGAGGTCGTCGCCGGCGACGGGGTCGAGGTGACGGTCGGCGGGCAGGAGGTCAGCGTCGCCGATGGCGGCTGGCGGCACCGCTAGGCCGCGAAAGTTTCCGGAAACCCTTGTGCGGTAAGGATCGCCACATGATCCGCCGCGCGCTCATCACCGGACTAGCCATGTTCGCCGCCACGAACGCCTTCGCTTCCGCCCCCGCCAAGGGCGAGAAGGCCGAGGAAAAGATCATTGGCCAGTACGTGGACATCTATCCGGTCGCCATGCCGATCGTCGCCGAGGGACGGCTTATCAACTACGTCTTCGTGACCATGCGGATCCAGCTGACCCAGACCGCTGACGCCCCCAAATGGCGGGCCAAGGAACCGTATTTCCGCGACGCCCTGGCGCGAATGGGGCACCGGACTTCGTTCGCCAACGCCAAGGACTACGCCAGCGTCGATGCGCCGCGGCTGACGGCGGCGTTCCAGCGCGAAGCCGTTGCGATCGCCGGTAAGGACGTCAAGAGCGTGGCCATTACCGCCCAAACTGCAAAGCAGCGCTTGGGCCTGCCCAAACCGGGTCCCACGCCGGCGCACGTCGAAATCCAGCCCTAAGCCAGCCTTGAGCTTGGCTGTCGTCGCGTAACCGCGGTCAACGGGACGTTGCGCGTCTCAGTTACAACTGGCAACGTCGCCCCCACCAATAAAGGGGCGGCGGATTCACGACGCTCCATTCGAGGGAAAAACGACAGGGCTAGAAGTGTCGCGCACCGCCCATCGTGGGCGGCGAGCGGCTCTTCGTGCAAATCGATAGGGGCGCTTAGAACATGAGTCTTACGCTTACGCTGGTGATCGCTGCCGGCCTATTGGCGGTGCTCTACGGCATCGTACGAACTGCTCAGTTGTTGCAGGCATCACCGGGAAATGCCCGCATGCAAGAGATCGCCGCGGCGATCCAGGAAGGGGCGCAGGCCTACCTGCGTCGTCAGTACACTGCTATCGCCATTGTCGGGGTCGTGGTCCTGATCGCTGCTGCTGTCCTGATCGGGCCGCTGGCTGCGGTGGGCTTCGCGATCGGCGCCATCCTGTCGGGCGCGGCGGGCTTCATCGGCATGCTGATCTCGGTAAGGGCCAACGTCCGCACGGCGCAGGCGTCCTCGGAGGGGCTGGCCAAGGGCCTGGCCCTAGCGTTCCAGTCGGGCGCGATCACCGGGATGCTGGTGGCCGGCTTCGCCCTGATCGGCGTGGCAGGCTATTACGCCATCCTGATCGGGCCGCTGGGCCATGAGAACACTAGCCGCGAAGTGGTCGACTCGCTGGTCGCGCTGGGCTTCGGCGCTTCGCTGATCTCGATCTTCGCCCGTCTGGGCGGCGGCATCTTCACCAAGGGCGCCGATGTCGGCGGCGATATGGTGGGCAAGGTCGAAGCCGGCATTCCGGAAGATGACCCCCGCAACGCCGCCACCATCGCCGACAACGTCGGCGACAACGTGGGCGACTGCGCCGGCATGGCCGCGGACCTGTTCGAAACCTATGCGGTGACCACGGTCGCCACCATGGTCCTGGCGGCGATCTTCTTCCGCGGGACCGACATCGTCAGCAACATGATGCTGCTGCCGCTGGCGATCTGCGGGGTGTGCATCATCACCTCGATCATCGGCACTTTTGGCGTCCGCCTGGGCAAGTCCAACAACATCATGGGCGCGCTCTATCAGGGACTGATCATCACCGGGGTGCTGTCGGTGGCGGCGATCTACTGGGTGGTGACCTCGCTGGTCCCCGATGCGCTGACGGTCGGCGACAAGACCTTCGGCGCCATGAGCCTGTTCTGGTGCGGCATCGCCGGCTTGGTGGTGACGGCGCTGATCGTCGTGATCACCGAGTACTACACCGGCACCGGCTTCCGTCCGGTGAAGTCGGTGGCCAAGGCCAGCGTCTCCGGCCATGGCACCAACGTCATCCAGGGCCTGGCCATGTCGCTCGAATCCACCGCGGCTCCGGCCCTGGTGATCGTGGTTGGCATCATCGTCACCTACGGCCTGGCGGGCCTGTTCGGCATCGCCATCGCCACGACGGCCATGCTGTCGCTGGCGGGCTTCATCGTCGCGCTGGACGCCTTTGGTCCGGTCACCGACAACGCCGGCGGCATCGCCGAAATGGCCGGCCTGCCGCCCGAGGTCCGGGTCACCACCGACGCCCTCGACGCGGTCGGCAACACCACCAAGGCGGTCACCAAGGGCTATGCGATCGGTTCGGCCGGTCTTGGCGCTCTGGTGCTGTTCGCGGCCTACACCGAAGACCTGAAGTACTTCGCCGCCAGCGCTACGCCGGGGTCGTTCTTCGACGGCCTTGGCGCGGTGGCCTTCGACCTCTCCAACCCCTACGTGGTGGTCGGCCTGCTGATCGGGGGGCTGCTGCCCTTCCTGTTCGGCGGCATGTCGATGACCGCGGTGGGCCGGGCAGCCGAGTCCGTCGTCGCCGAGGTGCGGCGTCAGTTCAAGGAAAACCCCGGCATCATGACCGGGGAGGTAAAGCCGGAGTACGGCCGGGCCGTGGACATCCTCACCAAGGCGGCGATCAAGGAGATGATTGTCCCCTCGCTGCTGCCAGTGTTCTCCCCGATCGTGCTGTTCATCATCATCAACATCATCGCAGGCAAGGTGAATGCGTTCGCCAGCCTCGGCGCCATGCTGATGGGCGTGATCGTGACGGGCCTGTTCGTCGCCATCTCGATGACCTCGGGCGGCGGGGCGTGGGACAACGCCAAGAAGCTGATCGAAGAAGGCCACTACGGCGGCAAGGGCTCCGAAGCCCACAAGGCCGCGGTGACCGGCGACACCGTCGGCGACCCCTACAAGGACACGGCCGGCCCCGCCGTGAACCCGATGATCAAGATCACCAACATCGTGGCTCTGCTGCTGCTGGCGGTCCTGGCCAACGGGGTGGTCGGCTAGTCCGTCCGACTACAATCAGACATGCGAAGGCCCCGGAGAGCGATCTCCGGGGCCTTTTGCTTCTGGTCTGCGGCTGTGAGCCTAGCGCTGGTCGCCCGGGCGGGTGCCGGGCAGGCCCTCGTCCTGGTTGGGCATCATGGTGCCGCGGCCGACGTTGCCGAGCAGCTGCTCGAGGATGGTCAGCTCGCGACCGCGAGTCGGGGTCTCCCGACCGTTGAAGGCGATGACCTTACCGTCCTTCAAGGTCATGGTGTCGACGGCCTTCACGACCTCCGTCTCCTTGTCGAAGGTCACGGCCACGACGTTGCGGGCGGTAATGACCGGGCGACGGAAGGCGACCTTCTCCTTGATCTGGTCGATGTAGAACCAGACGTTGGGGTCGAAGGTGGAGGTGGCCGACGGCGAGCCGAGGCTGGCGCGAACGGTGGACTTGGTGTCGGCGCCGACCTTGACGTCCTTCGGGTTGGCCTCGATGGCCTGGAACCCGGAATAGGTGGTGATGGGCGCGCAGGCGCTGGCGGAGGTCAGCAGACCGGCGGCGAGTGCGGCATAAGCGACGCGGCGAAACATGTGCGAACCGGACCTGTTCAATTCTTCGAGGCTTTGACCTATCGCTCGCCGCCCCTTAGTTCAATGCCGCCTGTATCTGCGCCTGACGGCGAAATCGAGGCCGAGATGTTTCTGGACCGCTTCTTCCGCCCCCGCATGACCCTGGCGAACGGCCAGAAGCTGTATGCCGGCGTGGTGGCGCAGGCCCGCTTGCCGGCGCTCTACGAGGCTTATGGCGTCCCCGATACCGTGGAGGGCCGATTCGAGCTCTACACCGTCCACGTCTTCCTGCTGCTGGATCGCCTTCGCGGCCAAGGGAATCGCGCCAGCGAAACCTCACAGGCGCTTTTCGACACCTATCTCAGCGCGCTGGACGACGCGCTGCGCGAAATGGGGGTCGGGGACCTCTCGGTGGGCAAGAAGATGCGCAAGTTGGGCGAGGCCTTCTACGGCCGCGTGAAATCCTACGAGTCGGCGTTTGCGGCCTTGCCGCAGACAGACCACCTGCATGCGCTGCTAGGACGCACGGTCTATGCGCAGGGCGGGGGGGAGAACGTGGCCAAGCTTGGCGAATACGTGCTGCGCCAGCGCGGCGAGCTCGCCGACCAGAAACTGGACAGGCTGCTGGACGGCCAAGCGGCCTGGGGGCAGGCGTGAGCGCCTGGCGCCATGTGATCCGACTGGCGGATCTCGGCCGGGGCCCGGTCTCCGTCACCCTGGAGCCTGACGAGGCGGTTCGCGCCGAGCTGGCGAAGTCCCTGGCGATCGAGAGCCTGCCGATGCTGCGGGCCCGGCTGCATCTCCGGCCGTGGCTGGACGGGGCCGAGATCACCGGACGATTCCAGGCCCGGGTCGAACAGATCTGCGGCGTTACCCTCGATCCGTTCGAGAGCGAGCTCGACGGCGATCTCGACGTAAAGGTCGTGCCGGCCGGAAGCCCGAACGCGCCGATCGATTCGGGCGGCGGTGAGATGGAGATGGATCTCGAAGCGGCCGATCCCCCGGACGTGCTCGACAGCGAGGAAATCGACCTTGCGGCCTATCTGGTGGAGCATCTTGCTCTGGAGATCGATCCCTTTCCGCGCAAGCCGGGGGCGGAGTTCGACTACACGCCCGACGCTCCCGAGGAATCGCCTTTCGCAGTCCTGAAGAAACTGAAGGATGGCGATGCGTGATCGGGTCTATGTTTGCATCAGGGCACCTCGCCCCATATCCTCGCCCTGCTTGCGGCGCGAAGCTGTAAGAGATT
Organism: Phenylobacterium sp. P4_E10; assembly: GCF_056401675.1. NCBI lineage: Bacteria > Pseudomonadati > Pseudomonadota > Alphaproteobacteria > Caulobacterales > Caulobacteraceae > Phenylobacterium > Phenylobacterium sp. P4_E10. The sequence continues at coordinate 161,913 of NZ_JBFUIW010000003.1, read as the reverse complement.
GAGCGGCGCTGTGGCGAATTCCCTGGTCATTTCGATTGATGCAATGGGGGGCGATCACGGCCCCTCGGTCGTGGTTCCCGGCGTGGCGTTGGCCGCTGCGGAAGCCCCCGACCTAAGATTCCAGCTACACGGAGACGAGGCGGCAATCGCCGCCGAGCTCGCCAAGCATGGCTCCCTCAAGGAGCGCGTGGAGATTCGCCACGCTGATCGTGTCGTCGCCATGGACGAGAAGCCGGCCCAGGCGCTTCGCCGCGGCAAGGGCACCTCCATGTGGGGTGCGATCGACGCTGTGAAGACCGGCCAGGCCCAAGCCGCGGTGTCGGCAGGCAATACCGGTGCTCTCATGGCCATCTCGCTGCTGATCCTGAGGATGAGCGTCGATGTGGATCGTCCCTGCCTGGTCGTCGGATGGCCGGGGGTTAAGGGCGTCACCACGGTGCTGGACGTCGGGGCGAACGTGGATTGCGACGCCGAGCGTTTGGTCGAGTTCGCCATCCTCGGCGAAGCTTTCCACCGCGCCGCCCATGGCGTGCCGCGGCCGACCGTCGGGCTGCTGAACGTCGGCTCCGAGGACATGAAAGGCCACGAGGAGGTGCGCCAGGCACACGCCATCCTGCGCGGCGGCAAGTTCGATCTCGATTATCGCGGCTTCGTCGAGGGCGATGAGCTGTTCCAGAACAAGGTCGATGTCGTGGTCACTGACGGGTTCACGGGCAATGTCGCCCTGAAGACCGCCGAGGGCGCCGCCAAGTACATCGGCGGCGAACTGCGCAACGCCCTGACCAGTTCGCTCACCAGCAAGCTCGGCGCTCTGATGGCCCGGTCGGGCCTGCTCAAGTTCCGCGAGAAACTGAGCCCTGACGCCGCCGCGCCGCTCCTTGGCCTCAATGGCGTGGTGGTGAAGAGCCATGGGGGCGCGTCGGCCCGGGATATCGCCGCAGCGATCCGAATGGCCGCGAAGCTCGCGCAAAGCGACTTCGCAGCGGAGATCGAACGGAATATGACGCGCCTGACCGCAGCGGTGGCCGAACAGCAGCCGCCGGCCGTGGATGGAGCCGCCTGAGTGACCAAAGTTCTGCGTAGCGTCGTGACCGGCGTCGGGGGCTATCTGCCCGACGAGATCGTCACCAATAGCGATCTAGCCAAGGTCGTCGACACCTCTGATGAGTGGATCGTGGAGCGGACCGGCATCCGGCAGCGCCACCGCGCGGCCCCCGACCAGCCTGTCTCGGATCTGGCTGTAGAGGCGGCAAGGCGGGCGCTGGAAGCGGCTGGCAAGACCCCGGCCGACGTTGACCTGATCATCGTGGCGACGACGACGCCGGATCTGACCTTCCCGGCGACGGCGACTATCGTTCAGCGCAAGCTGGGCTGCCCGGTCGGTGTGGCCTTCGACGTTCAGGCTGTGTGCTCGGGATTCGTTTACGCGCTGTCGACCGCCGACGGCTTCGTGGCCCGCGGCCGCTCCAAGTGCGCCCTGGTGATCGGGGCCGAGACCATGACCCGGCTGATGGACTGGAACGACCGCGGCACCTGCGTGCTGTTCGGCGACGGGGCTGGCGCAGTCGTGCTTGAGCCGCAGGAAGGCGAGGGAACGACAGCCGACCGCGGTCTGCTGGGTTTCGCCCTGCGCGCGGATGGGACCAAGCAGGATCTGCTGTTCGTTGATGGCGGCGTCTCGACCAACGGTCAGATCGGCCATCTGCGGATGCAGGGCAACCAGGTCTTCCGCCACGCCGTGGTGAACATTTCCGAGGCGATCTTCGCCGCCGCAGCGGACGCGGGCATCGACGTGGCTGAGGTGGACTGGTTTATCCCGCACCAGGCCAACCAGCGGATCCTCGAAGGCGTGGCCAAGCGGGTGGGTATCCACGAGGGCAAGGTCGTCTCCACCGTCTCCGAACACGCCAACACTTCGGCGGCGTCGATTCCGCTGGCCTGGTGGAAGGCGACGGTCGATGGCCGCATCAAGCCGGGGCAGATGCTGCTGCTCGAGGCCATGGGCGGCGGCCTCACCTGGGGCGCCTGCGTGGTGCGCCTCTAGCCGTTGTTGCGAGACACTTGCGTCTGCAGCCCTTAGGGGCGAGGGTGCGAATGTGGACAATTGTTCGCTTGAAGTCTTTGACCTGATGCGACAATCAGGTCATGACGGCTTGACGATGTACTCAGTAACGGTGTTTTCCGGGGTAGGGGCGTTAATGAAAGGCGCTACGGTGACGCGGGCCGACCTTTGCGAGGCGGTTCATGAGGAGGTGGGTCTTACCCGCCAGGACTGCTCCGAGCTTGTCGAGCGGACCCTTGAGCTTATGGCTCAGGCTCTTGAGAAGGGGGAACAGGTGAAGCTTTCCGGATTCGGGGTCTTCCAAGTGCGCGAGAAGCGCGCGCGGATGGGCCGCAATCCCAAGACTGGGGAACCCGCCGCGATCGAGCCGCGCCGGGTCATCGGCTTTCGCGCCTCCCAGGTCATGAAGGCGCGGGTGGACCGCGCCCTGTTGAAGTGAGGACGGCGGCTTCGTGGCCAAGGGCCCGGACGCCTTTCGAACGATCTCGGAAGCAGCCGACGAGCTGAATGTTCCGCAGCACGTGCTGCGGTTCTGGGAGACCAAGTTCTCCTTCATCCGGCCAATGAAGCGCGCGGGCGGCCGGCGCTTCTATCGTCCGCAGGACATCATTGTCCTGCGCGGGGTTCGGACCCTGCTGCATGACGCCGGATACACCATCAAGGGCGTGCAGAAGCTACACAAGGAGCAGGGGCTCAAGCGCCTGTTGGCGGCGGCCGCCGGGGACGTCGGGCTGCAGCCCGCTGGATTGGCGCTGGAACTCGCCGCCGGCGAACTGACCGAGGAAGGGCGCGAGCGGCTGCGGTTCGCATTGGACGACCTGCAGAGCGCCAAACGCCGCCTGGACGCGTTGCTTGAGCGGGAGTGACCTCCGTCTCCACAGCAATCGACGCGGCCTCTAGAAATACAGCTTGCCCGGCCAGCCTAACCGGTTAGAAGGGCCGCCTTGCCGATGTCGGAGCGTGGCGCAGCCTGGTAGCGCACTTGACTGGGGGTCAAGGGGTCGCAGGTTCGAATCCTGTCGCTCCGACCATCGGCGGATTTCCCCAGAAGCTATTCAGCGTCCGCGGTTCATCCAGGAGATGAGCGGCAGGATCGGTATGCCCCAAGCCAGCCCGCCGATGCCGTAAAAGGCCAGTTGCGCGGCCCAGTGGTCGGGCAGACGCTCCCCGATCATGGTCATCACCCAGGCGTAGAAGCCCAGGAAGACGACGATCCCAATTCCACCAATAAACTTCCGGACGCGCGCGCTCATGCGCCATGCCTATAGGCGCCGAGGCGCGCGCCGTCACTAGAGGCTTAGCGTCGCTTGATCAGGCCCAGCAGGAACAGCAGCACGATTGCGCCAATGGTGGCGACGATGAAGCTGCCAATCCAGCCGCCGAAGTTGAAACCGATCAGGCCGGCGATCCAGCCGCCCAGCAATGCGCCGACCACCCCGACGAGCAGATTGGTCAGCAGTCCATGGTCGCGCTTCATCACCTTCTCGGCCACGAACCCAGCGGCGATGCCGATGACGATCCAGCCGATGATACCCACGCCCTGCATTGTCTTGCCTCCGGTTGAGTCCCACTCACCAAATGCGGTCAAGCTTTCGTGGTTCCGTTGGCGCAGCATGGACCTCCGCCGCGTTCTCCGATAGCGGATCGCCGCAAGAACGCCCTGAAGAGTCCGAACTTTAAGTCATGACCTCGTTTCTTCGTTCAGACCGGTCCCGTCCGGTCGCAATCTGGCTGTTCATCGTCGCGGCGCTGGTGCTGGCGATGGTGGTCGTGGGCGGCGCCACGCGGCTGACCGATTCCGGCCTGTCCATCACCCAATGGAAGCCGGTGACGGGCGCGCTGCCGCCGATGTCCGCGCAGGACTGGGCCGAGGAGTTCGCGCGCTACAAGGAGATCCCGCAGTATCAACAGGTCAATGCGGGGATGAACCTCGAGGCGTTCAAGTCGATCTACTGGTGGGAATGGAGCCATCGGCTGCTGGGCCGACTGGTCGGGGCGGTGTTCGCCCTGCCGTTCGCCTACTTCCTGCTTCGCGGCGAGTTGCCGCGCCGCCTGATCGTCCGCTGCGCAGGCCTGTTCGTGCTGGGCGGGCTGCAGGGGGCGGTGGGCTGGTGGATGGTCGCAAGCGGCCTGGTGGACCGGGTCTCGGTGGCGCCCGAGCGACTGATGATCCACCTGGGGCTGGCGTTCGCCTTGCTTGGAGCTTTGGTCTGGACCGCGCTGGACGCGTGGTCGGGCGCGCCGCGGCAGACAATCCCCAGTCCCTGGAACAAGGGCGCCTTGGCGCTGGTCGGACTGATCTTCCTGCAGATCCTACTCGGCGCGCTGGTGGCGGGCAACGACGCCGGCTTCGTCTACAACGACTGGCCGCTGATGAACGGCGCACTGTTCCCGGCGGACTACGCGGGGCAGGGGCTCTGGGGGACTCTGGCGCACAGCCAGGCCGCCGTGCAGTTCAATCATCGGATGGTCGCGTACCTGCTGACTATCGTCGGGCCGCTCATGGCCTGGGTGGCGTCGCGTTCGCCGCTGCCCGTCGAAGCCAAGCTGCTGGGGGTTGCGACTGGCGGCGCTATCCTGGTCCAGGCGGCGCTCGGGGTGATCACCCTGGTTGCCGGGGTGCCGATCTGGCTGGGCATGGCGCACCAGGTGGCGGCGGCCATCGTGCTCTCGCTGGCCGCCGCCTTCGCCTGGCGTGTCCGTCGGCCCTAAGCCTTCAGGCTGTTCCAGGGGCCGGTGATCGCCAAGGTGCAGCCCGGTGTGTAGATGTTCACGAACATCGTCGAGCCGTCGGGCGAGAAGCAGACGCCGGCCAGTTCCGATGTCCCGCGCACCTTGGCGCCTGCAAGCATCTGGGCGTTGCGGCCCAGAGTGTAGACCTTTCCCTCCGGCGTGATCCCGCGCAGGTAGTTTGTGCCGCCGACCTTGTCCTCGCAGGTGACTAGGTGGCCCCAGGGCGCGATGACCAGGTTGTCGGCCATCTGCATGATCCGGGTGTCCGAAGGCTCAACGAACAACTGCAGGCGGCCCGGAGCGTCGGTCTCTCCAGACTGACCTTCGTTCTCGCTGGGGACGTAGCGAAGGACCTGGCCGTTGAACTTCGGGCCGCCGCTGGTGCAGGTGAAGTAGAGCTCGCCCTTGCCGAAATAGATGCCTTCGCCGCGCGCGAACCACGAGGCTCCGGCCGAGTGACCGCGCTGGCGCAGGTCGGTGTTGGGGTTGTCGACGCCGTCGAGGTCGATCCAGCGGACCTGCTTCCAGTCGCCTTGGCTCCAGGAGACGGCGTCCCAGTTGCGTGGATCGCCGCCGTCAGTGACAGCCATGGCCTGCAGACGGCCGCCGGCGTGCAGGCGACGACGATCGTTGGGCAGGTAGCGGTAGAACAGACCTTTGCCGTCCACCTCGTCCTCGGTGAGGTAGACGATGCCGGTGCGCGGATCGATGGCGCAGGCTTCATGCTTGAAGCGGCCCATGCCGGTGATCGGGATCGGCTCGGCGAGGCCGCGGAGGCGGGAGGGCACTTCGAAGACCCAGCCGTGATCCTTCTTCACGCCCTGGCCGGCCTTGACGACAGTCTCCTCGCAGGTCAGCCAAGAGCCCCAGGGGGTGCCGCCGCCGGCGCAGTTCACCGCCGAGCCGGCCAGGCTGAGGTGCTGGGCCTTCAGTTCGCGGGACTTCAGGTCGTAGATCAGGGTGCTCGTGCCGCCACCGAGCGGCAGGCCCTCGATATCCGTGTCGTAGAGATCCGCGGCCGCGACCTTGGGCGCGAAGGCCCGGTCCTGGCCATAGGCGGTGATCTGCAGGTCGCGGGGAGGGGGGCTGATCTCATGGTTGCGGACCAGGGCGACCTTGCCGCGGCCGGCGGCGAAGCAGCCCATGCCGTCCATCTTGCCAGCGGCGACCAGGCCGTCGTCCATCGGATCGCCGGCCTTGGAGATCACCTTGTAGGAGAAGCCCTCCGGCAGGTCGAAGATCTCGGCCGGATCGCGCCGCAGCGGCCCATAGCCGGTGATCTCGCTGGCGTAGCCTGGGTTGGAATAGCCGTCCGCATCGGCGGTGATCTGGGCGTCGGCGAAGCGGGCGAAGCCAGCAAAGGCGGTTGTGGCGGCGGCGGTCTGAAGGAACTGACGGCGGGAAGCGAACATGAAGGCTTTCGACTTAGCGAAACGTGAGGGAGCTGAACCATAGAAGCGGAATGGCCGCGTCCTGCGGTATTATGATACCTACATCGCGAAAGCCTTGCGGCGTAACGATTTGCGGGCCTTGGTGAGCAATCAGTGTTGACAGGCGCCCCGCAGGCCATTACTAGCCGCGCCCTCGCCGGGACCTTTCTCGTCCCGCCAACCTAACGGACCCGTTCCCATGATGAAGACGACGGCTTCGCTGAAGCCCGCCGACGTCGAGAAGAAGTGGATCGTGATCGATGCAGAGAACGCCGTGGTCGGCCGTCTCGCTTCGTTCATCGCCATGCGTCTTCGCGGCAAGCACCGCCCGGACTACACCCCGCACGTCGATTGCGGCGACTTCGTCGTCGTCGTCAACGCCGACAAGGTGAAGTTCACCGGCAAGAAGCTGCAGGACAAGATCTACTACTGGCACACCGGTTATCCGGGCGGCATCAAGGAACGCACCGCGGGCAAGATCCTCGGCGGCAAGTATCCGGAGCGCATCCTGGAAAAGGCCGTTGAGCGCATGCTGCCCAAGGAAAGCCCGCTCGCCCGCAAGCAGATGACGCACCTGCGCATCTACAACGCCGGCGAACACCCGCACGAGGCGCAGAACCCCGAGACCATCGCGTTCGCCTCGCTGAACGCCAAGAACGTGCGGAGCCTGTAAGACAGATGTCCGAGACCCAAGGTTTCGAGGCCCTGCAAAGCCTCTCGTCCAACCCGCAAGCCGCGCCGGCTGAGCCGAAGATCGACGCTCAAGGCCGCGCCTACGCCACCGGCAAGCGCAAGAACGCCATCGCCAAGGTCTGGATCAAGCCCGGCAAGGGCACGATCACGATCAACGGCCGCGACCAAGAAGTTTACTTCGCCCGTCCGGTGCTGCGCATGATGATCGCCCAGCCGCTGCAGGTCACCGACCGCCTCGGCCAGTTCGACGTCATCATCTCGGTCGAAGGCTCGGGCCTGTCCGGCCAAGCCGGCGCGATCCGTCACGGCCTGTCGAAGGCGCTCACCTACTACGAACCGGCCCTGCGCCCGGTCCTGAAGCCGCACGGCTTCCTGACCCGCGACAGCCGCGTGGTCGAGCGTAAGAAGTACGGTAAGGCCAAGGCCCGTCGTAGCTTCCAGTTCTCGAAGCGCTAACCGCGCGCGAGCACTCGCGTTTGGGAAGGGCGCTTCGGGCAACCGAAGCGCCCTTTCTGTTTTTGGCCTAGTTTTTCCGGACCCAGAGCATGGCCCACACAGTTTTCATCGACGGCGAAGCCGGGACCACCGGCCTGCAGATCCGCGAGCGGCTGGAAGGCCGCAGCGACCTGGAAATCCTGTCGATCGATCCCGAGAAGCGCAAAGACGCGACCGCCCGCGCTGAACTGCTGAACGCCGCCGACGCGGTGATCCTGTGCCTGCCGGACGAGGCCTCGAAGGAGGCGGTCAGCCTGATCACCTCCAACAGCGTACGGGTGATCGACGCCTCGACCGCCTACCGCACGGCGGCGGGCTGGATCTACGGCTTCCCTGAGATGTCCAAGGATCAGCGCGCGGCCGTGGCCGGCTCCAAGCGGGTGAGCAATCCCGGCTGCTATCCCACTGGCTTCATCGGGCTGGTGAAGCCGCTGGTCGAGGCCGAACTGATCCCGACCGACTATCCGGTCAGCGTCAACGCCATCTCGGGCTACTCCGGGGGCGGCAAGGGCCTGATCGCCGAGTTCGAGGCGCCGGCGCACGAGGGGACCAACGACGCCTTTCGGCCCTATGGCCTCAACCTGGCGCACAAGCACCTGCCGGAGATGAAGCTGAACACCGGCCTCGCCCACGAGCCGATCTTCGCGCCCGCCGTGGGCCGCTACGCCCAGGGGATGATCGTCGAAGTGCCGCTGGCGCTCTGGGCTTTGCCCAAGACGCCAACCCCGGCGCAACTGCTGGAGACGCTAGCCGAAGCCTATGCGGGCGAGCAGTTCGTCGAGGTGGCCACGGCCGCCGAATGTGCGGCTCTGCAGCAGACGCGGGCGGGGGCGGGCAGCTATATCGAGGCCCTCGACCCCGAAGCGCTGAACGGCACCAACAAGATGAAGCTCTATGTCTTCGGCAACCGCGAGAAGGGCCAGGCTCGGCTGGTGGCGGTGCTGGATAATCTCGGCAAGGGCGCCTCCGGCGCGGCCGTGCAGAGCCTCAACCTGATGCTGGGCCTGCCGGAAGCGACCGGCCTGTGATCCTGCGGCGGGCGAGCCTGGCCGACGCCGGGGAGATCGCCCGCCTGCACCGGCATGTGATGCGCGAGTCGCTATCCTTCCTGCCGGAACTGCACACCGCCGAGGAGGACCTCTGGTTCTTCAGCGAGCGACTGCTGCCGGAGAACGAGGTCTGGGTTGGCGAGGATGGCGGCGTGATCGCCGGCTACATCGCCTTCAAGCCAGGCTGGGTCAGCCATCTCTACATCCACCCCGAGCATCAGGGGCGGGGGCTTGGCGACGCCTTGCTCGCGAAGGCCCTGGAGGACGGTTCGCCCCGTGAACTGTGGACGTTCCAGCAGAACGCGCGCGCCCGGGCGTTCTACGAGGCTCGGGGCTTCTCGCTGGTGAAGCTGACGGACGGGGCTGACAACGAAGAAAAGACGCCGGACGCCCTCTACGCGTGGCCGGGACGCTGACGATCTTGCATCCGACCGCCGCTGAAGAACGTATTCCCGGCATGAGCAAGATCGACCGACGTGCATTCCTGATGGGATCGGCCCTCGCGGCGGTCCCCGCGCTGAGCCTGGCGGCCGACCCCGATCCCTATGCGGGCTCGCCGTGGCGCAAACTCACCGACGCCGACTGGCGCAGGCGGCTGGACGTGGCGACCTACAACGTCCTTCGTAAGGAAGCGACCGAGATGGCCGGGACCAGTCCGCTGAACAAGGAAAAGCGCCGCGGGACCTATGTCTGCGCCGGTTGCGCGTTGCCGCTGTTCAAGTCTGACTGGAAGTTCGAGAGCGGCACCGGCTGGCCGAGCTTCTACACGGCCATCAAGGGCGCGATGGGCAAGAAGACCGATTTCCTGATCGGCGTGCCGCGTACCGAATACCACTGCGCCCGCTGCCTGGGGCACCAGGGCCACGTCTTCCCGGACGGCCCGCGGCCGACCGGCCTACGCTACTGCAACAATGGCGACGCCTTGAGGTTCGTCGCGGCATAGCATGCCCGCATGCCGACGATTCTGTTCCTGACTCACCCGGAAGTGGTCATCGATCCGACCATGCCGATCCCGCATTGGCCGCTGTCCGAGACCGGGCGGCGTCGAATGGCGCTGTTCATCGAGGGCCTTGGCGCGCGGAACCTGACGGCCGTCTATTCGAGCGATGAGCGCAAGGCCACCGACGGGGCCGAGATGGCCGCCGCCGCCCTCGGCGTCCCGCATCGGATCGATCCGGCCTTGGGCGAGAACGAGCGCTCCTCGACCGGCTACATCGCCCCGCCTGAGTTCTGGGAGGTGGTCGAGGAGTTCTTCGGGCGCCCTGATCAGAGCGTTCGAGGCTGGGAGACCGCGCGGGCGGCGCAGGCGCGGATTGTCGAGGCGGTCCAGCGCCTGGCGCGCGAGGAATCGACCCAGGGCGATCTGCTCGTGGTCTCCCATGGCGCGGTCGGGCGGCTGCTGAGCGCCCACCTGCAAGGGGTCGAGATCGGCGCGGAGGACCGGCCGGAGCACCCTGGCGGGGGATGCTGGCTGGAGCTGGATCGCGCCAGCCTGCGGATCGAGCGGAGCTGGCAGTCCGTGGCCGATTAGGGCGCGATGGGCCTGGTCAGATCGAACTCGACGCGGAAGTGGCGGTTCGGGCGCCGGAGTTCGTAGGCGAAAGCGGCACCTGGCTCGACCTCGACGGCCCAGACATTGGTCACTGAGGCCGCACGGTTCTCGCGGAGAAACAGATCCTTGGAGAACTGATCGACCGGGAACTCCTGGCGCGTGGCGGAGCCTGGCGAGGCGGCGTCGCCGCCGTACTGGCTGACCGTATCTTCGGTCCCGTCGGCGTGCCTATGGTCATGTTTCAGGCGCAGACCTTGCACATTCCTGCTGATGACCCAAGTGCGCGAGCGGTCGGCGCCGACGCTGAAGGGAATGCGGATCTCCTTTGGCGTGCAGTTGGCGACCTGCATGACCAGCCGCTGACCCGTGAAGCTGGCGTCGGCGGGGTCGCTGGTCACCACGCGGCCCTGGAAGGCCTTGCCGCAGAGGGCCGTGACGCGGTCGAAGAACTGGTCCTGAGGTGTTGCGGCGGCAGCCGGCGAGGCGAGGGCGAGCACCGCCGCGGCGATAAGGTAAGCTTTCACTTGTCATCCTTGCTCAGCGCGCCGAGCACGTGGTCGACGCCGCGCAGGACGGCGTCGGAATGGGTGAGGCCGAGCAGGGTGGCGTGCTCGGCGGCGGGCTCGTTCTCATAGTAGCCGGCGCGCGAGTTCCGCTCCGGCGCGCGGCGCGCCACGTTCCAGCCCAACATGCGCGTCTCGTCGCCGGCGGTGACAACCGCGACTGGCCAGTTCGGATCCAGTTGGACAGCGGCGGCCTGGGTCGCGCCCTGCGGCCAGACCAGCACTTCGTCGGCGGCGGTGCGGGCATGGCGGCCGAGGACAAAGGCATGGCGCTTCTCGGCCTTGCCCTGGGGCGGCAGACCGATGCGGTCGCCGGCGTAGAAGGCGATCCTGCTGAGGCCGAGACTGCCGGCGACGGCGGTGGCGCGGGCGACCTTCTGCACCCGGCTGAGGAAGCGCTGGGCGTCAGGGCTTTCCGCCATCTCCGGGGTGGTGGCCTCCAGCAAGACCAGCCCGGCCACCTGGTCGGGATGTTGGCCGGCGTAGAGGCGGATGTGCTGGCCGGCCATGGAGTGGGCCATGAAGATGAAGGGGCCCTGCTCGCCCGAAGCGGCGATCAGCCTGGCAAGATCGGCGGCGATGGCGGCGCTGTCGCGCGGCTTGGGGCCCGGATCGGAGAAGCCCATCCCCGCGCGGTCATAGGCGCAGGAGCGCAGGCCCTTCTGCGCCAGGCGCTGCTGGATGGCCGCGAAGTCGGCCGCCAGACCCCAGGCCCCGGCCTCCATCCAGATCACCGGCAAATCGGACTTGGGGCCGGCGCAGACCAGCCGGAGCTTGCGTCCGCCGATGTCGACGAAGCGTCCGCTCGGTTCGAAAGGCCCGGCCAGGGCGACGAGCGCGAAACCGGCGCCGACCCACAGAGCCGCCAGCGCGGCCACGCCGAGCGCGATGTATTTGAGCATTGGTCCCCCGGAAGCTCAGCCTTTTAAGACTTCACCTTCACATAAGAGCCAGGCGCGTTCTCGATAGGGGCGAACTTGCCTTTGGCGGGATCGCGGGCCTGAACGAGCCCGCCGGACTTAGCCCGCAGCCACTCGGCCCAGTGCGGCCACCAGGAGCCCGGCGTTTCGGTGGCGGCGCCCATCCAGTCCTCGACCGAAGCCGGCAGCTCGGTGTTGGTCCAGTGCTGGTACTTATTGGCCACCGGGGCGTTGATGACGCCGGCGATGTGGCCGGACCCGGCAAGGGTGAAGGTCACCGGCCCGCCGAATAGCTTGGCGCCGCGATAGACCGAGCGGGCAGGGGCGATGTGGTCTTCCTTGGAGGACTGCACATAGACCGGGGTCTTCACCTTGCCGAGGTCGAGCTGGACGTTGTCGAGCACCAGTTCGCCCTTCGAGAGGGCGTTCTCGCCGTAGAACTTGCGCAGGTAGAACAGGTGCAGCGCCTTGGGCATGCGGGTCTGGTCGGAATTCCAGAACAGCAGGTCGAAGGGCTTGGGCTCCTTGCCCATCAGGTAGTTGTTCACGAAGAACGACCAGATCAGGTCGTTGGCGCGCAGCGAGTTGAAGGTCTCGGCCATGGCCTGGCCCGAGAGCACGCCGCCGGCCGCGTCCATCTGCTTTTCCAGATCGCCCAGCCAGTCCTCGTTGGTGAACAGCAGCAGGTCGCCGGCCTCGGCAAAGTCCTGCTGGGCCGCGAAGAAGGTGGCCGAGGAGATCCGCTGGTCGTCCTTGGCCGCCATGTGGGCCAGGGTCGAGGCGAGCAGGGTGCCGCCGATGCAGTAGCCGACGGTATTGACCCGGTCGACGCCGGCCTGGGTCATGGCGGCCTCGGTGGCCGCGTAGATGCCTTGGCGCATGTAGTCTTCGAAAGTCTTGCCGGCGAGGGCGGGGTCGGGATTGACCCACGAGGCCACGAAGACCGTGAAGCCCTGGTCCGCGAGCCAGCGGATCATCGAGTTCTCGGGCCGCAGGTCGAGGATGTAGAACTTGTTGATCCAGGGCGGGAAGATCAGCAGCGGGATCTCGTGGACCTGCTCGGTCGTCGGATCGAACTGCAGCAGCTGCAGGATCTCGTTCTGAAAGACGACCTTGCCTGGCGCGGTGGCGACGTTCTCGCCGATCTTGAACATCTCGTAGTCGGTCTGGCTGATCGCCAGCTGGCCGCCACCGCGGGTCAGGTCCTCGGCGAAGTTCTGCATGCCCTTGACCAGCGACTCGCCGCGGCTCTGCATCGCCTCGCGCAGGGCGGCCGGATTGGAGGCCAGGAAGTTCGAGGGCGAGAAGGCGTCGGTGAGCATCTTCATGAAGAACTCGACCCGGCGCTTGGACATCGGATCGACGCCATCGACCTCGGCCACCAGCGAGTTCAACCAGTTGGAGGTCAGCAGATAGGACTGCTTGATCACGTCGAAGACCGGATTGGCCGCCCAGTCGGGATCGTTGAAGCGCTTGTCGCCCTTTTCCGGCGAGACCACCGGCGCGACCTCCTCGCCTCCGGCCCGGCGCGCGGCGAGCTGCCAGAGTTCGAGGTAGCGCTGGAAGAGATCGGCCTGCGCGCGCACCAGGCGGTCGGGCTGGGCGATCAGGCGGCCCATCACGTCGGTGAGGGCGGGGGCGACGTGGAAGGGGTCGGGCTGCAGGCCGGCCGGGCGCTCGGCCTGGCGCAACGCCGCCTCGGCGATCGCGCCCTGGGCGGTCAGGGCGGCCCGCGCCAGGTTCGCCGACATCTGTTCGATCGCGTCGCGCTGATCGGCGCTGAGCTGTTCGAGTCCGGGGCCGGGTCCGACGGCGGGCGAGGGCTCGGGCGGGGCCGCAGCCTGGGGCTCCAGCTTCACCTTGGCGGCGGCCTTGTCCGAAGACTTGCTCTTCTTCTTGCCCTTGGATTTCGAAGGCGCCGCAGTCTGATCGGTCATAGCCCTTGTTCCTCCAATGCCCCTATTCCTTGGGACGCAGAAACGCTGACGCTCTTTCGCCCGAAGCGATCATGGCTTAGACCGGGACGGAAATGAACGCGCCGCTTCGACTTTTCGCAAATCTGCTGGGCAAGCCCTCGCTGCGGGGGCTGCTGGCTTGCGCCGGTGCGGCGGCGTTGCTGGCCGGCTGCGCGAGCAATCCGTTGGCCGAAGCGCCGGTCGATCCGAACTCTCCTGTGGCCGAGGACGTGGCCCGGATAGCGCGTGAGGAGCGCGAGTTCCCGACCTTCGCCGACATTCCGCCGGTCCCGACCGATCAAAGGCCTTTGGCCGAGTTCGGTCAGCAGGCCGACAAGCTGGAAGTGGCCGCCGCCAAGCTCGTGCGCGACACGGCCGCCAACACCTGGACCCTGGACGGCACTGAGCGCTTCGCCGCGCGTGCGCGCGCCGCCGCCGGGCCCGACATCGACGCCGGCGCCTCGACGACACCGTCGACCGAGGCTTTCGCACGGGAGCTTCGGGAGCGAGCTACCCCGCCTCCGTCGCCGCGATAATCCGGCTGGCGGGGGCAAGAATGACCTTGAACCTGCTTGGCTGGCCTCTGCATGGGGGCTATCCATGCGCGACTTCAGCTCCCTATCGCCGCAGGTAGCGCGGCCAGAGCTTCAAATGACTCCCGAATTCCATCGTATCCGACGTCTGCCGCCCTACGTCCTTGAGGAAGTGAACCGCATCAAGGCGCGGCTGCGCGGCGAAGGCGTCGACATCATCGATTTCGGCATGGGCAATCCCGACATGCCGACCCCCAAGCACATCGTCGAAAAGATGATCGAGACGGCCCGCGACCCGAAGGCGGGCCGCTACTCCGCCTCGAAGGGCATCTCGGGCCTGCGCAAGGCCATGGCCGGCTACTACAAGCGCCGGTTCGGGGTGACGCTGAACCCCGACAAGGAAGTGATCGCGACCCTGGGGTCGAAGGAAGGCTTCGCCAACCTGGCCCAGGCGCTGACCGCGCCGGGCGACGTCATCGTCTGCCCGAACCCGGCCTATCCGATCCACGCCTACGGCTTCATCATGGCCGGCGGGGTGATCCGGCACGTGCCCGCGCATTCGCCCGAAGAATACCTGGCCGGCGTCAGCCGCGCAGTGAAGCATTCGGCGCCGCCCCCGAGCGTGTTGATCCTGTCCTACCCGTCGAACCCGACCGCGCAGTGCGTGGATCTCGACTTCTACAAGGACGCGATCGCGCTGGCGAAGAAGCACGAGATGCTGGTCATCTCGGACATCGCCTATTCGGAGATCTACTTCGACGACAACCCGCCGCCGTCGGTGCTGCAGGTCGACGGCGCCAAGGACATCGCGGTCGAGGTCAACTCGCTGTCGAAGACCTACGCCATGGCGGGCTGGCGGGTCGGCATGGTGGTCGGCAACGAGCGCATCTGCTCGGCGCTGGCCCGGGTGAAGTCGTATCTGGACTACGGCGCCTACACCCCGATCCAGGTGGCGGCCGCGACCGCGCTGAACAGTTCGCAGGACTGCGTTGACGAGATCCGCGCGATCTACAAGGCGCGCCGCGACACCCTGGTGTCGTCGATGAAGCGCGCCGGCTGGGACATCCCGTCGCCGTCGGCCTCGATGTTCGCCTGGGCGCCGGTTCCCGAGCAGTTCAAGGAGGCCGGCTCGCTGCTGTTCTCCAAACTGCTGATCGAGGAAGCGGGGGTGGCGGTGGCGCCGGGCGTCGGCTTTGGCGAGTACGGCGAGGGCTTTGTCCGCGTCGGCCTCGTCGAGAACGAGCAGCGCATCCGGCAGGCGGCTCGAAACGTGAAAAAATTCCTGGCCAACGCCGACGAGATCCTCGGCCGGGCCCACAACACTATGGCGGCGCAATGAGTAAGACTGAGTGGCGGGTCGGCGTCGCGGGCCTGGGTACGGTCGGCGGCGGTCTGCTGAATTTCCTGGCGGATCGGCCGGACTTCGCGCCGGCCGGCGGCCGTGCGGTCGTCACCGGGGTCTCGGCGCGCTCGCGCTCGCGGCCGCGGCCGTTCGACATTTCCAACCTGCCGTGGTTCGACGACCCGGTGGCGCTGGCCTCTTCGCCTGAGAACGACCTCTTCGTCGAGCTCATCGGCGGCTCCGACGGCCCGGCCAAGGCCGCGGTCGAGGCGGCGCTGAACGCCGGCAAGCCGGTCGTCACCGCCAACAAGGCGCTGATCGCCGAGCACGGCGCCGAACTGGCCGCCCTGGCCGAGTCCAAGGGCGTGCCGCTGCTGTTCGAGGCCGCCGTGATGGGCGGCACGCCGGCGGTGAAGATGCTGCGCGAGGCGATGGTCGGCGACGACGTGAAGTCGGTGGCGGGCATCCTCAACGGCACGTGCAACTACATCCTCTCGGAGATGGACACCGGCGGGCGTCCGTTCGCGGACGTACTGGCCGAGGCTCAGCGCCTCGGCTACGCGGAGGCCGATCCGACCATGGACGTCGGGGGCTTCGACGCCGCGCACAAGATCTCGATCCTGGCCGCCCTGGCCTTTGGTTGCGCGCCCAACTACGCGGCGGCCGAGATCGAGGGCATCGACCAGGTGGCGCTGCTGGACATCCGGCTGGCTAAGGACCTGGGCTACAAGATCAAGCTGATCGCCTCGGCCGACAGCTCGGACGGCGGGGTGTTGGTGCGGGTCCACCCGACCCTGGTCGCCCAGAACCATCCGCTGGCCCAGGCCGGCGGGGCGCTCAATGCGCTGTTCATCGAGGGCGCCCGGATCGGACGGATCTTCATCCAGGGGCCCGGCGCGGGCTCTGGCCCGACCGCCGCGGCCGTCGCCGCCGACATCGCCGACGTGATGACCAAGGCCGTGCGCCCGGTCTTCCAGGCGCCGGCCGGCTCCTTGAAGCCGTTCGTGCCGGTCGATCCGGCCAAGACCATGAGCCGGGCCTATCTGCGGTTCCTGGTGAAGGACGAGCCGGGCGTGATCGCCGCAGTGTCCGAGACCCTGGCCGAAGCGGGGGTCTCGATCGAGAGCTTTCTGCAGAAGCCGGTCGAGAACGCCGACGGGGTGCCGATCGTGCTCACCACCCATGCGGTGGCCGAGTCGGTGCTGACGGCGGCGATCGACCGCATCGCCAATCTGCCGGCCGTGCTCGAAAGACCGCGCCTGCTGCGCATCGCGCGCATATAAGAATCCAACGATAATCTGCGCCCTCACGGCGCTGGGAGAGACTGATGAGTTCGCAAGATCTGGATCGCGGCCTGGTTCTGGACGCGGTCCGGGTGACAGAGATCGCCGCCATCGCCGCCTGGAAGCTGGTCGGCCGCGGTGACGAGAAGGCCGCTGACCAGGCGGCGGTCGACGCCATGCGGACGGCGCTCAACGACCTGGACATCGATGGCGAGATCGTCATCGGCGAAGGCGAGCGCGACGAGGCCCCGATGCTGTACATCGGCGAGAAGGTCGGCCGCGGCAAAGGCCAGGCGATCGACATCGCGCTTGATCCGCTGGAGGGCACCACCCTGACGGCCAAGGCGATGGCCAACGCCCTGGCGGTGATGGCCTGGGCGCCGAAGGGCACGCTGTTGAACGCCCCTGACACCTACATGGACAAGATCGCCTGCGGGCCGGGCTATCCGGCCGGGATCATCGATCTCGACAAGTCGCCCTCCGACAACGTCAAGGCGCTGGCCGAAGCCAAGGGCGTGGAGCCCTCGGACATCACGGTCTGCATCCTGGACCGCCCGCGCCACGCGGAAATGATCGCCAGCGTCCGCTCGGTCGGCGCGCGCGTCTACCTGATCACTGACGGCGATGTCGCCGGGGTCATGAACACCGCCGACCCGTCCACCGGCGTCGACCTTTATGTCGGCCAGGGCGGGGCGCCGGAAGGCGTGCTGGCCTGCGCGGCGCTGAAGTGCGTCGGCGGCCAGTTCCAGGGCCGCCTGGTGTTCCGCAACGCCGACGAGAAGGCGCGTGCGGCGCGGGTCGGGATCACCGACTTCGACAAGAAGTACGACCTGCACGAGATGGTCCGGGCCGACGCGATCTTCGCGGCCACCGGCGTCACCAACGGCGCGCTGCTGGACGGCGTGACCTATGAGGACGGCTTCGTGCACACCCACACCCTGGTCATGAACTCGTCGACCCGCACGGTGCGCGAAGTGCGGATGAAGCGGCCGGTCTGATCGCGGCGTGGCCGCTTCGGCGGCCTGTCCGATCCTTAAGGTGACGCCGCCCAAGCGGGGATTTAAGCCGGCTGGATGTTGTCGACGTCCAGGCGAACTCTGCTGAGCGGCCTCGCCGCGCTCTCCCTTCCGATGCCGGCGCGGGCGGCGGCGCCCTCCGTGCTCGTGGAGGCCATGGCCGGCGGCGCCACGCCGGGCATGGCGGCCATGGTGATCCGCGACTTCCGGGCCGAACCTGAGCTGACGGCCGGGATCCGCCGTCTGGGCGATCCAGGGTTGGCGGCGCCTGGCGAGCGCTGGCACCTCGGTTCCGACGGCAAGGCGATGACCGTCACGCTGGTCGCGCGGCTGGTGGAGCAGGGGGTGCTCACCTGGGACCGGCCGCTGGACCAGATGCTGCCGCAGCTCGCCAGCGGCATGCGCCCCGAATATCGGGACGTGACGCTGCCCGACCTGTTGTCGCACCGCTCCGGACTGCCCGAGAACCACGACGACACCGACTTCTTCAACAGCTTCTACGTGGACAAGGCGAAGCCGACCGCCCAGCGGCTGCGCTACATCGAAACCGCGCTGCGGGACGCTCCGGTCGGCCCCAAGCGGGCCGAGCCCTCCTATTCCAACACCGGGCTGCTGATCGCGGCGGCGGCGGCGGAGCGCGCTTCTGGAAAAAGCTTCGAGGCGCTGATCGTCGAGCAGGTCTTCCGACCGCTGGGCATCGGCTCGATCAGCTTCGATCAGTTCGGCGGCCCGGGCGAGCCCGCCGGCCACGTGGACGGTCGCATCGCCGACCGGCAGCTGGACGCCAATCCACGGATGTTCGCCCCGGCCGGCGCCATGCGCATGAATCTGCCCGACTGGGCGCGGTTCTGCATCGAGCACATGAAGGGCGAGCACGGACGCGGCCGGCTGCTCACCGCAGACACCTACCGCTTTCTACATGCCGCCCAGGGCGACACCGGCTTTGCGCTCGGCTGGGGCGCGCGGTCCAGCGCCATGGGGCTGCAGGGCCCGGTGCTGACCCACGCCGGGTCGGACGGCAACTGGAACGCCCTGGTGGCGCTGTTCCCACAAACCGGCGACGGGGTGCTCGTGGCCGCCAACGCGGGCGAAAGCATGGGCGGCGACAAGGCCAGCCTGACGGCGTTGCGCGCCCTGGCCGTCACGGTGGCCAAACCGCTGGCGTCATAGGCTGCGACCATTGCGGACGCATGCGGCGATGAGCTCGGGGGCTGCGCCTATCGGGACGCCGACGACTCCGCGTAAGGTCGGCGGATGGCCGATGGATCGACAGGCACGGGCTATCTTGGCGTCACGCGGTCACTGACTGGCCGCATGTGGCGCGAGCGGCCGGCCGACGCCGCCGTCGTGCGCCGCCACCAGCTGTCGCTGGGGCTCTCCGAGCCCCTGGCGCGGGCCCTGGCCTCGCGCGGGGTCGCCGCCGACGCTGGTGAAGACTACCTGCGCCCGACGCTCAAGGCGCTGTTCCCCGATCCGTCGAGCTTCCTCGACATGGACCGGGCGGCGGCGGTGCTGATCGACGCGCTGATCGCGGACCGTCCGATGACGGTCTTCGCGGACTATGACGTGGACGGGGCCTCGAGCGCCGCCCAGCTGGTGCGCTGGTTCCGCTTCATGGGCAAGGAACTGCCCATCTATGTCCCCGACCGGATGACCGAGGGCTACGGCCCTTCACCCGCCGCGTTCCGCAAGATCCGCGAGAGCGGCGTGGAGCTGGTGGTCACCGTCGACTGCGGCGCGGCCGCCTATGAGGCCCTGGCCTGCGCCAAGGAGATCGGGCTGGAGGTGGTGGTGATCGACCATCACCTGATGCGCGAGGAGATCCCCGAGGTCGCCGCCCTGGTGAACCCCAACCGGCCCGGCTGCCAATCCGGGCAGGGCGTGCTGGCCGCGGCCGGCGTCGCCTTCGTGCTGATGGCGGCGCTGAACCGCGAGGCGCGGGGCAGGGGGCTGTTCAAGGACACGCCCGAGCCTGACCTGCGTCAGTGGCTGGACCTCGCCGCCCTGGGCGCGATCTGCGACGTCACTCAGTTGGTGGGATTCAACCGCGCGCTGACCGCCCAGGGACTGAAGGTGATGTCGGCCTGGCGCAACCCCGGCCTGAAGGCCCTGCTGGAGGTCGCAAAGGGCTCCGGACCGGCCAGCGTCTTCCATGCCGGCTTCATCCTGGGGCCGCGGATCAACGCCGGCGGCCGGATCGGCCGCTCAGATCTCGGCGCCCGGCTGCTCTCGACGGACGATCCGGAGGAGGCCGCAGCCCTCGCCGCCGAACTCGACACGCTCAACGCCTCCCGCAAGGAGGTCGAGAAGGAAATCTTCGACGAGGCCGTGCGCATCGTCGATCGCGAGAGCAATCAGGCCGACGCGGCCATGGCGCTGGTGGCGGCCGACGGCTGGCATCCGGGCGTGATCGGCATCGTCGCCAGCCGGCTGCGGGAACGCTATCGCAAGCCGACCCTGGTCATCGGCATCGACCGGGCCGCCAATGTCGGCAAGGGCTCAGGCCGCTCGCAGCCCGGGGTCAATCTGGGCCGGGCGGTGCAGGCGGCGTTCGACGAGGGGCTGTTGTTGGCCGGGGGCGGGCACGCCATGGCGGCGGGGCTGTCGGTTCGGCCCGAGCTGATCCCCGACCTGCGCGCCTTCCTGAACGAGAGACTGGCCGAAGAAGCCCAGACGGCGGCCGCTGCGGACGGTCTGGACATCGATGCGCTGGTGACGGCCGGCGGCGCGGACAGGGGCCTCTATCAGGCATTTCAGGCGATGGCGCCGTTCGGCCCCGGCAATCCCGAGCCGGTGTTCGCCGCCGCCAATGTGCGCGTCGAGCGGCCGATGGCCCTGCGCGGCGGCCACGTGCGGGTGACGCTGACCGACGGCTCGGGCGGCAAGCTGAAGGCCGTCGCCTGGCGGGCCGAGGACACCGAGCATGGCCGGCGGCTGCTAAACGAAGGCGGCGCGATCCACGTGGCGGGCCGGCTGAAGCCGGACGACTGGCAAGGGCGCGAGAGCGTCGAGCTGGAAATCGAAGACGTCGCCGACCCCCGGCGGGTCGGCTGAGCCTTGGCCGCAAAGGGCGTTTGCGCCCGGCGTAGCCACTCGAATAACGGCGTCCTCAAAAAGGTTCAGCAAGGCGCTTGCGCCCCCGCGGAATCGTCAATATAGACACCGCTCTCGCGGACGCGGTCCCTTCGTCTATCGGTTAGGACGCCAGGTTTTCAACCTGGAGAGAGGGGTTCGACTCCCCTAGGGACTGCCACCGCGGGCTCCCCAAAATCCACGTAGACGTGAAGAATGCGACCCCCGCGTGTGTTGGTCGCAAAATGCCCCATTGACGGCACTAGCCTAACAAGAACACTGTTATAGTTGGCCATTATCCGAAAGGATCGGGGGGAGACCGGGCCAGAGGGGCAGATGTCTGGTTACGAATTCGAGGGAGTAGGTCCGCACGAGGAATCGGTGCGGATCAGCGGGCGTGTGAAGTGGTTCGACGCCGGCAAAGGTTATGGTTTTGTGGTCCCGGATGATCCTAATCAGACCGGGCTGAAGGACGTGTTGCTTCACGTCACGAGTTTGCGGAACTCCGGGCGTGAAAGCGCCCTGGAAGGCGCCGTGATCGTCTGTGACGTGATCCGCCGTCCGAAAGGCTGGCAGGTGGCCGAGGTGCTGGAGGTGGACGAAAGCGCCGCCCCGCCGCCTTCCGACCGCCGCCGGGACGACAATCAGCATGGGCGGCGCGACAGCTTCGACCGTGGCGGGTTCAACGCGCGGCCTCAGCGCCGACCGTCGGCCCCACCCGGGCCGCTGGAGCGGGCCAAGGTGAAGTGGTTCAACCGCGCCAAGGGCTACGGCTTCGTAGTCCGCGACGGGGAGAGCGGCGACATCTTCGTTCACATCGAAACCCTGCGGAGGTCCGGTATCGAGGACCTGCAGCCGGGCGACGACGTGATGGTCCGGTTCGCGGAAGGTCCGAAAGGACTTGTCGTCGCCGAGATCGAGTCTGTAGGTCTAGCTTAAGACACACAGCTCGGAGCTTGCCGGTGCCTAGGCTGACGGGGCCGCAACGCGGCCTGACCGCCCTTGCGGGCGCTATGCTGCTGCTTGCCGCGTGCACGCAGGAGCCGGCGGCCCAGGCGGCCCCCAATCCTGCGCCTGCCGCGCAGGCTGCACCTGCCGCACAGTCTGCGCCCGCCGCTAATATTGCGGTTGGCGGGGCCGTGGGGGAGGCGCCGAAGGGCTTCGAGCCGCTGGAGGCGGTGACGCCCAGCGGCCGCACGCGGTTCTTCGTGGAAATCGCCGACAATGACGCCGAGCGGGAACGCGGGCTGATGTTCCGCAAGGAACTGGCCCCCGACCGCGGCATGCTGTTCGACTTCCATGGCGAGCCGCACGAGGTGGCGTTCTGGATGAAGAACACCCTGATCCCGCTGGACATCATCTACATCCAGCAGGGCGGGACCGTGCTCTCGATCGCCCGCAACACCACGCCGTTGTCCGAGGCGCCGATCCCGTCGGGCGGGACGGTCGTCGCGGTGCTGGAAATCGCCGGCGGGCGGGCCGAGCAGATCGGCCTGATGCCGGGCGACCGCATCGAGCATCGGATCTTCAAGGGTGGCTGATCGCGACGTCGTTCCTGAGCCGCCGGCGGGTTTCGTCCCATCCGGCTCACGCGGGCCGTTCTCGAGCCACAACGGGCCGTATTTCCATCGCGCTGAGATGGGCGAGCTGACCGAGCAGGCCTTCTTCGCCCTGCCGCGGCACGCCAACGGCCTGGGCCTGGTGCACGGCGGCATGCTGACGGCGTTCCTCGACGGCCTGATGGGCGCGGCGGTGTTCCGCAATGTTCGCCAGACCGCGGTGACGATTCACCTGTCGGTGGACTTCCTGCACATGGCCCGGGTCGGCGAGTGGGTGATGGGCGAGGCCAAGGTCACCCGCGCCACCCGCGACGTCGCCTTCGTCGAGGCCCGCGCCCATGTCGGCGGGACCGACGTGATCCGTGGCTCGGGCGTCTTCAAGCTGATGCGGCGCCACGGCTAGGCCCTTTCCGGCTCAGCGTTTCAACCGGCTTCCACTTAAAGCTGTGACGCTCTGAGCGCCCCGCGCGCTTTGTTCAATTGCGGTAAAGGCCAAAGCCTTATATCCCCCCGACGCCGACGCTTTTCGGGGTGTAGCGCAGTCTGGTAGCGCACCTGGTTTGGGACCAGGGGGTCGGAGGTTCGAATCCTCTCGCCCCGACCAGCGTCGGCCAAAGATTGATTGAGGGTCCGCATGCTCGCGCGCATCTACCGTCCGGCCAAGAACGCCATGCAGTCCGGCAGGGCCAAGACCAAGGATTGGGTGCTGGAATTCGAACCGGCCTCGGCCAGACGGTCGGACCCGCTGATGGGCTGGACCCTGACCAGCGACATGAACGGCCAGATCCGCCTATCCTTCGAGACCAGCGATGAAGCGGTGGCCTACGCCCAGGCTCACGGCATCGCCTTCCAGATCACCGAGCCGAAGACCCCCAAGCGCATCATCAAGGCCTATGCGGACAACTTCGCCTACGGCCGCAAGCAACCCTGGACCCACTAGGGCTTTCACGAGCGCCCATAGCTCACCGGACCGCCTTCTAAGCGAACGGTTGCAAGCGCCGAGGTCATGCGAAATAGGGGGAGAGGCCTTTCGGAGTTCGTCCCGTCAGGTCGCGACGCGTTCTCTGAGCGCCCATAGCTCAACCGGATAGAGCATCCGCCTTCTAAGCGGACGGTTGCAGGTTCGAGTCCTGCTGGGCGCGCCAGGGTCGGTAACCGCGAGTCTTCGGGGCTTCCAGGCAGTTCTCTCCGCTTGAGTTCGCCCCGCGGCGGGCGGATGGTCAGGCCATCGAGTCAGTACCCGGGGGACGACCCATGATCCGCTTGAAGACCACCGCCGCGGCGATCGCGGCGCTCTCCGTCCTGGCCGCGGGCCCAGCCTTCGCCGCCGGCCTCAGCGCGCCGGAGAAGAAGATGGTCGCGACGGCGACCGCCGAGCAGGAGCGTTCGCTGAAGCTGCTGGAGACCCTGGTCAACATCAACAGCGGCACGCTGAACAAGGCGGGCGTGGAAGAGGTGGCCAAGATCCTTCAGGGCGAGCTGAAGGACCTGGGCTTCGAGGTCCGCTGGGTTCCGATGGCGCAGGTCGATCGCGCCGGCCACATCGTGGCGGTCCACAAGGGCTCGGGCAAAGGCAAGCGCATGCTGCTGATCGGGCACATGGACACGGTGTTCGAGCCCGAGAGCCCTTTCCAGAAGTACGTCCGCCGCGGCGACATCGCCGAGGGGCCGGGCGTCAACGACATGAAGGGCGGCCTGGTGATCATGCTGGGCGCGCTGCGGGCCATGAAGGCGGCCGGGACCCTGAAGGACGCCGACATCACCATCGTCCTGACCGGCGACGAGGAGCGGGCAGGGCGTCCGCTGGAGGTCTCGCGCGCCGACCTGATCAACGCCGCCAAGGTCAGCGATCTGGCCCTGGAGTTCGAAGGCCTGGCGCAGGAGAACGGCAAGGACATGGCCTCGATCGCCCGTCGCTCGTCGACCGAGTGGCGGCTGAGCGTGAAGGCCAAGTCCGGCCATTCGTCGGGCATCTTCAACGACAGCGTCGGCTATGGCGCGGCCTATGAGCTGGCGAGGATCCTCGACCAGTTCCGCCAGCAGGCGCGCGAGCCGAACGCGACCTTCAATGTCGGCTACATGGCTTCGGGCGCAACGGCGGCGCCCAATGGCAACGACACCGGGGCGAGCGCGACCGGCAAGTCCAACATCATTCCGGCAGAAGCGGTGGCGCGCGGCGACCTGCGGACGCTGTCCAACGCCCAGACCGAGAGCATCCGGGCCAAGATGCGCGCTGTCGTCGCCCAGCCGCTGACTGGCGCGACGGCGTCGATCGAGTTCACCGACGGCTATCCGGCCATGGCCCCGAGCGCCGGCTCGCGCGCCCTGCTGGTCAAGCTCAACGAGGTCAATCGCGACCTCGGCCTGGAGCCGATGGCCGAGCTGGACCCGCTGAAGCGCGGGGCGGGCGACATCGGCTTCGTCGGCGACCTGCTGCCGGGGTTGATCGGGTTCGGCGCGGCCGGGGCCGGGGCGCATGCGCCGGGCGAGACCATGGAACTGGACAGTCTTGATCGTCAGACCCAGCGGGCAGCGCTGTTCATGAGCCGGATGGCTCGGCCCTAGATGAGGGCAGTGTAGGCGTCGAGGGCCTGGCGCAGGTCGGCGATCAGGTCATCCTGCGCTTCAAGGCCGATGTGCAGGCGCATCAGCGGGCCTTCGTACTTCGGCGCGAACTTGCGCTTGCCGAGCTGAGGGTCGCTGACGATGGCCAGGCTCTCGAACCCGCCCCAGGAGAAGCCAAGGCCGAACAGCTGCAGCGCGTCAAGGAAGGCGTCGACGGCTTCCGGCGACCCCGGCTTCAGCACGAAGCCGAACAGGCCGCAGGCGCCGCTGTAGTCGCGTTTCCAGAGCGCATGGTCCGGGGAGCCGGGCAGGGCGGGGTGGATGATCTGCGCCACCTCCGGCTGCTGGGCCAGCCAATGGGCGATGGCCAGGGCCGCGTCGCCTTGGGTTTTGAGCCGGGTCGGCAGGGTCCGCAGGCCGCGGAGCATCTGGTAGGCGTCCTCGGCCGAGACCGCCCAGCCGAGATTGTGCACGCCGTCCTCCAGCGCCCGCACCAGGGCCGGATCGCGCGCCGCGGCCGACCCCATGAAGATGTCCGAATGGCCGCCCACGTACTTGGTCAGCGCCTGGACGCTGATGTCGACGCCGTGCTCCAGCGGCTTGAACAGGTAGCCGGCGCCCCAGGTGTTGTCGGCGAGGGTGAGGATGCCGCGCGCCCGGGCGAGGGCGGAGACCGCGGCGAGGTCCTGCATCTCGAAGGTCAGGGAGCCCGGCGACTCCATCACGATCAGCCGGGTCGCCTCGCTGGCCGAGCCGACCAGCTCCTCCGGCGAAAGGCGCGGATCGAAATAGCGGACGGCGACGCCATAGCGCTTGAGGACATTGTCGCAGAAGCGGCGGCTGGGCTTGTAGATGTTGTCGGCGGCCAGCACCTCGTCGCCGGACTTCAGAACCGCCAGCATGGCGCCGGTGATCGCCGCCAGGCCTGACGGGTAGAGGCTGACGCCGGCCGCGCCCTCCATCTCAGCGAGCGCGCACTTGAGCGCCTCGTGCGCCGCCAGGCCGGCCCGGCCGTAGGTCAGGTAGGCCTCGTCGTCATAGAGTGCAGCCGCGCAGGGCAGCAGGACGGTCGAGCCCTTCTGAATCGGCGGACCGACAGTCTTGACGAGGTCGTCAGACCGGGCGCCGGCGCGAATGAGACGGGTTTCTTCAGCCATGCGGGTTGACGGGCCGGAACGAACTTGAGCCATGATCAGCTCGCACTTAGAGCCTGGTCAGCTTTGCAATCAAGGAGGGCGGCCAATCCACCGGCCCAGTATTTCTAAGCCTGTCCCCAGCTTGATCGCCGCCGTCCTGCTGGTGGCCGCCTGCGGAGAGCCGAAGACCCCGCCGCCACAGCCGCCGCCGCCCAAGGTTGAAGCTCCCGCCGCCAAGGCCGCCTTCACGCCTAAGCCTAGTCCGACGCTGGCGGCGATCCGGGCGCGAGGCTGGGTTTCGTGCGGCGTGAACCCCGGGCTGTCGGGCTTCGCCTTCGCTGACGACCGCGGGACCTGGCGCGGCTTCGACGTGGACATCTGCCGAGCCATCGCCGCCGCCGCCCTGGGGGACGCCAAGGCGATCCGCTTCACGCCGGTCAGCGCCGAGGATCGGTTCTCAGCCCTGCGCAGCGGCAGTATCGACGTGCTCTCGCGCAACGCATCCTGGACCGTGGCGCGCGACGCCGGCGAAGGCGTGGACTTTGCGGCCATCACCTATTTCGACGGTCAGGGATTCCTGGTTCCCAAGTCGCTGGCGTTGACCAGCGCCGACGAACTGAACGGCGCGCGGATCTGCGTGCAGGCGGGCACGGCCAGTGAGGCGAACCTCGCCGACTATTTCCAGGCGCGCGGTCTCAAGTACACCGCTGTGGTGACCAAGACCGAGGCCGAGGCCAGGGTGAAGTACCAAGCCGACGGCTGCGACGCCTTCACGGCCGACATCTCGGCCCTGGCCTCGTCGCGTTCGGTGATGAACAGCCCCAATGCGCACGTCATCCTGCCGACGGTGATCTCCAAGGAGCCGCTGGCGCCGGTCGTGCGGCAGGACGATCCGGTCTGGACCGACATCGTCCGCTGGACGGTCTATTCGCTGATCCTGGCCGAGGAGCTGGGCGTCGACAGCAAGACCGCGCCGGAGCTGGCCAAGACTTCGACCGACCCGCGCATCCGCCGCCTGCTGGGCGTGGAGAGCGACTTCGGCGCGCCGATGGGGCTGAAACGCGACTTCGGCTATCAGGCCATCGTCCAGGTCGGCGCCTATGACGAGGTGTTCGAACGCAATGTCGGCGCTCGTTCGGCGCTGAAACTGGCGCGGGGGCACAATGCGCTGTGGAGCGCCGAGCAGCCGGGCCTGCTCTACGCGCCGCCGATCCGTTAGGGGCCCGTGACGACCGGAGCGTCAGGCAGTCCGCCCCACTCGGTCCAGGACCCGTCGTAGACCGCCGTGCGGTCCAGGCCCAGGCGTGCGAGCGCCAGCGCCAGGACCGAGGCGGTGACGCCCGAGCCGCAGGTGGTGACGATCGGCTGCTTCAGATCCACCCCCGCGCCCTTGAAGGCGGCGGTGAGCTGTTCGGCCGGCTGCAGGGTTCCGTCCTCGGCCACCACCTGCTCCCAGGGCAGGTTGGCCGCGCCAGGCATGTGGCCGGAACGCAGGCCGGCGCGCGGCTCGGGCGCCTCGCCGGTGAACCGGGCGGCCGAGCGGGCGTCGACCATCCGCGCCGAACCGCTGGCCAGGATCTCGCGGACGTCGGCGGCGCTGCGCACCAGCCAGGGATCGAAGGCGGGCTCGACCTGGACCGCGCGGGGATAGATCTCGCCCGGTTCGATCGAGCGGCCTTCTGCGATCCACTTGCGCAAACCGCCGTCGAGCACGTGGACCGTCGGGTAGCCCATGGCCCGCAAGGTCCACCAGACCCGTGCGGCCGAGCGAATGCCGTGAGTGTCGTAGATGACGATGTCCGCCTCGCGCGGGAGGCCGAGCAGGCCGGCGGCCTTGGCGAAGGCCTCGGGGCTCGGCAGCATGTGCGGCAGGTCGCTCGAGGTGTCGGCGATGGCGTCGATGTCGAAGAACACCGCGCCCGGTATGTGGCTGACCAGATACTCGTCGTGGCCGCTGCGGTTCTCGGCCGGCATGTACCAGGAGCTATCGACCACGCGAATGTCCGGCGCTCTCAGGCGGTCGGCGAGCCAGGCTGTGGAGACGACGGGATCCATGTCTACAACCAACGCGGAACGGGGAAGTCGCGCTGCTTCAGAAACTCGGGATTGAAGATCTTGCTCTGATAGCGCGCGCCCTGGTCGCAGAGGATGGTCACGATGGTGTGGCCCGGACCCATCTCCTTGGCCATGCGGATCGCCCCGGCGACGTTGATGCCGGTGGAGCCGCCCATAACCAGGCCCTCGTGCTCGACCATGTCGAAGATGACGTTCAGCATCTCGACGTCGTCGATCCGGTAGGGGTGATCGACGGTCAGGCCCTCAAGATTGGCGGTGATCCGACCCTGGCCGATGCCCTCGCTGATCGAGGTTCCGTCGGACTTCAGCTCGCCGTCGGTGTACCAGGAGTAGAGAGCCGCGCCGTGCGGGTCGGCCAGACCGATCTTGATGTCCGGCTTGCGGACCCGCAGGGCCTCGGCGACGCCAGCCAGGGTGCCGCCCGAGCCGACGGCGCAGATGAAGCCGTCGACCTGGCCGCCGGTCTGTTCCCAAATCTCCGGTCCCGTGGTCTCGACGTGGGCCTGACGATTGGCGACATTGTCGAACTGATTGGCCCAGATCGCGCCGGCCGGTTCCTTGGCGTTCAGCTCCTCGGCCAGGCGACCTGAATAGCGGACATAGTTGTCGGGGTTGGAGTAGGGGACGGCGTCGACCTCGACCAGCTCGGCGCCGAGCAGGCGGATGGCGTCCTTCTTCTCCTGGCTCTGGGTGCGCGGGATGACGATGGTCGTGCGGTAGCCCGACGCCGCGGCGACCATGGCCAGGCCGATGCCGGTATTGCCGGCGGTGCCCTCGACGATGCGCCCGCCAGGACGCAACAACCCGCGCCGCTCGGCGTCGCGCACGATGTAGAGCGCGGCCCGGTCCTTCACGGACGCGCCGGGGTTCATGAACTCGGCCTTGCCGAGGATCTCACATCCGGTGGCCTCGCTCGCACGGCGCAGGCGGATCAGCGGGGTGTTTCCGATGGCGTCGAGGACGCTGGGAGCGACGGTCATGGCGGTCTACTTAAGGCCCGCCGCGCGCGAGGAACAGGGGTGTTGAGGCCCAGCTTTCTTGCAAGCGCCCCAAGCCGATCTGCGAAGGTCAGGCCTTGGCAAGGCTCAGCTGGACGACATTGGTTCGTTCGGTGCGGAAGCCGGCCTCGCAATAGCTGAGATAGAACCGCCAGAGCTTGCGGAACCGCTCGTCGAAACCCTGTGTGGCGATCTCGTCCCAGGCGCTCTCGAAGCGCTTGCCCCACTCGGCCAGAGTGTCGGCGTAGTCCTGACCGAAGCGGACCATGCCGGTCCCGGTGAGGCCGGCGCTGGTGGTCTCGGCCTCAAGGCGTTCCTCGGAGGGCAGCATGCCGCCCGGAAAGATGTACTTCTGGATGAAGTCGGCGCGGCGGCGGTAGGCCTCGAAGATCTCGTCGCGTATGGTGATGATCTGCAGGCCGGCGCGCCCGCCGGGCGCCAGCACGTCGCGGATCTTGCCGAAGTAGGTCGGCCAGTAGCGCTCGCCCACGGCCTCGAACATCTCGATGGAGGCGACCCGGTCGAAGCGGCCCTCGACGTCGCGGTAGTCGATCATGCGGATCTCGGCCTTCTCGGCCAGGCCCTGGGTGAAGATCCGCTGGCGAGCGAAGTCGAACTGTTCCTTGGAGATGGTGATGCCGGTCACCTTGGCGCCGACCTCCTTGGCGGCGAACTCGGCGAAGCCGCCCCAGCCGCAGCCGATCTCTAGAACCGATTGGTCGGTTTGCAGGCCCATCCCCTCTGCAAGGCTCCGGTACTTGTAGGTTTGGGCCTGCGCCAATTCCTGGCCGGACTGCTGATAGCGCGCCGACGAGTAGGTCATCGTGTGGTCGAGCCACTTCGAATAGAAGGCGTTGCCGAGGTCGTAGTGGGCGTGGATGTTCTTGCGCGAACCCTGGCGGGTGTTGGCGTGGAAGGTGTGGCCGATGAAGTTCACGGCCCGTACCAGGGGATTGCCCAGGAACAGCTTGGCCAGCCGGTCGAGGTTGAGGCCTACGGCGCTGAGCACGGCCGAGAGGTCCGGGGTGTCCCACTCGCCGGCCATGTAGCCCTCGGCGAAACCAATGTCGCCCGCCGCCAGCACTCGGCGCATGAAGGCGAAATCGTGGATGACGACCCGGGCTTCGACCCCTGGATCCGTGCCGTTGATCCGCAACTCGCGGCCGGCCGGCGTGATGAAGGTGAAGGCGCCGACGCGCCAATTCAGCGCCATCAGCCTCGCCGCGAACCGAAATGCGGCCGGCGCGCCGGCGAGCTGCGGGAGCTTGCCGAAGGCCCGAGGTGAAGCGGCTAGAGCCGCCAACGATGGTTCATGCGCCAAGCTCATGGTCGCAACCCTCGATTTCTCAGACGCTAACAGTGCATTTAGGATTGAAACTAATCAACACCAGTAGCGCTAGTTGGCTCCGCGCCTGCCCGGAGTTCACCTTTTCGCGCTTGTGAACCGCGCCCACGCGCGCCACTTAGGCCCAAACGACGGCGTCGCCGCCGTCTGAACAGACTTCGGGAATCCCATGACCGTACTGACGCTTGACCGCTGGAATCTCTCGATCGGCGATGGCCAGCCGTTGGTGGTGATCGCCGGCCTGAACGTCATTGAAGACCTGGACCTGGCGCTGGAGACGGGCCGACACCTGAAGGCGGTCACCGCCGAGCTTGGCCTGCCCTATGTGTTCAAGGCGAGCTTCGACAAGGCCAACCGCTCCTCGGTGAAGAGCTTCCGCGGGCCTGGTCTCAAGGAAGGCCTGAAGATCCTCGCCGAAGTGAAGGCGCAGCTGAACGTGCCGGTGTGCACCGACCTGCACGAGATCGATCAGGCCGAGCCGGTCGCCGTGGTCGCCGACCTGGTGCAGATCCCGGCGTTTCTCTGCCGCCAGACCGACCTTGTGGTCGCCACCGCCAAGGCGACGGGCGCGGCCGGCGGGCTGTTGCATGTGAAGAAGGCCCAGTTCCTAGCGCCTTGGGACACCAAGAACATCCTCAGCAAGATCAAGGAAGTGTCGGACGTCGGCGTTGTTCTCTGCGAGCGCGGCAGTTCGTTCGGCTACAACAACCTGGTCGTCGATATGCTGGGGATTCCGGAGATGAAGAAGCTGGGCGCGCCGGTGACGATCGACGCCACCCACGCGGTGCAGCTGCCGGGCGCCGATCCGCGCACGGGCGGCGCTTCGACGGGTGGTCGCCGTGACGGCGTGGCCGTGATCGCCAAGGCGGCGGTGGCCGTGGGCGCCAACGGCGTGTTCCTCGAGTTCCACCCCGAGCCGGACAAGGCGCTGTGCGACGGGCCGAGCTGCCTGCCGCTGGCTGGCGCGCGCGATCTGCTGGCCAGCCTCAAAGCCGTTCATGCGGCGGTTCAGTAATCGGCGTAGGCTCTGAGCATCATGGACCTCGCGGCCCTTCAGAAGATCCTTTCGGCCCTGTCGGGCGCACGCATCGTCTGCGTCGGCGACCTGATGGTGGACCGCTTCGTCTACGGCGACGTGACGCGCGTCTCGCCCGAGGCGCCGATCCCGGTGCTCGCCCGCAAGCGTGAACTGGTGATGCTGGGCGCGGCCGGCAACGTGGCGCGCAACGCCGCGGCGCTGGGCGGCGAGGTCTGCCTGGTCGGCATGATCGGCGGCGACGCCGAGGGCCATGAGGCGCTGCGGCTGATCAAGAGCGAGGAGGGCGTCGAAGGCTTCGTGGTCACCGACCCGGCCAGGCCGACGACCTTGAAGACCCGTTTCGTGTCCGGCGGCCAGCAGCTGTTGCGGGTCGACATGGAGACCAGCGGCCCAGCGACGGGCGATGTCGAACAGCGCCTGGTGCGCACGGTACGGGACGTCGCCAAGGGCGCCGGCGTGGTGCTGCTGTCAGACTACGGCAAGGGCGTGGTGACGCCGGCGGTCATCGAGGCGTCGCGCGAATCCGGCGCGGTGATGATCGTCGACTCCAAGGCGCGAAGCTTCGCCCGCTATGGCGCGGTTGATATCGTCAAGCCCAACGCGGCCGAACTGGCGCACGCCACCGACATGCCGACCTCCACTGATCCCGAGATCGAGGCGGCGCTGGCCCATGCCCTGACCTTGTGCGAGGCCAAGGCGATCCTGGTGACGCGCGCGGCCAAGGGGATATCGCTGGCCGTGCGCGGCGAACCGGTGCGCCACTTCCCCGGCGTCCCGCGCGAGGTGTTCGACGCCTCCGGCGCCGGCGACACCACACTGGCGGCGCTGGGCGTCGCTCTGGCGGCCAAGGTCGCCATCGAGGACGCGATCGAGTTCGCCATGCTGGCCTCGGGCGTCGCGGTCGGGAAGGCGGGCACCGCGGTCGTCACGCCCGAAGAGATGATCGAGGCCTCGATCAGCGCCCACATGGCCCCCGCCGAAGCCAAGATCGTCACGCCGCAGCGGATGGTCGACGAGATCGCCCGCTGGCGAGCCAAGGGCCTGAAGGTCGGATTCACCAACGGCTGCTTCGATATCCTGCACCGCGGCCACGTGGCCTATCTGGCCCAGGCCCGGCTGTGGTGCGACCGGCTGATCGTCGGCTTGAACTCCGATCGATCGGTTCGCGAGCTGAAGGGCGACGGACGCCCGGTGAACGACCTGGAGAGCCGCGCCATGGTGCTGGCCGGGCTGGGTTCGGTCGATCTCGTGGCCCCGTTCGATGAGTCGACGCCTAGCGCCTTGATCGAAGCGGCGCGACCTGACGTTCTCATCAAGGGCGCGGACTATGCCGAGAGCGAGGTCGTCGGCGGCGACTTCGTGAAGTCCTACGGCGGTGAGGTGAAACTCGCCCAGCTGGTGGATGGCTATTCGACCACCGCCGCCATCGCCCGGATGCAGGAGAAAGCATGACCCGTCGGATCATCTTCGTCACCGGCGGCGCCGGGTTCATCGGCTCCAACATCGTCGCCAAGCTGGCGGAGGACCCGGACCTGGACGTGGTGGTCTGCGACCGCCTGCGTGAGGCCGAGCTCGGCAAGTGGCGCAACATCGCCAAGCATCCGATCGGCGACTTCGTGGCGCCCGAGCACATGTTCGAGTGGCTGGAGAAGCGCTGGCGCGACATCGAAGTGGTCGTCCATATGGGCGCGGTCTCCTCGACCACCGAGCCGGACGCCGACAAGATCATCCATTCGAACTTCACGCTGTCGCGCGACCTGTTCCGCTGGTGCGCAGACCATCAGCGGCGCTTCGTCTATGCCTCGTCGGCCGCCACCTACGGCGACTCCGTGGACTTCCAGGACCGCGACGACCTCAATTCGTTGGCCGCCCTTCGCCCGCTCAACACCTACGGCTGGTCGAAGTCGCTGTTCGATCTGTTCGCCGCGCGCCAGGCGGCCCGCGACTACGCCCCGCCCCAATGGGTGGGCCTAAAGTTCTTCAACGTCTACGGGCCGAACGAAGAGCACAAACACTCGATGAAGTCGGTGGCGTCGCAGATCTGGCCGAAGGTCCGCGACGGCCATTCGGTTCAGCTGTTCAAGTCCTATCGCAATGGCGTGCCGGACGGCGGTCAGAGCCGGGATTTCGTCTATGTCCGCGACGTCGCCGACGTGGTCGGCTGGCTGGCCAAGAACGAGCAGGTGAACGGCATCTACAATCTCGGCTCCGGCACGGCCCGGACCTTCGAGGACTTGGCGCGAGCGGTGTTCGCCGCCGCCGGTCGGGCGCCTGAGATCGAGTACACGCCGATGCCTCCGGCCATCCGCGACAAGTACCAGTACTTCACCCAGGCGCACATGGAGCGCCTGCAGCAGGCTGGCTACAATCAGCCCATGACCAGTCTTGAGGACGGCGTCACCGACTATGTGAAGCGCTATCTCTCCCAGCCCGATCCGTATCGGTAGGGCGAAGGGGAACCATGGCCGAGCGTCCGAAGGGGTTCCGGCGTCTGGTGACGGCCGCCATCGTTGTGGTCGGCCTGGTGTTGGCGGCTGGCGCCTATGTCTGGCGCGACGACATCCTTCGCACCCAGCTCGATCCCAAGGAGCCGTTCCAGACCTACGACCCGCCGCCGGCGCCTGACTTCGCCCAGCGCTCGGCCTGGGCGCTGATGCCGTTGGCCCCCGACACGCCGACCATAGGCGAGCCCGCCGCGGACGTGTTCTTCGTCTCTCCCACCACCTTCGACGGCGGCCGTCACTGGAATGCGCCGATCGACGATCCGGAGGCCGACCTGCTGTTTCGCCGAGTGATGGCGCCGAACTATGCCGGGCCGTTCGTCCGGGTCGGCCGCATCTTCGCGCCCCGCTATCGGCAGGCCAGCCTCTACACACTGATGACCTTGCGTGACGACGCCAAGGAAGCCCGCCGCTTCGCCTATGCCGATGTGGCGTCGGCCTTCCGCTACTACCTGGCGCACTACAATCATGACCGGCCGCTGGTGATCGTCGGGGTGGAGCAGGGCGGCACCCTGGCCGCGCGCTTGATCGCCGAGGAAGTCGCGCCGAATTCCGGGCTGCGCGCCCGCGTGGCGGCGGCCTATCTCGTCCAGACCGTGGTGCCGGCCGACGCGCCGCCGCTGCCGCCTTGCATGGCGCCCGGGCAGACCGGCTGCCTGGCGGCCTGGGCTGCGGTTTACGAGGGCGAGCCGGAGCGCGCCCAGGCGCTGCTCGATCGCTCGTTGGTCTGGGGCGAGGGCGGTCAATTGGTCAATCTCGCCGGGCGCACGCCGATCTGCTTCAATCCTTTGTTCGGGGCGGTCGTCGACGCGGAGGCTCCGGCCCGCCTGAACCAGGGCGCCACCAACGCCACGGGACTCGAATGGGGGATGCGGCCGGCCTTCCTGACGCGGCAGGTCGGGGCCAAGTGCGAGAAGGGTGTGCTGCGGGTCACCCGCCCCAAGTCGCCGTCGCTCAAGCCCTCGGGCTCCTGGACCGACCGCCGACGGGCGCCGGGCTACAACCTGTTCTACGCCGACCTCGAGGCCGACGCCGCGGACCGGGTCGCGAGCCTGGCGCATTGATCAGGAGCGGCGACTAGCGGGCGAGAACCGCGGCAAGCGGATGTCAGCTAGCCGGCGTCCTTGAGCGGCGAGGCGGGCCGCCAGTCGAACAGCTCCTGCAGGACCCGCAGGGCCTTGCCGCGCTCCGAGGTCAGTTCCGGATCGCGGGCGATGATCAGGCGCGCGTCGTCCCCCGCCGCGGCGATCAGGTCCCGATGCGCGATCGGGTCGGCGAACACGTAGGCGGGGAAGCCCGACTGGCGCAGGCCCAGGGCGTCGCCGCCGCCCCGCAGTTCGAGATCCGTCTCGGCGATCAGGAAGCCGTCGTCGGTGCGCCGCAGGATATCCAGGCGCTTCTGGGCGGTCTCCGACAGCGGCGGGTCGTAGAGCAGGACGCAGGCGCTCTCGCGCGAGCCGCGCCCGACCCGGCCGCGCAGCTGGTGGAGCTGGGCCAGGCCGAAGCGCTCGGCTTGCTCGATGACCATGATGGTGGCGTTGGGCACGTTGACCCCGACCTCGACGACCGTAGTCGCGACCAGCACGCTGACCTTGCCGTCGGCGAAGTCGGCCATCACGGCGTCCTTCTCCGGCCCGGACATCTTGCCGTGGACCAGGCCGACGCCGGGGCCGATCTGCGCGCGCAGCTCCAGCGCCCGCTGCTCGGCCGCCTTGAGGTCGATCAGCTCGGATTCCGAGACCAGGGGACAGATCCAGAAGGCCTGGGCCCCAGCGGCGACGACCTGGCGGAGCCGGCCCTCGACCTCGGCCAGCCGGCTCATCGGGACCGCGCGGGTCGCTACGGGCGTGCGGCCAGGCGGCTTCTCGTCGATCCGCGAGACGTCGAGGTCGCCATAGACGGTGAGTTCCAAGGTCCGCGGGATCGGGGTGGCCGACATGGCGATCAGGTGCACCGCCTCGCCCTTGGCCTGCAGGCGCTGGCGCTCGGCGACGCCGAACCGGTGCTGCTCGTCGATCACCGCCAACTGCAGGTTCTGGAAGGCGACGTCGTCCTGGAAAAGCGCGTGGGTGCCGACCGCGACCTGGACAGCGCCGGAGGCCAGGCCCCGCAGCTTCTCGGCGCGAGCCAGGCCCTTGTCACGACCGGTGAGCAGCACCGCCGCAATCCCATGCTCGGAGAGCGGCCCGGAGATGGTCTCGAAATGCTGGCGGGCGAGGATTTCGGTCGGGGCCATCAGGGCGCTCTGACCGCCGCCGGCGGCGACGTCGGCCATGGCCAGCATGGCGACGACGGTCTTGCCAGAGCCCACATCGCCCTGGATCAGTCGGCTCATCCGCTCGCCGGCCGCGAAGTCGGCGCGGATGTCGGCCAGCGCGCGCTCCTGCGCTCCCGTCAACACGAAGGGCAGGTCGGCGCGCACGCGGCTGGCGATGTCCGAAGAGGCGATGGCGGGGGCCGGAGCGGCGCGGCGGTCGGACTTGCGCTGAGCCATGGCCAGCTGGTGCGCCAGCAGTTCGTCATAGGCCAGGCGGCGTGCGTGCGGGGTCTGCGGCGCGAGATCGGCCTCGCTCTGCGGGGCGTGGGTCAGGGCCAGCGCCTCGCGCCAGCTGGGGAAGCGCTCGCGTTGCAGCCAGGCGGGGTCTTGCCACTCGGGCATTTCCAGCGCGCGACCGAGCGCCTCCAGCGCGAACTTGCGGACCGTGCGGGCGGGCAGGCCGGCGGTGGCCGGATAGACCGCCTCCCACAGAGGGATCTCGTCGATGCGGTCGGGCGGCAGCAGGTAGTCCGGATGGGCGATCTGAAGGTTCAGGCCGAACCGCTCGACCTTGCCGCTGACCAGCCGCTTTGAGCCCAGCGGGTGCTTGGCCTCCAGCTGGCCGCCGAAGCTGCCGAAGAACACCAGGCTGAGGACCCCGGTCCCGTCATAGGTCTCGACGCGCCAGGGCTGCTGGGGGCCGCGCGGCCGCTTGTAGGCGTCGATCTGCACCTCGAAGATCTGCACCGCGCCTTCGATCGCGGAGGCCACGGTCGCCCGTTCCCGGCGGATCACCGAGTGCGGCCGCAGGAACAGGACGTCGCGCACGATCGGCCCGGCCAGCTTTTCCAGCAGGGGCGCGACGCGGCTGCCCACGCCCTTGAGGGTGGTGATCGGCGCATAAAGCGGAAAGAGAATCTCGGGCCGCATGACGGGAACATAGCGCGACCATGGACAGCCTGCGGCGCCCATGATGAAGTTCGCAAAACCCAGGGGGGAATCAAATGCCTAGAGCGCTTACGGCGACGGCCTGCGTCATGCTTCTGGCCGCCTGCAGTCCCGGTCCCGAGAAAGCCCAGGCTGAAACGGCCGTGGCGCCCGTGCTTCCGCCGGCGGTGCCGGTCGATCCCACCTTCACTGGCCTGACCCGCGCCAAGGGCGACGACCAGTTCGGCTACTACCTGCCCACCGCCGAGGTGAAGATCGGCAAGTACCGCCTCGACAACCTGCATATCGCCGGCCGTCAGGGCTTCAACGACTGGGAAAGCGGCCAGCGCACCAAGACCTACGCGCCGGTGATGCTCGAGTTCGTCGACGTCACCAGTCCCGCCCGCAAGAACGCGCTGGGCAACGTCGTCTATTCCGTGAAGCTCAAGGTTCTGCCCACCGCCTATCTGGTCACCGACGACCAAGTCCGGCTGGTCGGCAATCATCCGAAGCTCGGGGAGGTGCGCCTGGACGCCAAAATCGACCCGAAGGCGCTGAAGAAGTCCAACGCAAGCAAGGGCAAGGACGGCGGTGTGGTCGCTGCTGGCGCGCTCCAGGTCGGCGCCACGCCGTTCAACCAGGTCTCGTTCACCTGGAAGGGCGGCGATTGGGGCTGATCCCACTGGCGTGACGTGGCGGGGCGGCCTATATCGGCCGCTCCCCCATGAGCACCGACGATACACGACTGAAGCGTTTGAAGTTCCGGGCATGGCACCGGGGCTTCCGGGAAGCGGACCTCATACTGGGGCCGTTCGCGGACAAGTATGGCGCTGAGCTGAGCGCCGAGCTGCTGGACGCCCTCGAGGCGCTGCTGGAAGAGCCGGACCAGGACATCTACGAGTGGATCGTCGAGCGGACGCCGACGCCGCCTGAACACGACGGCGAAATCATGCGCATGATCAAAGCC
The DNA here is from genome assembly GCF_056401675.1 of Phenylobacterium sp. P4_E10. Taxonomy (NCBI): domain Bacteria; kingdom Pseudomonadati; phylum Pseudomonadota; class Alphaproteobacteria; order Caulobacterales; family Caulobacteraceae; genus Phenylobacterium; species Phenylobacterium sp. P4_E10. Next base: position 123,845 of record NZ_JBFUIW010000003.1, on the reverse strand, counting down.
TTCCGCTTCGAAGCTTTCGAGGCGCGCGGAGGGCCCCATGGCGGCTGACGGCTTCCGCGCCCCGACGGCGGCGGAGACCCGGCGGATCGCCCAAGACCCAGGCCGATTGGATCTGGTCGGCGCGCCGGAGGGCTTCGACGCCCTGGTGATGTCCGACATCGTCAAGTCGCGCGGCGGCCTGTCGGTGTTCGTGGCCCGCGACGCCTCGCGCCTCTCGGCCTTCGTCGACGCGTTCTCGTTCTTCGCTTCCAGCGTCGAGGTCGTGCGATTCCCGGCCTGGGATTGCCTGCCGTACGACCGCATCGGCCCTTCGGCCGGCGCTGCGGCCGAACGGATGACCGCCCTGGCGCGCCTGGCCAAGGGTTTTGACCCCAAGAAACCGGCCCTGCTGGTCACGACCGTCCCGGCCCTGATCCAGCGCGTGCCGCCGAAGTCGTCGGTCGAGGGCGCGGCCTATTCGGCGACGGTCGGCAATGTGGTCGAGATCGCCGATCTCGAGCGCTATTTCGCCATCAACGGCTATCAGCGCGCCTCGACGGTGTCGGAGCGTGGTGAGTTCGCGATTCGCGGCGGCGTGATCGACGTCTTCCCGCCCAACGCCGAGGAGCCGGTTCGCCTGGACCTGTTCGGCGACACGCTGGAATCGATCCGCGGCTTCGATCCGGAGACCCAGCGCTCCACCCGACAACTGAAGGACATCTCGCTGCTGCCGGTCAGCGAGGCGCTGCTCGACAAGGAGGCTATCTCGCGCTTCCGCCGCGGCTATGTCGAAGCGTTCGGCGCGCCTGGCGGCGATCCGCTCTACGACACGGTCAGCGAGGGCGGCCGCCGGGCCGGGATGGAGCACTGGCTGCCGCTGTTCTATCCGGACATGGCGACGCTGCTGGACTACCTGCCGTCCGACACCCTGATTGCCCTCGACCACCTGGCCGACTCGGCCCGCGACGAGCGTCTCTCGATGATCGAGGACGCCTACGACGCTCGGGCTCAGGCCGACCGCAAGGTCCACTATCACCCGCTGGAGCCGACCCGGCTCTACATGGACGCCGACGAATATCGCGAACGCCTAGCCGTGCGGCCGACTCGCCGGTTCTCCGTGTTCCAGGAGGTCGAGGGCGACACCGTCGTCGACATGGGCGCGCGTCTGGGCCGGACCTTCACGGCCGAGCGCCAGCAGGATTCGGTGAACCTGTTCGAGGCGACCGCCGATCACGCCCGCCGGCTGGTGGGCGAGGGCAAGCGGGTGCTGTTCGCCTCCTGGTCGGACGGTTCGTCGGATCGACTGGGCGCCATGCTGGCCGACCACGGCCTGAAGAACATCTCGCTGGCTCCGTACTGGGACGCCGCCCGCGCCGCTGATCCGAAGATCTTCCAGCGCGTGGTGCTGCCGCTGGAGTCCGGGTTCGAGACCGACAAGCTGGCGGTCATCAGCGAAACCGACATCCTCGGCGACCGGCTGGCGCGTCCGCGCCGCCGCCGCCGCGCCTCGAATTTCCTCGCGGAAGCCTCGTCTCTGACGCCGGGCGACCTGGTGGTCCATATCGACCACGGGATCGGGCGCTACGATGGCCTGAAGACGCTCGACGTCCAGGGCGCGCCGCACGATTGCCTGGAGCTGCAGTACGGCGGCGAAGCCAAGCTGTACCTGCCGGTCGAGAACATCGACCTGCTGACCCGCTACGGCAGCGACGGGGAGGGGGTTCAGCTCGACCGCCTGGGCGGCGCGGCCTGGCAAGCCCGGAAGGCCAAGGCCAAGGAACGCCTGCGCGAGATGGCCATCGGCCTCATCCGCATCGCCGCCGAGCGGGCCACCAAGGACACCGACGCCATCGTGCCGCCGCACGGCGTCTTCGACGAATTCTGTGCGCGCTTCCCCTACGAGGAGACGGAAGACCAGCTCAACGCCATCGGCGACGTGCTGGAGGATCTGGGGGCTGGAAGGCCGATGGATCGCCTGATCTGCGGCGACGTCGGCTTCGGCAAGACCGAAGTCGCGCTGCGTGCGGCGTTCGTGGTCGCCATGAGCGGCCAGCAGGTGGCGGTCGTGGCGCCCACGACCCTGCTGGCGCGCCAGCACTTCAAGACCTTTTCCGACCGCTTCCAGGGCTGGCCGGTCAAGGTTCGCCGACTGTCGCGGATGGTGCCGGCCAAGGAGGCCAACGAAACCCGCACCGAGCTCGCCAACGGCGAGGTCGAGATCATCGTCGGCACCCACGCGGTGCTGAGCAAGCAGGTCAGCTTCAAGAACCTCGGCCTGGTGATCGTCGACGAGGAGCAGCACTTCGGGGTCAAGCACAAGGAGAAGCTCAAGGAGCTTCGCGCCGACGTGCACATGCTGACCCTGACCGCTACGCCGATCCCGCGCACCCTGCAGATGTCTCTGTCGGGCATCCGTGAGATGTCGATCATCGCCACGCCGCCGGTCGACCGGCTGGCGGTGCGCACCTACATCACGCCGTTCGACCCCGTGGTGATCCGCGAGGCGCTGCTGCGCGAGAAGTATCGCGGCGGCCAAGCCTATTACGTAGCGCCCCGGATCAGCGACCTGCCGGACCTGCAGAGGTTCCTGCGCGAGCAGGTGCCCGAGGTGAAGTTCGTGGTCGGGCACGGTCAGATGGCCCCGACCCAGCTCGAGGAGGTGATGAGCGCCTTCTACGAGGGGCAGTACGACGTGCTGCTGTCGACGACGATCGTCGAAAGCGGCCTCGACATCCCCACCGCCAACACCATGGTCCTGCACCGCGCCGACATGTTCGGCCTGTCCCAGATGTACCAGCTACGCGGCCGGGTGGGGCGAGCCAAGGCGCGAGCCTATGCCTATCTGACCACGCCCTCGGAGAAGCAGATCACCCTGTCGGCCGAGCGCCGGCTGAAGGTGCTGCAGTCGCTCGACAGCCTCGGCGCCGGCTTCCAGCTGGCCAGCCACGACCTGGACCAGCGCGGCGGCGGCAACCTGCTGGGCGAGGAACAGTCGGGCCACATCCGCGAGATCGGGGTCGAGCTTTACCAGCAGATGCTGGAAGACGCGGTCAACGAGCTGAAGGAGCTGGCCGGAAAGGGCGAGGCGGCCGACCGCGGATGGTCGCCGCAGATCAACACCGGCGCGGCCGTGCTGATCCCGGACGACTATGTGCCGGACCTCAATGTGCGGCTGTCGCTCTACCGCCGCCTGTCGGACGCAGAGAAGGCGGGCGACCGCGAGGCCCTGGCCGCCGAGATGATCGACCGGTTCGGTCCGCTGCCGCCCGAGGCCGGTCAGCTGCTGAAAGTCGTGGCGATCAAGGGACTCTGCCGCGAAGCCAACGTCGCCAAGATCGATGTTGGGCCGAAGGGCGCGGTCGTCACCTTCCGTGGGGACGAGTTCAAGAACCCGATGGGTCTGGTCGGCTTCGTGCAGAAGAACCAGGTCGCCTGGCGCATCCGTCCGGACCACAAGGTGGTGGTGAAGGGCGAATGGGAGACGCCGGAGCAGCGCCTGGGCGCGGCCGAGGGCATCCTGGCCGAACTGGCGAAGCTGGCGGCCTAGGCGCGGGCCTGGCGCAGCAGCCGTCGGGCGCGAATCCACATTTCCAGCCGCTGGGCGCAGACCAGGCCGGCGGCGAACAACAGGAACATCTCGGCAAGATCCGCGGGCCGTACGCGCCACTGCGCGGCGTGGCTGGCGGCGTAGTCCCTCAGGGCGAAGCGGACCAGAAACAGGCCTGCGATCAGCGCCATGCCGAGCGGCGATGCACGGCTGGTCAGGGCGTGGGTAGCCGGGTCGATGGTGATCTGCGTGGTCCGTCCGCGCCACCAACCGAAGCCGAGGCCGGCTCCTAGAGCAAAGACGTCGACGACCAGGATGGCGAACGTGGACGGCGGCTGGGCTGTGAGGCTCATGGCCACCACCGACAGGATGAGGGCGGGCATGATCCACATGCGCTCGATCCGCAGCGTGCGTTCACGCACGCCGCGCAGGACGATGATGACGATGGCGATCAGCGGGGCCAGGTAGGCCCACGCCCCCTGCGGACCCGCGGGGTCCATCAGCTGGCCTTTTGGTGGGCCCCGGCGGCCGCCTCTTCCAGCGCCTTGCCGATGTTTTCCGGGCTGGTGACCTCGGCCACGCCGATGTCGAAATCGACCACGAACGGGGGCTGGCCGTCGCCGGCCTCGAAGGCGGTGCAGCCGATGACGGCGGCGATCCGTTCACCGGCGGCGCGGGCCGCCGCCTTGCTGGTGGCGGGTAGGGCCAGGGCGAAGACCTCCTGGCTCAGGCGAGCGGCGGTGTCCTCGACGCGAACCAGGCGGCCGACCATCGACCCGATCTGCGGAATGGCGCGGTCGAGCCAGCCGCCGGCGCGGGCTGCGCTGACGTCGGTGCGCTCGGCGACCCTGAGAACGCAGACCGACAGCGGGCGGCCGCGGTCGCGCGAGGCCTGGGCCAATCTTGCGACGTGCCGGGCGAACAGATCGCGAGTGAAGAGCCCGGTGGCGGCGTCCATAAGTCCCGAGGTCTTCGCCTTTTCGAGCGCCCGGCGGATCGAGGTCTGCCGGCGATAACTGCGGGCCAGTTCGAGCACGCGGCGAGCGGTCTCGGTCTCCGGCGTCTCGGGAGAAGCCACATCGGACACGCCCCGATGATAGGCCTCCGACATGGTCACGTAGCTCTCCTGGCGCATGTAGAGCAGGGCGGGCGTGTGATAGAGGCGGGTGTTGCGGCGCATGCCGGCGGCGATCGACAGCGCCTCCTGGCTGGTGTCGCCGGCCCAGAGCACCACGGCGTCGAACGGCCGCTCGTGCAGATAGTCGAAAGCGGTATAGGCGGTGAACGCCCCGATCACTTCGGCGCCGGAGCGGGCCAGGGCGTTCGAAAGCGCGAGGAACTGAGGCGCCGGCTCGCCGATCGCCAGGACCTGGTAGGGCGAAGTGTCGGGCTCGGGCATGTCCAGGCGCCGACCGCGTTCGGTGAAGGTCTCCAGCCGCAGCTCGAACTCCTCCTCGGCGACGGCGGTGCGGACCAGGGTCTCCAGCCGCATCACCACCTGGGCCGGATGCACCGGCGCGGCGAGGGTCAGGTCGAAATCGTAGGTCTCGAGTTCAGGGCCCGGGTCGCCGATGGCGATGACCGGCAAGCGCCGAGGCGCGCAGGCGGCCTTCAGGCGCCGCGCCATGGTCAGCGCCTCGTGCCCGCCGCTGGCCAGATCGATGATGGCGGCCTCGACCTTGAGATCGGCGAGCGCTGCGGTGGCGGCATAGGGGCCGCGCGCCGTGACCGTACGCCAGCCGAGCCGGTCAAGGCCCTCAGCGAGCGGGCCCGCCACGGCGTCGTCTCTCGCAACGATCAAGACTCGCGCCTGGACGCCCGCCGTCATTCGCCTAAACCCTGGCCCTTCATCCGCGAGACAGCGCCCAGGTTGGGCGGGAATCGACGCGCACGAGGACTATACAGCCGCAAGGCGAATGGCACAGCGATGGCAAGTCGCATGACTGTGGAGGGAACGGGTATGGATCAGGTTCTGAAGGGCCAAGTGGCGGTGATCACCGGCGCCTCCGGCGGTCTTGGCGCGCACTTCGCCCACGTGCTGGCCCGCGCGGGCGCGTCCGTGGCCCTCACGGCGCGGCGTCTCGACATGGTCGAGGCGCATGCCGGCGCCATCGCCGGAGAAGGACACCAGGCCATGGCGCTGAAGCTCGACGTCGCCGACGTGGCGGCGATTGGACCGGCCTTTGACGAGGTCGAGGCGGCGCTCGGCCCGATCTCCATCTTGATCAACAACGCAGGGGTCGGCGGCGACGGCCTGGCGCTGGATCTGTCGCCGGAGACCTGGGATCAGACCTTCGATGTCAATGTCCGCGGCGTGTTCTTCGCCGCGCAGCAGGCCGCCAAGCGCATGATCGCCTCGGGGGTCGGCGAGCGCGGCGAAGGCCGGATCGTCAACATCGCCTCGATCGCCTCGCACACCGTGCTGCCGGGTCTTTCGGCCTACTGCGCGTCCAAGGCCTCGGTGGCCATGCTGACCAAGGGGCTGGCGCGGGAATGGGCGCGCAAGGGCGTGGCCGTGAACGCCATCTGCCCGGGCTACATCGAGACCGACATCAATTCGGACTGGTTCAAGACCGAGGGCGGTCAGAAGCAGATGAAGGGGTTCCCCCGCCGCCGGTTGATGGAGGCCGACGACCTGGACGCCGCCCTGCTGATGCTCGCCGGCCCGGCTGCTCGGGCCATCACAGGGACGATCATCACCATCGACGACGGTCAGTCGCTGCCCGGCGGCGGCTGACGGATTGGCTGACGGAGCGTCATCGCCCTAGGTTGCCGGCAAAGACAGGGAGACGAAGTATGCGCCAAGGACCGCTGACCGGGCTGAAGATCGTTGAGTTTGCGGGCATCGGGCCTGGGCCGTTCTGCGGGATGCTGTTGTCCGACCTCGGCGCCGACGTGGTCAGAATCGACCGCAAGGGCCAGGGGCGGGGGTCCGCTGCCGACATCACCGCCCGTGGCCGGCGCTCGATCGGCCTCGACCTGAAGAACCCGGCGTCCATCGAGACCTGCCTGAAGTTGATGGAGAGCGCCGACGCGGTGTTCGAGGGCTTCCGGCCCGGTGTCATGGAACGGCTCGGCCTGGGACCGGACATCGCCCTGAAGCGCAATCCGAAGCTGGTCTATGGCCGGATGACCGGCTGGGGCCAGTTCGGGCCCTACGCCAACGCCGCCGGGCACGACATGAACTACATCGCCATCACCGGCGCTCTGCACGCGATCGGCACGAGCGAGAAGCCGATTCCGCCGTTGAACCTGGTCGGCGATTTCGGCGGCGGCGCGCTCTACCTGGCGTTCGGCCTGCTGGCCGGCGTGATCAGCGCGCGCGAGACCGGCAAGGGGCAGGTGATCGATTGCGCCATGAGCGACGGCGCGGCCTCGCTGATGTCGATGTTCTACGGCTTCAAGGCCAGCGGCATGTGGAAGGAAGAGCGGCGCGCCAACCTGCTGGATGGCGGCGCCCACTTCTACGACACCTACCAATGCGCCGACGGCAAATGGATTTCGATCGGCTCGATCGAACCGCAGTTCTATGCGCTGCTGCTGGAGAAGACCGGCATCAACGACCCGGCCTTCGCCGCCCAGATGGACCGGGGTCAGTGGGATTCGCTGCGCGACAAGCTCGGCCACGTCATCGCCCAGAAGACCCAGGCCGAGTGGTGCGAGATCATGGACGCGACGGACGTCTGCTTTGCGCCGGTTCTCGATCTGGACGAGGCGCCCAAGCACCCGCACAACGTCGCCCGCGAGACTTTCGTGGAGCTGGCGGGGGTGGTCCAGCCGGCGCCAGCGCCACGGTTCTCGGCCACGCCGGGAGCGATCCAGGGCCCGCCGCCCGCCATCGGCGCCCATGACCGCGAGGCCCTGGGCGATTGGGGCTTCTCAGCCGCCGATATCGACGGGCTCAAGGCGGCCGGGGCCCTGGCGGGATAAGCCGTCCGGATGCTCCCCCAGGCGGGGAGCATCCGCCTCAGCCTTACTTCGTCGGCGCGGTGATCGGGGTGAGGGCGGTCGCGGCCGCCTTCTGAGCCGCGTGGGCGTCCGGCGCCAGCGGGATCAGGCCGCGCTGCTGCAGATAGCCGCCCTTGCCGGTGGCGGCGTCGGAGACGAAGGCGTTCACGTATTCACGCAGGCCGGGCGTGACGCCGATATTGGCCTTCTTCACGTAGATGTAGAGCGAACGGGAGATCGGGTAGGTCCCGTTCGAGATGGTCTCGAAGGTCGGCGCGACCCCGTCGACGGTCGCCGCCTTCACGGTGTCCATGTTGTTCTCGAGGAACGAATAGCCGAAGGCGCCCAGGGCGTTGGGGGTCTTGGTCAAGGTCTGGACGATGGCGTTGTCGTTCTCACCGGAGTCGACCCAGGCGCCGTCGCTGCGGATCGTATGCGCCTTGGCCTTGAACGCGTCTTCGTCGGACTTGTGCAGGGCTTCCATCGCCGGGAGCTTGCGGGCGCCTTTCTCCAGGGCCAGTTCGGCGAAGGCGTCACGGGTGCCGGAGGTGGGCGGCGGGCCATAGACCAGGATCGCCTGGGCCGGCAGGCCGGCGTCGACGTCCTTCCAGGTCTTGGCGGTGTTCTTTTCGAAGCCGGCGCCCGCCGGAATTTCAGCGGCTAAGCCGCGATAGACCTGCTCGAGCTTGAAGTTGTAGGTCGGACCGCCCTTGGCGTTGGCGATCACGATGCCGTCGAAGCCGATCTTGATCTCGACGATGTCGGTGACGCCGTTGGCGGCGCACTGCTCGAACTCCGACTTCTTGATCGGGCGCGAAGCGTTGGCGACGTCCGGGTAGGCCGCGCCCGCCCCGCCGCAGAACAGCTTGAAGCCGCCGCCGGTGCCCAGGCTTTCGACCTTGGCCGGCCGGCCGCCGGTCGTCTTGGCGACGTTCTCGGCCACGCGGGTGGCGAACGGGAAGACGGTGGAGGAACCAGCCGCCCAGACCTGGTCGCGGCCGCTGGCGCTCGGCCCGGCCGCCTTTTCGGCGCCGCCCTTCGGAGCTTGTTGGCCGCAGGCGCTGAGCGCGACGGCGACGACGGCGAGATAGGCGAAAGTCTTCATGGCTTGGCTCCGCACCTGTTGTGCCGTCGCGCTAGCATTGTTGTTTGACGGTTATGTGAAGGTTGGATGACGCGGGGCCAGGTGAACGGGTTCCGCGATCGGCGTTCAGCGGCGGTTCAGCCACGCGGTCCGATAGTGATCCCAGGTTGGTCACCGCAATCTCCCGTCCCTCGACGCGGCGGCCGGCCCCGATGGAACAGACACGCCCATCGGCGGCGCGTCGGCATCCCGAGAGGGACCGGCGCGCCGCTTCCATTTTAGCGCCGCGGCGCGATGATCGCTTGCACGACCGGGCGACCTTGATCAACTTCCGCGCCATGTCGCTGCAGCAGAGATTCCAGCGCCTGCGCGAGATCGACTGGGACCCTACCCATTGGCTGCGTCTGGCGCTTCTTGTCACGGGCCGCGCCTTGAGCCGGCTCTGGGGCAGGGACGTGATGCTGTACGTCGGCGGCGTCTCCTTCTTCGCGATGCTCGCGGTGTTTCCCGGTCTGGCGATCGGCATCGGCGTGTACGGGCTGCTCGCAGATCCGAACGAGGTCGCTCATCAGGCCGAGGCATTGGCGCGGCTGATGCCGTCAGGCGCGCAGAGCCTCTTCGAGGGGGAACTCGAGCGCCTGGCTCAGACGCCCCTGCAGGCGGTTTCGGCCCAGAGCGGTCTGGCCATCCTGATCGGCGGGTACGCCTCCCACCGCGGCTTCAAGGCGCTGCTGGCCGGCCTGTCGTTCATCCATGACGAGGACGCGCCGCGCGGCTTCGTGGGCTTCAACATCATGGCGCTGCTGGTGCTGCTGGCGGCGTTCGCCATGCTGGCCTTCTTCTCGACGATCTTCTTCTATTTCCGCTTCGTGGCGGCGGCCTTCGACCTCAAGCCGCTGGCCGGAGTTCCCTGGCTCTACAGCGAATGGACGTGGGCCAGCTTCGGCCTGACCGTGGCCATGAGCCTGATCTACCGTTTCGCGATGTCCAGCAAACCGGTGGCGTGGCTGCCCTCGATCCTCGGCGGCGCCTCGGCGGCCATCCTCTGCCTGTTCGTTTCCTGGGCCAGCGCCTTCTACGTGGAGCAGATCGCGCACCTGGGCGCGACCTACGGCTCGGTGTCGGCCGTGGTGGTGTTCCTGATCTGGCTGTCCTGGAGCGTGAACGCGGTCTTCTTCGGCGGGGCCTTCGCCACCGAGATCGAGATTGTGCTGGATCAGCGCCGGCAGGCGGCGCTGCCCGATTTGCGCGACCCGCCTAGGCTGGCTTCGCGATCAGAAAACTGAGCACGCCGCCTTCTTCGCCGGACTCCATCACCGTGAAGCCGCCGCCGGCAGCGAAGTGAGGCACATCGATCCGCGCCAGCGGGTCGTCGGCCAGCAGCCGCACGCGGGCGCCTGCCGGCGCATCCTCCAACGCCCGTCGCAAGCGCAGGGTCGGCACCGGACACCGGTGACCGCGCGCATCGACAGTGATCTCGGAAAAAGCCATCGGCCGGCTCACTAGCGCGTCACGGCGGCGAACCCAAGCGGAGCCTTCGCGAGGCGACATCGTTGCGCTGAACTGCCACCCCTGGGCGTAAGCGGGTCTGAGATGCAACCCGAGTTGGGTGCGGGCCGGTATCGGAATGCCTGTAATCTGAACAACTCGTTGGAAACACGCGTAAACCTCGCCGCAACACCTGGCGAGTCATCCTGACCTCGATCCATGAGGTCGGTCGGGATGCAGTCACTTTCGCGAAGGTTCCAGCTCACGCTCGGCGTGTTGTCGTTGGTGGTCACCGTGCTGGGGACCCTCGGCGCCTTCGTCGTTTTCCAGCAGGAGCTCTCCAACCGCCAGATCGCCTTTCTCGCCGACTATGTGAGAGAGCGCAGCAGCAACGTCGACAAGCGCTTCTCGAACCTCGAGAACCTGCACAAGTCGGCGGCCGCGGAGCTCGAGCGGCGCGTGAAGCTGTTGTCGCCGCAAGACGTCGATCGGCTGGCCGATCAATACTACCCCTTGCGAGCCGACGGCACGCGGCGCAGCCGACCCGAGTTCTTCGACGGACACCTCGGCCGGACCGGCGAGTTCACCTACGGCATGGGCGCGCTTCTCACGCGGCCTGAGACCATCGCTCAGGAACAGAAGGCCGCGTTGGTGGCGGCGTTCGAGATCGTTTCCGACTTCGGCCAGGCTGCGCACGGCGAGTACGACAACTTCTACTTCTTCACGCCCGGCACCCGCCTGGTGATGTTCGGGCCCGACCGGCCGGACAAGCTGATCTTCTATCGCGAAGAAGCGCCCGCTGACCTCGACCTCAGCCAGGAGGAGATGTCCAGCCTCACCCTGCCGGAGAACAATCCGACCCGGGCGACCCGCTGCACCAATCTCCAGCGCCTGATCCAGGACAATCACGGCGAGCGGCTGGCTACGGGCTGCCTGACCCCGGCCTATGTCGATGGCCGCTACATCGGCTCGTTCGGTTCCTCCATCGAGCTGACCGGCTTCTTCCTCAATGCGATCCGCAACACCTTGCCGGGCGCGTCCAATCTCGTGGTCACGAGCAAGGGCGAGTTGATCGCCTATCCGGGCTTCGAGACCCCCGGCCGCGCCTCCGAAGACACCATCGCCGGCTACGAGCGCCGGCTCGGGGTCAAAGCGCTGGTCAAGGCGATCCGCGCCGAGGGCAAGGACCAAGGGGTCATCCACAATCCGACGCGCGACGAGATCGTCGCCTATGGCCGCCTGGCCGGCCCAGACTGGTATCTGCTGCTGACCTATCCGAAGTCGGCGGTCACCTGGTCGGCGATGCGCTCGGCGTCCTGGGTGCTGTTGCTGGGCGTCATTGCCGCGGTGGCGCAGATGCTGCTGCTCGTGGCGCTGGCGCGCCGGACCATCGTCCAGCCGCTTCGCCGGCTGGCCGCCTCCTGCGAGCCCGAGGCCTTCGGTGAGCACGAGCGCCCGGATGTGACCGAGGTCGAGGCGCGCAATGACGAGATCGGGGTGCTGGCCAAGGCGTTGCGCAACGAGCGCGTCAAGGTCGACGAGGTCTTGGCCTCGCTCGAGGACAGGGTGCATGAGCGGACCGCCCAACTGGAGCGCGCCAACGCCGAGAAGTCACGCTTTCTGGCCAATATGAGCCATGAACTGCGCACGCCTCTGAATGGCGTCATCGCCATCTCCGAGACCCTGGCGCATGAGCAGACCACGCCGAAGAGCCGTGAACTGGCCGAGCTGATCGTCTCCTCCGGGCGTCTGCTGGAGCAGGTGCTGACCGACATCCTCGACTTCTCGAAGATCGAGGCCGGGGAGATCGTTCTGGCCCGCGAGCCGTTCTCGATGCGCAACATCGTCGGCCGGATCGCCGAACTGCACCGCGCCTCGGCCGAGGCCAAGGGCCTTACCGTCGCCTGGAGCCTTGATCCGGAGGTCGACCGTCGTTTCGTCGGCGATCAGGTTCGCCTGACGCAGGTGTTGTCGAATCTGCTCTCCAACGCTGTGAAGTTCACGGAAGCGGGCTCGGTGTCGCTGCGCGTGGAAGACCAGGGCGGCGCAGTGCGGTTCGTGGTCGCTGACACGGGCATCGGCTTCGGCGACGACGTGAAAGCCCGCCTGTTCCGCCGGTTCGAGCAGGCGGACGCCTCCATTCGCCGCCGCTTTGGCGGCACGGGCCTTGGCCTCGCCATCAGCCGCTCGCTGGTCGAGCTGATGGGCGGCGAGATCGGCGTGGAGTCGCAAGAGGGGGTCGGTTCCAGCTTCGCCTTCACCCTGCCGCTGGAGCACGCCGAGGGCGAGGCCGTGGTTGTGGCGGCCGCTTCCACCGAGAGCTTCGACCTCTGCGGCCTGCGGGTGCTGCTGGCCGAGGACCATCCGACCAACCAGAAGGTCGTGCAGCTGATCCTGGAATCGGTCGGCGTGGAGCCGCTGATCGTCGAGAACGGCGCCCTGGCGCTGGCCGCCCTGCGCGCCGAACGCTTCGATGTCGTGTTGATGGACATGCAGATGCCGGAGCTCGACGGCCTGTCGGCCACCTCGATGCTCCGGGAGTACGAGGCCGACCGCGGACTGCCGCGAACCCCGGTGATCATGCTGACCGCCAACGCCCTCGACGAGCATATGCGGGCCAGCGCAGAGGTCGGCGCCGACCTTCACCTTTCCAAACCGATCCGCGCCGTCGCCCTGATCGAGGCGATCGTGGCGGCGACCAGTGGCGAACTTCAGCCCGAGAACACCGCTTCGGCGGCCAGCGCGGTCAGCACCCGGTAGTCGCCGGGCGCCAGATCGTCTGGCAGGATCAGGCCGCCGATCCGATCGCGGTGTAGGGCGGTGACGTGATTGCCGACCGCGGCGAACATCCGCCGAACCTGGTGATAGCGGCCTTCCTCGATCAACAGGCGCGCGCGCTTCTCGCCCAGCGGCTCCAGAACGGCGGGCAACAGCGGCTTTTCCTCGCCTTCCAGCATCAGCGTCCCGGCGGCGAACACCGCGCCTTCCTCGCCATTCAGCGGGCGATCCAGCTCGGCGATGTAGCTCTTCTGGACGTGACGCCTGGGCGAGATCACGCGGTGCAGGAAGTCGCCGTCGTCAGTGATCAGCAGCAGGCCCGAGGTTTCCTTATCCAACCTGCCGACGCTTGAAAGGACCGGATCACGCACCCGCCAGCGCGGCGGCAGCAGATCGTAGATCCGCTCGCCGGTCTCCTTGTGCGAGCAGACGACGCCAAGCGGCTTATGCAGCATCACGATCATCGGCGGCGGCGGATCGACCGGCTTGCCCATCACCAGCATCCGCTGCGGCAGGTCGGGCCCGATTGCGATGCGCGCACCCGCGTCGGTGAGCGCCACGCCGTCGAGGACGATCTGGCGGGCCGCGACCAGCCCATGCATCTCCTTGCGGCTGCCATAGCCGAGATTGGCCAGCAGGCGGTCGAGCCGCATGGTCGGCGTCTTGCTCATCGGCGAGCCTCGTAGATCTTGAAACCGCCGCCTTCGGCGATCGGGCGCACCGCCTTGAAGCTCTCGCCCAGGACAGTCTCGTAGGGCAGGTGGCGATTGGCCGTCAGCCACAGGCTACCGCCGGGTCGCAGCGCCGCGGCGGCCGCGCGGATGAACGCCTGGCCGAGCGCGCGGTCCTCCTGTCCACCGTCATGGAAGGGCGGGTTCATGACGATGAAGTGGAGTCCGCTTAGGGCCTTGGCGGCGTCGCGAACATCGGCCCACTCGAAGCGGACCCGTTCGTCGATGACATTGTGCCGGGCGCAATCGACCGCACGGCGATCGAGGTCGATCAGGGCCAGGCTCGCAACGGCGGGCGAGGTGAGGACGCCGCGCGCCAGCCAGCCGACTCCGCAGCCGAAGTCCGCGCCGGAACCGGCCAGCTGCGGCATGTTCGCCATCAACAGTTCGCTGCCAGGGTCCAGGCGATCCCAGCTGAACACGCCTGGCTGCGACCACAGGCCCAGCGGTAGAATGCGCGGCGCGCCTTCAGCCAGGGCGTCGGCCAGATCCAACGCGTTGGCGGGCCGCTCGACCTCGCAGATCCGGTGATGGCGGCGCGAGGTCTCGGCGACGTCGCAGCCGAGGCCTTGCAGGGTCTTCTTCAGCCGCAGGCCGCCGCGATCCTTGGGGGCCGCCGCCGCCAGGGTCCCGCCGGGTTTCAGCACCCGCAGCGCCTGGGCGAGCAGGTAGCGCGCTTCGATGGCCCCGCCCGGGACGAGCAGGACGATCTCGTCCAAGGAACCATCGGCCATGGCGGCGAAGTCCTCAGAACCGGGGATTAGCGGCGAAACCTGGCGCGCGCCCTTCGGCGTCTCGATGACGTCGGGCGGCGGGTTTCCATAGACGGCGGTGTTCAATTGCAGGTCCGGGACGATTCTGGGGTCGCTATGTGTAGGCGATCATGCGCCCCAGCGCCGCGACGATCAGCCAAAGCGCGATCGAGCCTGCCGCCATCAGGCGTCCGATGAGCGGCAAGTCCCAGTTTCGCAACTGGCGGCCCCATAGCACGCGGAACGCCAAGGCGTTAGCGAGGGCCAGGACGATCAGCAGCAACTTCCACTGAAAGACTGGCGACCGGACCAGGCTGGCCGCATCGGCGGCGAACAGGGTCAGCCCGCTGGGAACCATCAGCGCAAGTCCGGCGATGGCGATCGGGGTGAGCGCGCGGGCCAAATGGTCGCCGGATATGCGTCGCCAGACGCCAGCCAAACGCAGGTCCAGCACGCCAATGGCTCCGACCAGCATGACCAGTCCGAGCAGATTGGCGACCGGATAGGCGTATGACGAGCCGCGCGCCCAGGCTCCGAACGGCGAGGCCTGCAGCACCTGGGCGAGGTAGACGACCCCCTCCAACGCCTAGCGCAGTTCGACAACGACGCCGTTGACCGTGACGCGCTCGATCCGCATCTCCGGCGCGCCGTCTTTGCGGGGATAACCCTCGAGCGTCACGGGTTTGCCTGTGGTGAGCATCGGTTGGGTGAGGCCGCGGGCTTCCATCCGCGCTGTTGGGGCCAGGACCACATCCCAGACCTTGCCTTGATAGCGAACCTTGGCCGCCCCGTGTGGATTGCCCCATGTCGCGTTGGTCAGCGGCGCAGTGATCTTGATGGTCTTGTCCGCGTCATACGAACTCCACCCATGATGGGCGAGGGCCGCCGACGGGAGCACCAGCGGGACCGCGACGGCGAGCGCGACGAGATATTTGAGCATGAGGGCCTCCAGGGCGAACCCTGGCAGAACGCCGCTGCGCTGAACTTCGTCGCATCGCAGTCGTTTTCGGCTGCGGCGTAAAGCCATCGCGCGTACCGTCGGCTTGCCGTTCGGCCCATAATGGGCCTAGTCGTTCGCGGTCCGGGGCGATCGCGCCTGTTTCGCACCACATTCCTGTGGAACTCGTCCGTCCCTGATTGTGGAATCGCGGGCGGTCGCGGCAGGGACGTACGAGGAGTTTTCAAAGCATGTCAGTGACACCCCCGAACGGAACGCGAGCAGGCGTTATGCAGCTGAAGCCGCGGATCGTGGTCTTTGGGGTGGGCGGCGCTGGCGTCAACGCCGTGAACAACATGATCGAGTCGGGCCTCGAGGGCGTCGACTTCGTGGTGGCCAACACCGACGCCCAGCAATTGTCGCTGTCGCTAGCCAGCCAGCGGATCCAGCTCGGGGTGCGCGTCACCCAGGGACTGGGCGCCGGCGCCAATCCCAATGCCGGCCTCAGCGCGGCTGAAGAGTCGGCCGAGGAAATCATCCACTACCTCGACGGTGCGGACATGGTGTTCATCACCGCGGGCATGGGTGGCGGCACTGGGACCGGCGCAGCGCCGTTCGTGGCCCGATGCGCGCGCGAGCGCGGCATCCTGACGGTGGGTGTTGTGTCCAAGCCGTTCCGCTTCGAGGGACGCCACCGCATGCGCCTGGCCGAGGCCGGCCTGCAGGAGCTGCAGCAGTACGTCGACACCTCGATCATCGTGCCGAACCAGAACCTGTTCCGCGTCGCCACCGAACAGACCACCTTCGCCGACGCCTTCGGCATGGCCGACCAGGTGCTGCATTCGGGCGTGCGCTCGATCACCGACCTGATGGTGCTGCCGGGTCTGATCAACCTCGACTTCGCCGACGTGCTGAGCGTCATGGGCGGCATGGGCAACGCCATGATGGGCACGGGCGAGGGCGTGGGCAGCGATCGCGCCGCGGTCGCCGCGCACAACGCCATCCAGAACCCGCTGCTGGACGAGACCTCGCTGGCCGGCGCCAAGGCGGTGCTGATCAACGTCACCGGCGGCACCGACATGACCCTGCTGGAGGTCGACGAGGCCGCCAACGTCATCGCCGATCAGGCCGATCCAGACGCCAACATCATCTTCGGCGCGGCGTTCGATCCTTCCCTGGAAGGCAAGCTGCGCGTGTCCGTGGTGGCCACCGGCATGAATGGCGTCAATGGCGTCAATGGCGTCGAAGCCCCGACCCAAGCGTCCGCCCAACAAACATCGCCGGTGCACGGCGACGCCGGCCAGCCGCAGCAACCCCGGCGCTTCTGGTAGATTTCGCTAGAAGCTGAAGGTCAACCCGAGCAGCGGTCCGGAGAACGAGGCGTCGTAGTTCAGGCGGTCGCCCTCGAACTGGGTCGAGTAGAAGCGGTAGCCGCCGAGAACCTCGAAGTTGTCGTTGAATCGGTAGGTCAGATAGGCCTGCAGTTCATAGAGGTTGTCGGACGAGACGCCAAAGCCGCCGGCCGTGGCTATTCCGTGGACGCCGAAGTGCTCGGTGAAGCGGGCCTTGCCCCGCACGCCGATCACCGGGTCCCACAGGTCCTCTTCGACGGAGCCGCTGATGCCGCGGTTCGCCGCGTTGACGTTCACCTCTGTATCGACGCCGAGGTAATGAGCCCCGCCGAGCAGATCGATGCTGCTTGTTTCGGTCTCGTAGGCCCTCCAATAGCCGACGATCATGCCCTTGGTGCCGGAGATCGTGACCGAACCGTCGATCGCCGGGAGCTGCCCGACGGTGATGTCCTTGTCGCCTTCGATCTCATAGTAGGTGAGGTCGGCGATCCCGCCGAAACGTCCATACCGGACTTCGGCCGACCCAGTGAACGCACCGTCCAGGTTGACGTCATCGAAGCTGACCGATACGTCGCGGTCGAACCGCTCGTTGATATCATTGATATTGCGGGACGCCTTGGCCGTGACATCCCCGCTCGGGAACGCCAGCCAGACATAGGGCGTAATGTGGAACTCCCAATCGTCCTGCGCCGACGCAGGCGTGACAGCCGCCCCGAGTGTCAGGGCCAGTACCGACGCCGCCAATCTGCGCATTTAGAGCTCCTTCCCGGATCAGACTGCATGATGCGGTCAATGAGGAGGAGGCGGCTCCTAGGGAAAACCCTGACGCCGACCTGAGAAAGAACCTACTCCACGGGCTTGAGGCGATAAGCCGCCTCGTCCAGTTCGCCCTCCCAGCGGGCGACCGTCACGGCGGTGGAAAGATCGCTGGTGGCGTTGGTGATGGTCCGCGTCATGTCCAGCAGCCGGTCGAACGGCAGGACGAAACCGACCACCAGCGCGGTCTGTTCCGCGCCCAGGCCGATCACCTGCAGGACCGCCGCCAGCATGAACAGCGAGGCCGACGGGACCGGGGCCGTGCCCAGGGCGACGACCGTCGTGGCCAGGCCGAGCATCACGTACTGGGCGAAGTTCAGCTCCACGCCGAACGCCTGGGCCGACAGGGTCGCCAGGAGGGCCACGTAGAGCGCCGTGCCGTCCATGCTCAGCGTCACCCCAAGCGGCAGGGCCGTAGAGCTGACGGCGTGGCTGACGCCGAGGTTCTTCTCCGCCACCCGCATCGCCACCGGCAAGGTCGCGGCGCTGGAGGAGGTGGAGAAGGCGATCGCCACCGCGTCGGTGATGTCGCGGAAGAACGGCAATACGGGCAATCGCGCGAACAGCCGGATCAGGCCGCCATGGACCAGCAGGGTCTGGATCGCGCAGCCTACGACTAGGGCCGCCGCCAGCTTGGCCACGTGCAGGAACGCCCCAGGCCCCGACGTGCCCATCACCCAGGCGACCAGGGCGAACACGCCGAAGGGCGCTACCTCCATGATGAACCGGACGATCTGCAGCATGACGTCGGCGCCGAGCTGGAACAGCTGGCCCAGCGGCTCGCCGCGCGGGGCGATGGCCAGGATGCCAAGCCCGACCAGGATGCCGAAGAAGATCACCGACTGGATGTCGCCCTCCGCCAGGGCGGCGATCGGGTTGGTCGGGATGATGCTCATCAGGTGCTCGCCGAGGCTCGGCGGGGCCTTGGCGACTTCCTGCGGCGTCGCGCCGGCCAGATCCATGCCGACGCCGGGCTGGAACAGCGTGCCCATGGTCAGCCCAACCGTGACGGCGAAGACTGTGAGGGTCAGGTAGATGGCCAGGGTCTTGACCCCGATAGACCCAAGCCGACGGGGGTCGCCCATCGCTGCGATGCCGGAGACGATGGAGAAGAAGACCAGCGGCGCGACCACCATCCGGATCAACCGGATAAAGACGTCGCCCATCCACTTCAGCTGGACTGCGTTCTCGCCGAGCGCGATCCCGACCGCCGTCCCCAGGGCAAGGGCCAGCAGGATGCGCTTCCACAATGTCACGCCGAACCAATACCGGGCGACGAACCGACCCATTCCGCCGGAGGGGGCCTTGGGCGTCTGCGCTTCCGGGTCGAAGGTCATCAACACATCCTCGTCGGCTGCAAAGGCCGACGATGGCGCGTCCGGCAATCCGCCGCCAGTCTTCCTTGGCGGCGGAGCCTGCGAAGACCGCTAGCGGCGCTTCAAGCGGCAGCCGCTTTCGGAGTCCGTAGCGCGGTCAACAAAGTCGAGCCGCCGGACACGAAGAGGGCGGCTGCGGCGATCAGGTAGGGGCAATCCGGCCGCCCGGCCGCGCCGCAGATCGCGCCGAGCTCGGCGACGCCGCGCGCCGCCAGCCAGGCCAGTTCGGCGCTCACCGCCGCGCTGATGAGCATGGCCGCGCCCGCGGCGGTGACCAGGTCTGATTTCAGTTCGCGCATGATGTCCTCTCCGAGCTGCGGGCCAGCCTGACCGTGGTCCGAGGCCGCCGCCTTGACCGAAATCAATGCCGCAGGCCGCCGGCGGGCGTCTGGTGCCCCATCGCTGTCACCACGACTCGCCTGGGGGACCATGACCACCTTGCCGGCCACAGAGAGCAGGGCGCCGCTTGATGCCGTGCTGCTCTTCGTCCTGATAGGCCTCTGCGCCTTCGGGGCGCTTCTCGCCACCGCCTTTACCGCCGATCCGCTGTTCCGGTTCCACGGCTGGATCTTCCTGGGGGCCTTCATCGCCGCGCTGTCGGTGCTGACGGTCGGGATCAATTCCGGCCGCCTCCGCTCGTCTGACGAGCGCTATGCCGACGGCGTGGTCAGGGCAGGGGTGATCGCCACCATGTTCTGGGCGGTCGTCGGCCTAGCCGCAGGCGTGCTCATCGCCGCCCAACTCTCCTGGCCGACCATCTTCTACTTCCCGGAGGCCGGCTGGCTGAACTTCGGCCGCCTGAGGCCGCTGCACACCTCGGGCGTGATCTTCGCGTTCGGCGGCAACGCCCTGATCGCCACGTCCTTCTATGTGGTCCAGCGGACCTGCCGGGCACGGCTGGCCGGCGGCGTGTGGCCCTGGTTCGTGTTCTGGGGCTACCAGCTGTTCATCGTGCTGGCCGCGACCGGCTACCTGGCCGGCATCACCCAGTCGCGCGAGTACGCCGAGCCGGAGTGGTACGTCGACCTCTGGCTGACCGTCGTCTGGGTCGCCTACCTGCTGGTCTTCCTGGGAACGATCTGGAAGCGCAAGGAACCCCACATCTACGTGGCTAACTGGTTCTACCTGGCCTTCATCGTCACCATCGCGCTGCTGCACATCGTCAACAACCTGGCCGTCCCGGTCGGGGCCTTGAGCAGCCGCAGCTATTCGCTGTTCGCCGGGGTGCAGGACGCCCTGCTGCAGTGGTGGTACGGCCACAACGCCGTCGGCTTCCTCCTCACCGCCGGCTTCCTGGCGATGATGTACTACTTCGTGCCCAAGCGCGCGGAGCGGCCGGTCTATTCGTACCGGCTGTCCATCGTCCACTTCTGGTCGCTGATCTTCATCTACATCTGGGCCGGTCCGCACCACCTGCACTACACGGCGCTGCCGCAGTGGGCCCAGACCTTGGGCATGACCTTCTCGATCATGCTGTGGATGCCGTCCTGGGGCGGGATGATCAACGGCCTGATGACCCTGTCAGGGGCCTGGGACAAGCTGCGCACCGATCCCGTCATCCGCATGATGGCCGTGTCGATCGCCTTCTACGGCATGTCGACCTTCGAAGGCCCGCTGATGTCGATCCGCGAGGTCAACGCGCTCAGCCACTACACCGACTGGACCATTGGCCACGTGCACTCCGGCGCGCTCGGCTGGGTCGGCTTCATCTCGTTCGGCGCGGTCTACTGCCTGGTGCCCTGGCTCTGGAAGAAGGAGCGTCTCTACTCGACCCGGCTGGCCGAGTGGCACTTCTGGATCGCGACCCTGGGGATCCTTCTCTACATCTGCGCGATGTGGGTCTCCGGGATCATGGAAGGCCTGATGTGGCGCGAGTACACGCCCCAAGGCTACCTCGCGAACTCCTTCGTCGAGACCGTCGCGGCCAAGCATATCGAGAACGTCATCCGCACGATCGGGGGTCTCATGTACCTCTCTGGCGCGGTGATCATGTCCTACAACCTGTGGCGCACGATCCGCATGCCCAGCTCGGCGCCCAGCGCCCAGAGCCTGGCCGGTCCCGCCCCCGCGCTCGTCGCGGCCGAGTAAGGCGAGGCCCCGTTCATGTGGAAGCATCACACCAAGCTTGAGAAGCACTCCCTGCCGCTGGTCATCGCGATCCTGATCGTGGTCTCGATCGGCGGCATCGTGGAGATCGCGCCGCTCTTCTATCTGGAGAGCACCATCGAGAAGGTCGAGGGCGTGCGCCCATACACCCCGCTCGAGCTGACCGGCCGCGACATCTATATCCGCGAGGGCTGCTACACCTGCCACTCGCAGATGATCCGACCGCTGCGCGACGAGGTCGAACGCTACGGCCATTACAGCCTGGCGGCCGAGAGCATGTACGACCACCCGTTCCAGTGGGGGTCGAAACGAACCGGTCCCGACCTGGCTCGGGTGGGCGCAAAGTACTCCGACAGCTGGCACAAGGACCACCTGGTCGACCCACGCGCGGTCGTGCCGGAGTCTGTCATGCCGCCCTACGCCTTCCTGGCGCAGAAGGAGCTCGACTACCGGGAGATCAAGGCCAAGCTGGCGGCCATGACCCGGGTGGGCGTGCCGTACACCCAGGAGATGATCGACAGCGCCAAGGACGATCTGGAAACCCAGGCCGATCCGTTCGCTGCGGCGTCCAAGTTCCAGGCCCGCTACGGCGGCAAGGTCGTCCAGCGCGACTTCGACGGCGATCCCGAACGCCTGACCGAAATGGACGCCCTGATCGCCTACCTGCAGATGCTCGGCACGCTGGTCGACTTCAGCAGCTATCAGGCCCAGGCCCCGGAGAACCGCCGATGAGCGAGCTCTCCTACGAGACGGTGGCGCGCTTCGCCCAACAGGGCGGGCTGATCTACTTCGGCGCCATCTTCGCCGCGGGCGTCCTCTACGCCCTGTGGCCACGTAACCGCGAGGCCTTCCAGCGCCTCGCTCATCTTCCCCTGCAAGATCACGAGGATCCCGATGTCGAAGCGTGAGCCCGACGAGGTCACGGGCGTCGAGACCACGGGTCATGAGTGGGACGGCATCCGCGAACTGGACAACCCGCTACCGCGCTGGTGGCTCTACATGTTCTGGGCCGGGATCGCGGTGGCCGCGGTCTATTGGGTGCTGATGCCGGCCTGGCCCGGTGTCTCCAGCTACACCCGCGGCGTGCTTGGCCAGTCCGACCGCGCCGATGTCGCCGTGGCCCTGAACGACCTGAAGTCCGTGCGCGGCGCCCAGGCCGCCCGCCTGCGCCAGGCCAGCCTTGAGCAAATCGAGGCTGATCCCGAACTCCAGGCCCACGCCCAGGCGGTCGGCCAGTCGGTGTTCGGGGACAACTGCGCCACTTGCCACGGCGTGGGCGGGGTAGGGGCCAAGGGCTACGCCAACCTGCGCGACGACGTCTGGCTTTGGGGCGGCTCGCTGACCGACATCCATCGGACCATCGAGTACGGGATCCGTTCGGACCATCCCCAGACCCGGTTCTCTCAGATGCCGGCCTTCGGTCGCGACCAGATGTTGACCGCCGCCGAGGTCTCGGACCTGACCGAATACGTGGTCGCGCTGTCCCGGCGTCCGGCCGACGCCGCCGCTGTCCGTCGAGCCGCGCCGACCTACCAGGCTCAGTGCGTCGCCTGCCACGGCCCGGCGGGCACGGGCGAGGCGTCGAAGGGCGCGCCCAACCTGACTGACCAGGAGTGGCTCTATGGCCCCTCGCGCGCCGATATCCACTCGCAGATCTGGAACGGCCGGAACGGCGTCATGCCCAGCTGGAAGGCCCGCTTCGACCCGGAAACCCTGAAGGCGCTGGCCGTCTACATCCACTCCAACGCTGGGGGTCAATAGCCCCGATGACGGTCGTCATAGACAGGACCCGGGCTCATGCCCCCAAGCCCGAACCGGGTTCCGTCTCGGCCGCTGCTCGGGCTCGCGCGAATGCGGATCCGGGCGGCGGCCTCTACAAGCCGCGCGCACCGATCTACCCGAAGCTGGTCCATGGCCGCTGGCGGGCGATCAAGTGGGCGGTGATGATAGCCACCCTCGGCATCTACTACGTCACGCCCTGGATCCGTTGGGACCGCCCGGGCCTGCTGCCCGATCAGGCGGTGCTGGTCGATTTCGCCGGCCGCCGGTTCTACTTCTTCGACATCCAGCTATGGCCGCAGGAGGTGCATTTCATCACCGGGCTGCTGGTGCTGGCGGCCCTGGCGCTGTTCTTGGTCACAGCGCTGTTCGGCCGCCTGTGGTGCGGCTACGCCTGCCCCCAGACCGTCTGGACCGACCTCTTCATCTATGTCGAGCGAATGTTCGAGGGCGACCGCAACGCTCGCATGCGGATCGACGCCTCGCCCTGGTCGCTGGACAAGGCGTGGCGGAAGATCGGCAAGCACGCGGTTTGGCTGGGCATCTCCTTCGCCACCGGCGGCGCCTGGATTTTCTATTTCCACGACGCGCCGGCCCTCCTGACCAGCTTCTGGGCCGGGCAGGGACCGATGACCGGCTACGTATTCTGCGCGCTGCTGACCTTCACCACCTACGTCTTCGCCGGGACCATGCGCGAGCAGGTCTGCGTCTACATGTGCCCATGGCCCCGCATTCAGGGCGCGATGCTGGACGTCCATTCGCTGCAGGTCACGTACCGCTACGATCGCGGTGAGCCGCGCGGCGCGCACAAGAAGGCGGCCAGCTGGACAGGGCGCGGCGACTGCGTCGACTGCCATCAGTGCGTCACCGCCTGTCCTATGGGCATCGACATCCGCAACGGGCCACAGTTGGAGTGCATCAACTGCGGCCTCTGCATCGACGCTTGCGACGAGATCATGATCAAGGTGGACCGGCCGCAGGGCTTGATCGCCTATGACACCGACGCCGCCGTCGAGGCGCGGGCCGACGGCAAGCCGGCTGTCTATCGACTGATCCGCTCCAGGACCCTGTTCTACGCCGCCGCTCTGGCCATCGTGTCGGCCTTGATGGTCTGGGGCCTGGCGACCCGGCCGAACCTCGACGTGCACGTCCTGCGTGACCGCAACCCGACCTTCGTGCGCCTGCACGATGGCGCTGTCCGTAACGGCTACACCGTTAAGATCGCCAACCGCACCTTCCAGTCTCAGCCGTTCCGCATCGCCTTCGATGGCCCTGCCGGCGCTGTGCTCAAGACCCCGGGTGGAGCGGCCGGCATCGGCGAGATCACCGTCGACGTACCGGCCAACGAGGTTCGCGCCGTCCGGGTGTTCGTCACCCTGCCGCCTGCCGTCCTGGCCCGGGAGAATCTGCCCGCCAGCTTCCGGGTCGCCAGCCCGGTCGGCGAGGCGCTGACCAAGACCACCTTCCTGTCGGGAGCCGCGAATCCAAGATGAGCACCGCTCGGCCCTTCACCATCACCGGCTGGCACGTGCTGGCCGCAGTCGTCGCCTTCTTCGGGGTGGTGGTCGCGGTCGACAGCGCCTTCCTCATCGCCGCCTACCGCAGCCATCCTGGCCAGGTCTCGGTCACGCCCTACGAGGACGGACTGGCCTTCAACCGTGAGGTTGCACGCCGCCGAGCCCAGGTGGCGCTGGGCTGGACAGCCGCCGTCGCACCGTCCGCCGGCGGACTGGTGGTCGAACTCCGCGACTCTGTCGGCGCCCCCGTGAGCGGCCAGCAGCTGAGCGGCCTGCTGCGGCGCCCGGCCACCGAGGCCGGCGAGTTCAGGCTGACGTTCTCCGAGGCCTCGCCTGGGCACTACCTGGCGCGGGTCCGGCCCGCGCCCGGCGCCTGGGACGTCACCGTGCGATCCGACAAGGGAGCGTTCGAAGCCGAACGTCGACTGACATGGCCATGATCTCCCACGACCCGCCGCGGCAGGACTACTCGGCCTTCCTTCGACCGACCAATGACGGCGGGAGGGCCGTGGAACTTCTGGTCAAGGGCGCGCGCTGCGCGGCCTGCCTTTCGAAGATCGAGCGCGAAGTAGCGGGCTTGCCCGGAGTCGCCGCGGCGCGCCTCAACCTCACCACGGGCAAGCTCTCGGTGGCCTACGCCGTCGGCGCGGGCGATACGGCCCTGGTGGTCGAGAAGCTGGAGCGTCTCGGCTATCCGGCCAGCCTCTACGATCCGGGCAAGGCCGCCCAGGCCAGGGACGAGGAGGGCCGGCGTCTGACCATGGCGCTCGGCGTCGCCGCGTTCGGGGCCGGCAACGCCATGATGTTCTCGGTGCCGATCTGGGCCGGGCTGTTTGGTCAGGAGCTCGGACCGGCCACTCGGACGCTCATGATGTGGCTGAGCGCGGTGATCGGCGCGCCGTGCGCGGTCTATGCCGGAATTCCGTTCTTCACCTCGGCCTCGCGTTCGCTTCGCTCGGGCCGAGCGAACATGGACGTGCCGATCTCGATCGGCGTCATCCTGACGTTGGCGATCAGCTTCGTCGAGACTGCGCTGCGCGGGCGGGACGCCTATTTCGACGCCGCGATTTCCCTGCTGTTCCTGTTGCTTATTGGACGCTGGCTCGATCACCGGCTCCGCGCCAGCGCGCGCAGCGCCGCCGCGGACCTGCTGGCGATGCAGGCCCCGGCCGCCGCCGTTCTGGATGAGGACGGCGTCGAGCATCGTCGGCCGATCGGCGACATCGCCCCCGGTGAGCTGCTGCTTGTGCGGCCGGGTGAGCGCATCCCGGTCGACGGCCAGATCGTCGGCGGAGCTTCGGAGCTCGATAACGCCCTGCTGACCGGCGAGACCCGGCCGGCCCCGGTGACGATCGGCGACTGCTGTCAGGCTGGCGCGCTGAACCTGGCCGGACCTCTGCGACTGATCGCTGCCGCGCGTTCGGAAGACTCCGCCGTCGCCGCCATCGCCCGCCTGGTCGAGGCGGGCAGCCAGTCGCGCTCGCGCTATGTGCAATTGGCCGACAAGGCCGCCGCGCTCTATGTCCCCGTGGTCCACACTGCTGCGGCACTGACCTTCGCCGGCGGCTGGATGCTTGGCCTTGGTCCGCGCGAAGCGCTGCTGCGGGCGGTCGCCGTGCTTATCATTACCTGCCCGTGCGCCCTTGGGCTCGCGGCGCCGGCGGTGCAGGTAACCGCCTCGGCGCGGCTGTTTCGGCGCGGGATCCTCGTGAAGTCCGGCGCGGCGCTCGAGCGGCTGGCGGAAGTCGATCACGTGGTCTTCGACAAGACCGGCGTGCTGACCGAGGGGCGCCCGCAACTCATCGACCCGGTACCGGCCGCCATCGCCATGGCCGCTCCGCTGGCCAGGGCCTCGGCGCATCCCCTGGCCAAGGCGGTGGCCAGTCACGCCGGGCCGACTCTGCTGGCCGACGATGTGGTCGAGGTTGCGGGACAGGGCGTCGAGGGGCGCATCAACGGCCGCCGCGCACGGCTCGGCCGAGCAAGCTTCGTCGGCGTCGCCGGGGCGCCGTCCAGCGAGACCGAGCTGTGGTTCGGTATCGAGGGCGACACCAAGATCCGTTTCGTCTTCGCCGATCGGCTGCGCACCGACGCAGCGGAAGTCATCAACGCGCTGCGGGCGAGGGGCGTCGGCATCGAGATCCTGTCCGGCGACATTCCGGCCGCCGTGTCCGCAGCCGCGCTGGAGCTCGGCGTCACCACTTGGCGCGCGGGCCTAACGCCGGCGGAGAAGGCCGCCATCATCGCCGAGCGGACCGCTGCGGGCCGAAAGGTGCTGATGGTCGGCGACGGCCTCAACGACACCGCCGCGCTCGCCAACGCCCACGCGGCGATGGCCCCCGGCGCCGCCCTGGACGCCAGCCAGAACGCCGCCGATCTGGTCTTCTCCGGCGAAAGCCTGAGCGCCGTCGTCACCGCCTTCGATGTCGCCCGTTCGGCGCGCGCCCGAGCCCTGGAGAACTTCTCGTTCGCGGCGCTCTACAACCTTATTGCCGCGCCCGCCGCCATGCTCGGCTTCGTGAACCCGTTCGTCGCCGCCCTGGCCATGTCGGGATCGTCGCTGGCGGTGACCCTCAACGCCCTGCGCACCGGCGTGCGCTGGAGAGCCTGATGGACATCCTGATCTTCCTGGCCCCCGCCTCGGTGGCGCTCGCCCTGGTCGGCCTGGGCGCCTTCTGGTGGACCCTGCGCAGTGGGCAATACGACGACCCGCTTGGCGACGCCTCGCGCATCCTGGTTGAGGACGATCGTCCCGCCGATTGACGGATGTCAGAGCGGGGCGCCCGCGACGCGATCAAGGTGCGTCCATGACCGCACAGACCGATCTCGCCGCCCTCATCGCCAAGTACGATGGCCGCGCGCCGCGCTACACCAGCTATCCTACCGCCGTGCAGTTCACCCCGCAGGTGGGAGAGGAAACCTACCGACATTGGCTGGCCGCGCTGCCGCCGACCGAAGCCGTCTCGGTCTATGTCCACGTGCCGTTCTGTACGCGGCTCTGCTGGTACTGCGGCTGCAACACGCGCGCGGTGAACCGCCACCAGCCGATCGCCGCCTATGTCCGCCGGCTGCTGGAGGAGGTCGAGCTGCTGTCGCCGGCCTTGCCGGGTCAACTGCCGGTCAGCGCGGTCCACTTCGGCGGCGGCACGCCCAACACGTTGTCGATCGAGGAACTCGATCTGCTGTTCGCCGCCCTTGGTCAGACCTTCGACCTGCGTCCCGACCTGGAGTTCGCCACCGAGATCGATCCGCCGCTGCTGACCAAGGAATGGGTCGACGCCGCCGCCCGCCACGGCCTGCGCCGGGCCAGCCTAGGCGTCCAGAACCTGGATCCGCAGGTCCAGGCTGCGGTCGACCGCAAGGGGACCATCGAGGAAGTCGCCCGCTGCATGGGCTGGCTGCGTGACGCGGGCGTCGCCTCGGTCAATCTCGATCTGATGTACGGCCTGCCGCACCAGTCCACGGCCAACACCCTGGCGACAATCGAGGCGATCTTGCCGCTGAGGCCCGAACGCCTGGCTCTCTTCGGCTACGCCCACGTCCCGTGGATGAAGCCGCACCAGAAGCTGATCGCCGAGGACGCGCTGCCTGGGGCCGCTGAACGCCTCGACCAGAGCGAGGCCGCCGCTGAGCGCCTGGCAGCCGAGGGCTATGTCCGCATCGGGCTGGATCACTTCGCGCTGCCCAGCGACGACATGGCGGTCGCGCTTGAGCAGGGACGGCTGCGGCGGAACTTCCAGGGCTATACGACCGACGACGCGCGCACCCTGATCGGTTTGGGGGCTTCAGCCATCGGCGCCTTCCCGCAAGGTTTCGTCCAAAATCTGCCGAAGGAACTCGACTGGCGGGCCGCCTTGGATCACGGACAGCTCCCGATCGCCCGGGGCGTCGCGCTCACCGATGAGGACCGCTTCCGCGGCGAGATCATCGAGCGGCTGATGTGCGACTTCGAGGCCGACCTGGCTGGGATCTGCGCCCGCCATCGGCGGTCGCCCGAGGTCCTCGCCGCCATGCAGGCCCGGCTTGAGCCGTTCCGCCGCGACGGGCTGGTCGAAGGAGAGGGGAGCAAGGTGCAGATCGTCGGCGCAGGCCGACTGCTGGTCCGCTCGATCTGCGCGGCCCTCGACGAGTATTTCGCACCCGAAGAAGGCCGCCATTCCAAGGCGTTGTAGGGGGAACCTAGGCGGCCGCAGCGAGCCCCTCGAGGGCTCGCTGGTCGCAGACGCGGAAGCGGCGGCAGCCCTTGAACTCGACCACGCCGGTCGATTGCAACTGGCTGATCATCCGCGAGACGGTCTCGATGGTCAGGCCCAGATAGTCGGCCATGTCCTGGCGGCCCATGGCCAGCTCGATCAGGACACCCTGATTGCGGTGGGCGACGCCGAGCAGAAAGCTCGCCACCCGTTCGCAGGCGCTCTTGCGGACCAGCAGGGTCAGGTGTTCGCGGGCGTTCTCAAGGTCTCGGACCGTGGCTTGCCAGAGCAGTTCCTTGAGCTCGGCCTCGCCGCCAGCGGCGATCAGGGCCGAACGGCTAGCGGCGAGCACGACGCAGTCGTTCATCGCCTCGGCCGTCATGGCGTGGTCGTGCCCAAGCTCCAGGCCGAACACCTCGCCGGGATAGTAGAAGTCGCCGATCGGGCGACGCCCGTCAGGCATGAACCGCGAGGTCCGCACCATGCCGCTGACCATGCGATAGACGCGGTCGGCCGGCTCGCCTTGCCCGTAAATCTCCTCGTCCTTGGCGAAGACGACGGGCGCACCCACCCGGGCGAATAGGTCGTCGTTGGCGCAGAGGGTCTCGAAGGTCATGGGCATTCTCCCGATGACCTTGACTAGGCCCGGGACCGGCACGTCGAAAACTTCGGAGCCTCCCTTATGGGCTGCGCCTTAAGGGGTCTTACGGAGGCGGACTAGTTCACCCGCCGGGCGCGCCCGACCCAGTACGGCTCACGCAATTCACGGCGCAGGATCTTGCCCGAAGCGTTACGCGGCAAGGCGTCGATGAAGTCGACGCTCTTCGGCGCCTTGAAGGCTGCGATGCGGGTGCGGGCGAAGGCGATGATGTCTTCGGGGTCGGGCGTACGACCCGGCTTCGGCGCGACGACGGCCTTGACCGCTTCGCCCCACTTGTCGTCCGGCACCCCGATCACCGCCACCTCGGCGACGTCCGGATGGCCGTAGACCGCGCTCTCGACCTCGGCCGGATAGATGTTCTCGGCCCCGGAGATGATCATGTCCTTCACCCGGTCGTGGATGAAGAGGTAGCCGTCGTCGTCGAGATAGCCCGCGTCGCCGGTCCGCAGCCAGCCGTCGACGCCCATGGTCGCCGTCGTAGCCTCGGGCAGCCGCCAGTAGCCGGCCATGTTCGAGACCGAGCGCACCGCGACCTCGCCGACCGTGTTGGCGGCCAGAGTGTTCCCGGCCTCATCCAGGACCTTGATCTCGACACCCGGCATCGGCAGGCCCGCCGCACGCATTCGGGCGTTGCCGGCCGGGTCATGGTCCTCCGGCGGCAGATAGACGATCGTGCCGCAGGTCTCGGTCATCCCGTACTGCTGGCAGAAGCCGCAGCCGAAAACCTCCATGCACTCGCGCAGCAGGTCCAGCGGGATCGGGCTGGCCCCGTAGAGGATGTATTTCAGTCGCGAGTAGTCGACCTCGCGCGCTTTCGGTTGGCGCACCACGATCTGCAGCGCGGCCGGGACCATGAACATCTTCGAGATGCGGTCCTGTTCGATGAAATCCAGCACCTTGAACGGATCGAACTCGCGCGCCACCACGCCCTTGGCCCCGTTGACCAGGCCGACGATGCCCCAGCCGGTGCCGCCGATGTGGCCCACGGGCATGGCGACCAGACTGACGTCGTCCGGACCCCAGCGGTTCCAGGCCATCTGGGCTTCGGCCGCCTTGCGGCGTCCGCCCAGGATGTTCAGGTGGCTGAGCATGGCTCCCTTCGGCCGCCCGGTCGTGCCCGAGGTGTAGAGCTGGACCGCGACCTCGCTCTCGTCGATGGGAAGCGCCGGATCATCGACGGGCTGCGCGTCGCGCCAGTCCTCGAAGGTTTGCCAGCCGTGCGGACCAGGCTCCATCCCGATCATCGGCACGCCGGGCAGCTCCGGCGCGATCTGCAGGGCGCAATCGACCACCTCGGGCCCGACGAACAGCATCCTGGCCTGGGCGTCTGCTGCGATGTAGGCGACCTCCGGCGGGGCCAGCCGCCAGCCGATCGGGGCCATGATCACCCCTGCCTTGGCGGCCCCGAACAGCAGCTCGAAATAGTGGTCGCTGTTCTTGCCGAGATAAGCGATCCGGTCGCCCTTACGCAGGCCCTGGGCGATCAAGGCGTTGGCGGCCCGATTGCTGTGAGCGTCGAACTGGGCGTAGGTCGTCTCGCGCCCCTCGAAGACCAGAGCCACAGCGTCGGGCCGCTGCCGCGCGTGATACCGCGCCGCCTCCGCTAGGGTGGGCATGGCGTCGAAGTCGATCGTGTCGTGCGCAGCCATGCGGCGCTCCTTGCTCTAGAGGCCAAGCACCAGACGGGCGATGATGTCCCGCTGGATCTCATTTGATCCGCCATAGATCGAGGCGGCCCGGTCGTTCAGATATCTGGGCATGGCGGTCAGTGCGTTGTCGGGCCCGACCGGCGGGATGTTCGAACCCGCTTCACGCGCCGCCGGCTGGTCGACCCCGGCATAGACCCCGGCGACCTCCAGCATCAGCTCGTCAGCCATTTGCAGGGCCTCGCCGCCCTGGGTCTTCAGCATGGAAGACGCCGGCCCCGGATTGTTGCCGGCCGACAGCGCGGCCAGGATCCGATGCTCGGACATCTCGATCGCCTGCACGGCGATTTCGGCGGCCATCAGCTTGGCGCGGAACGCCGCTTCCCCGAGCAAGCCGCAGTTTTGCGCCGCGGCGCGCACCCGGCCCAGCATGACCTTCAGGCCCGGCGCCGATCCGCCGCCGCGCTCGAACTCCAGCAGGTATTTGGCGACAGTCCAGCCCTGGTTCTCTTCGCCCACGCGGCCGGACATCGGGACCCGGACGTTCTCGAAGAACACCTCGTTGACCTCGTGCTCGCCGGCCAGGGTGATGATCGGGCGCACCCGGATGCCCGGCGTCGCCATGTCCAGCAGCAGGAAGGTGATGCCCGCTTGCGGCTTGCCCGCGGTCTCGGTGCGGACCAGGCAGAACATGCGGTTGGCCCAGTGGGCGTGCGTAGTCCACAGCTTCGAGCCGTTCAGGACGTAGTGGTCGTCATCGCGCACAGCGCGCAGCTGCAGCGCCGCCAGGTCGGATCCGGCTCCCGGCTCGGAATAGCCCTGACACCAGTAGTCCTCACCCGACAGTATGCGGGGGAGGTAGTGGGCCTTCTGCTCGGCCGTGCCGTAACCCATGATTACGGGGCCGACCATGCGGAGCCCCATCGGGGCTAGGCTTGGCGCGCCGGCCCGCGCGCATTCGGCGGCGAAGATGTGCCGTTGCATCTCGCTCCAGCCGGCCCCGCCGTACTGCTTGGGCCAGCTCGGCGCGACCCAGCCCTTCGCGTGCAGGATCCTTTGCCAGGCCAGGCTGAAGCGTTTGTCCATGAAGACGCTGGTCGCGCGGCGGCCGGCTTCGCGGAGTTCTGAGGTCAGGGACTCGTCGAGGAACGCCCGCACCTCATCCTGGAACGCGACCTCCTCAGGCGTGAGCTCAAGGTTCATGCCGCAGTCGCCGCCGAAGGGGCGGCGTTCCTGGCGCGTTTCATACGTCCTCCCGTGGCCGCCTTGCATTGAGGCGGCTCGTCTTTGCGCCGCGACCATGCACGACGGCCCGAGGATGCTTGCAGCCAAGGGTCAGGAGGGACAAGCTGTCAAAAGTGACAGGGCGCTTTGGGGGAGGGGCCGGTATCGTGCGCGTAGTGGACACGGCCGAGCTGGATCGAATCCAAGCGTTGGCCATCGAGGTCCGCGACCGCGGCGTCGAGATTGGCCTTCCGTTCATCGCCGTCAGCGCCGACATCGGCGATCCCGAACCGATGCGTGACGCCGAGGGCCGGCCGTTCGCCGAGACCCTATTTCGATGGGTCGATCCGGGCCTGCACTATTGGAAGGACCGCGGCTTCGCCCTGCGCTCGCCGTTTGTCTTCGCCTGCCGCTACATGGCCGAGCCGTTCTATTTCGGCGACGGACGGTTCGGGTCCTGGCGTTCCATTCCACGGCTTGAGGGGATGGAGGTCGTCCAGGCCTCCGAGCAGGTCCGGGTAGGTTCGGCGATCATCGCGCCGGCGCATCTGCCGGGCGGAGTGATCGGCGCTATCGTCTGGGCCGCGCCCGAGGTCTTCGATGTCCGTGCCGTTTTCGAGCGGAAGGCGGCGGAGCTGCACATCGTCGCGCTCAAGCTCCTGGCCGCCTACAACGACCTTCGCCTGCATTCGGAAGGCCTGGTGAAGCTGACCCGACGCGAGATCCAGTGCCTGCGTTGGGCCGCCCACGGCAAGACCGACTCCGAGATCGCCGAGATCGTGAAGATCGCCATGCCGACCGTACGTTTCCACATGCGCAACGCCGCCGACAAGATGGGCGTGGTCGGCCGGCCGCAGGCGGTCCGGCGGGCGGTCGTGCTGGGCTATGTCGGTGCCTAGTTGGCGACCGCCGAGGCGATGAAGGCGCGCATGTCGGCCCCCAGCTTCGGCGCGCTCTCGACGCCCAGATAGGGCATGTGCCCCGACTCATAGGTCTTGAACGTCAGACGCTCGGGCGGCACTGGCGCATGGTTCATGGAATACTCGGCCGCGCCGAGGGTGGTCACCAGGTCGTAGTAGCCGACGCCCACGAACAGCTTCAGCTGCGGATTGCGCCGCATGGCCGCGGCGATGTCCTGGGCATAGTCGCGGCCCTGGGACATGCCGCCGCTGTTCCAGTCCCAGCGGAAGTTCACGTCGCTCCAGGCGATCGGCACGTAGCGGCCTGGAGGTGACACCTTCAGCTCGTCCTGCAGGTACTGATTGAAGCCGCTCACGAAGCCGGGGGTGTACTGGCCCATGGCCGGGTCGTCGATGACTGGGTCGCCGGACGTGCCGGCCAGCGGCAGAGTGTAGCGGGCGTCGTAGTCGCCGAGCATCAGCCCGTCGTCCTTCAGCAGCAGCTTGCCGAACTCGCCAAGGCTGATCTTCAGGTCGCGCTCCAGCCAAGTCCTGGCCGGAATGCCGGTCAGCTGAGCCAGCCGCTCGGCCACGCGGCTCCGCTCAGCGGCGGGCAGAGAACTACCGGCGAAGATCGCGCTGACGTACTCGTCGCGGGCGAAGGCCTGGGCGGCGGCGACGGCCTGCTCGACGCTCTGGTGCTTGTTGTCGATCTTGCCGTGCTTCCAGGCCACGGCGGCCATGGTCGGCAGCACGGTCCCAGCGCTGCGCTCGGCCCCGCCGCCGCCGCCGAATGACGGCCCCAGGATCGCCACGCCGTTGAGGGGGATCGCCCGCAGGGTGCCGTTCGGCGGCATCACCCCGCCCATCAGCGTATTGGCCAGCACGCTGGCGCGCACGGTGCCGTAGCTTTCGCCGATGAGGAACTTGGGGGAGTTCCAGCGATTGCGCCGTGTCAGCCAGGCCTCGATGAACTCGGCCGTGGCTCGCGCGTCCTGCGCGACGCCGAAATAGTCCTCGCCCTTCCCACCAGGCAGCAGGCGGCTGAAGCCGGTGCCGATCGGATCGATGAACACGATGTCGGCGACGTCGAGCAACGACTGCGGATTGTCGCGCAGCTTGAACGGGGCGGCGGTCGGCGGGTGGACCGGATCGGGGAAATCGATCTGCCGTGGCCCCAGCATGCCAAAGTGCAGCCAGATCGATGCCGAGCCCGGGCCGCCGTTGAACACGAAGATCACTGGCCGGGTAGCTGCGTCCTTCGGATTTTTCTCGAGGTAGGAGAATGAGTAGAGGCTCGCGGCCGGCGCGCCCTTGGCGTCCTTCAGGATCGTCTCGCCGGCGATGGCGCTGTAGGCGACCTTGCGGCCGCCGAAGGTCCCGACGTGCGAGGTGACGACGTCAGCCGCTGGAGAGGCCGATTCCGGCGCCGCCGGAGCCGCAGAGGCTAACGGCGCGGCGCTCAGGCTGAATGCAAGCGTGCCGACAGCGGCAATGAGATGGCGACGCATCACAGTCCTCCCCAGACGATGGAGGGTGAAGATTGCCCCGCTACGCGGGCGCTTTCTTTGCGTTCTTCGCGCCGAAATGCCTGACGCTGAATGAAGTCTGCGACGATCACCATTGCCGGCGCATAGACGATGCGCCGGGAGCCAACCGTTCGGATGCGATGGCGGATGGGGTGGGATTCGAACCCACGGTAGGCTTTCACCTACGGCGGTTTTCAAGACCGCTGCCTTAAACCACTCGGCCACCCATCCGGAAGCGGTGGCCTATAGCAGGGGTGGGGCGGGGGCTCCAGCCATCCCGCGTCCTTAATGAAAACAGCTCTGCCGTTAACCCTGTCGCAAGGCGCGGCGGGCGAGCATCTGGCGATACAGCGCTGGGGGGCGTTGCCATTTTGGAGGAGTGCGGCATGGTCCGTTCCGCCCGCAGCCTGCTCGTGATCCTGATGGGGACCGCGTCCCTCGCGGCCTGCGCTACGCCGCAGCCGCGCTTCGCCGCCAAGCATCCGACGGCAGGCCCCACGCCGGGCCAACTGCCCAACGGCGCTGGCGGGAAATACAAGGTCGGCGCGCCGTACGAAGTCTCCGGTGTCTGGTACGTGCCCAAGGAGGAGCCGTCTTATGACCAGGAGGGCATCGCCACCTGGTACGGCGCCAGCCATCACCTGAAGACCACGGCCAATGGCGAGGTGTTCGACCGCTTCGCCCTCTCGGGCGCCCACACGACCCTGCCGCTGCCTTCGATCGTCGAGGTGACCAATCTCGGCAACGGCAAGACCGTCCAGGTTCGGGTCAATGACCGCGGGCCGTTCAGCGGCGGCGCGCTGATCGACGTTTCGCAGGAGGCGGCTCGCCAGCTCGGCTTCGAGCCGCAAGGGCAGGCCCGGGTGCGCGTGCGCTATGTGGGTCCGGCCCCGCTCGGCGCACCGGATGCGGGGCTTCGCTACGCCAACTACACGCCTGGCCCGACGCCGGGCGCGCAGCCGCCGACTGCTCCCGTACCTTATTCGGGCATCAACAGCGCGCCTTCGACGATCGCGTCGGCCGCGCCGGTGGCTTCCCAGCCGCTCACCCCGATCGCCGCCGCGCCCATGCCAGCTGCCGCCACGGCCACGACTTCCGGCGGACTCTACCGGGTCCAGGCCGGCGCCTTCGCCGACCCGCTCAACGCCCAGAAGGTGGTGAGCCAGTTGGGCTCGGCGGTCACCGCCACCGTCGAACCGTTCCTGCGGGCCGACGGCGTGACGCTCTATCGGGTCATGGTCCTCGGCACGGCGGATGAGGGCGAAGCCTTTGCGTTGCGCGATAGGGTGGCCGGTTACGGCTTCGCCGAAGCCCGGGTGGTTCGCCCCGGCGCCTGAGGCGAAGTGTCTGACCGCTGGACAAACCGGGCGAACCGGCCATTTTGGCCGGCGTGACGCGCGGGCGGTTCATCACTTTCGAAGGCGGCGAGGGCGCGGGCAAATCGACCCAGGTCCGGCGCCTTGTCGCGCGCCTGCGTCAAGCCGGCATCGAGGTCATCGCCACCCGCGAGCCCGGCGGATCTCCCGGCGCCGAAGCCATCCGCAATCTCGTCCTCACCGGGTCCGCCGACCGCTGGAGCCCCGCGACCGAAACGCTGCTGATGTATGGCGCGCGGCGCGACCACATCGAGCGGAGTATCCTGCCGGCCCTGGAAAGCGGCGCCTGGGTGGTCTGCGATCGCTTCGCGGACTCCACCCGCGCTTATCAGGGCGGAGCTGGGGGCGTCGACCCGGCCTTCATCTCGGCGCTGGAGCAGCACCTGCTCGCCGATGTCCGCCCGGACCTCACCTTGGTCTTTGACCTCCCCGTCGATGTCGGCCTCGCCCGGGCAGAGGCCTTTGCCAAGGCCGACGGCCATGCCGAGACGCGCTTTGAGTCTAAAGGCGTGGCGTTCCACGAGCGGCTTCGCGCGGCGTTCCGGGAGATCGCCCAGGCCGAGCCCGAACGCTGCGCGATGATCGACGCCGCCGCGACCATGGACGATGTCGAGCAACAGGTTTGGACGGCGGTCTCCGGCCGTCTGCCCGTCAATGGCTGAGGCGCCCACACACCCCCGCGAGGTCTTCGATCTCATGGGGCACGAGGCGGCCGAGGCCGCCTTCGAAGAGGCCCGCGGCCGTGGCCGTCTGCATCACGCCTGGCTGCTGACCGGGACCGAAGGCGTGGGCAAGGCGACCTTCGCCTATCGCGCCGCCCGCCGGCTGCTGGGCGCGCCGCCCAACAGCGCCTTTGGCGTGCTCGGCGCCTCGCCCGATCACCCGGTCAGCCGGCAGATCATCGCCCGCTCTCATCCCGACATCATGGTGCTCGAGCGCTTCGGTGAGGACGGCAAGCCGCGCAAGACCATCCCGGTCGACGAGGCCCGCAAACTGGGTGACTTCTTCTCCAAGTCGCCGGCCTCCGCGCCACACCGGGTGGCGATCATCGACGCCGCCGACGACCTCAACGTCAACGCCGCCAACGCGGTGCTGAAGACCCTGGAAGAACCGCCGCCGCGCGGGGTGATCCTGCTGGTTTCCCATTCGCCGGGCGGTCTGCTGCCGACCATCCGCTCGCGCTGCCGCCGCCTGGCGTTCCAGGCCTTGCCGGAAGACCAGGTGACGAACTTCGTCTCGACCCGCACCACGGCCAATGCGGAAGACGCCATCCGCCTGGCCCGCATGTCGCGCGGCGCGCCGGGCAAGGCCCTGGGCCTGGCGCTGGCGGGCGCGGTGGCGGTGGACGACGCCGCCAAAGAAATCCTGCAGTCATTGCCGCGCATCGACGAGGCCCTGGCCCTCTCCTTGGCGGACCGCTTCCGCGGCGGGGAGGGCGCGGCCCAGTTCAACCTGCTGCTCGAACGCCTGGCCGAGCGCGTCCATGCGCACACGTCCCGACTTGCGGCCGAAGGCTATGGCGGCCTTGATCGCTGGGCCTCGGCGTGGGAGACGCTCCAGCGCTTGCCGCGCGAGGTCGAAGCGGTGAACCTCGACCGCTCCGACGCCTTCTTCACCGCCCTTGCCGAACTGCGCGCCGCCGCGCGCGCCTGACATTCCGAATGCTGATCGACAGCCACGTAAACTTGCACGCCCACCAGTTCGACGAGGACCGCGACGAGGTGATCGCGCGCGCCCGCGCGGCGGGCATCGGCTTGATGGTCAACATCAGCGACAAGGTCTCGGGTTTCGACAAGGTACGGGCCCTGGCCGACCATCCGGACATCTGGTGCACGGTCGGCACTCACCCGCACGAGGCCAAGGAGAATCCCGAGCTCAGCGCCGCCGACCTGATCGCGTTGGCCGCCGACCCGCGTGTGGTCGGCATCGGCGAGACCGGCCTCGATTTCCACTACGATCTGAGCCCGCGTGACATCCAGGCTCAGGTGTTCCGCGCCCACATCGGCGCGGCCCGCGAGAGCGGCCTGCCGCTGGTGGTCCACACCCGTGAGGCGGACGAGGTGATGGGCGACATCCTCGAAGAGGAACACGCCGCCGGCCCGTTCAAGATCCTGATGCACTGCTACACGTCCGGCGCGGAGCTGGCCGCGCGCGCAGCGAAGCTGGGGGCGTGGTTCTCAGTTTCCGGCATCGCCACCTTCAAGACCGCGGAGGACGTCCGCGCCATTGTCCGCGACATGCCGGCTGACCGCATCATCGTTGAAACCGACTGCCCCTACCTCGCCCCCGTGCCGCATCGCGGCCGCCGCAATGAGCCGGCCTACCTGCCTGACGTGCTGCACAAGCTGGCCCAGGTCCGCGGCTGGTCGAACCACGACGCAGAGCGCCGCACCGAGGACGCCTTCTTCGCGCTGTTCGACAGGATACCGCGGCCGTGAGCGGGGCCCTGGAGTTCACGATCCTCGGCTGCGGGTCGTCCGGCGGCGTTCCGCGCGCGGACGGCGATTGGGGAGCCTGCGATCCCGCCAACCCGAAGAACCGTCGCCGTCGCTGCTCGCTGATGGTCCGTCGGCGAGGCGAGGCCCCCGAGAGTGAGACGACCCTGATCGTCGACACCTCGCCAGACCTGGTCTGGCAGACTTCCGAGGCGGGCGCCAAACGGCTGGACGCGGTGCTGCTGACCCACGATCACGCCGACCAGACCCACGGCATCGACGATATCCGCGCCTTCTTCATCCGCCAGCGGGCGCGCATCGCCTGCCACATGGATGGCGCCACGGCGGAGTCCATGCAGCGCCGCTTCGGCTACATCTTCCAGGGCGAGGGCGGCTATCCGGCCATCGCCGACATCGTGCCGCTGGGGCCGCATGGCGCGGCGTGGCGCGTGGCCGGGCCATCTGGCGACATTCCCGTGACGACCTTCGATCAGGACCACGGCGGTGTGAGATCTATCGGGTATCGCTTTGGAAATGTGGCTTATTCCAGCGATGTCGTGAACCTCGACGATGCCGCCATGGACGCGCTTTCCGACCTCGACGTCTGGATCGTCGACGCGCTGCGCTGGCGCCCGCATCCGACCCACGCTCACGTCGAGCGCACGCTCGAATGGATCGATCGGCTGAAGCCATGCCGCGCTATCCTGACCAACATGCACATCGATCTCGACTACGTCGACCTGGTTCAGAAGCTTCCCGAAGGTGTCGAGCCGGCGTTTGACGGCCTGCGGTTCGAACATGAGCTGAGCGGGGAATTGCGTGAGCAGTCCAATGCTTAAGCTTGGTTTTCTCGCGTCACGGAACGGAACCAGCATGCGAGCCATCGTCGAGGCCGCCAAGGCCGGCGCGCTGCTGGCCAAGGGCTGTCTGGTGGTCAGCAACAATCGCAACGCCGGGGCCTTGGTCTTCGCTGCCGAACGAGGCATCCCGCAGCTGGTGATCCCGACCCAGGCCGACCCTGACGCGGCCGATGCGCGCCTGGCTCAGGCGCTGGAAGAGGCCGAAGTCGAACTGGTAGTGCTGTCCGGCTATCTGCGCCGGCTCGGGCCCAAGACCCTGGCCCGCTATCGCAACCGCATCCTCAACATCCACCCCGGCCTGCTTCCCGAGTTTGGCGGTGACGGCATGTACGGCCGGCGGGTCCACGAGGCGGTGATCGCCGCAGGTGTGCCCGAAAGCGGCGCGACGATCCACGCGGTGGACGAGATCTATGACCACGGGCCGGTGATCGGCCGCCGCACAGTTCCGGTGCTGGCCGATGACACGCCGGAAAGCCTGGAGGCGCGGGTCACCGCCATGGAGCCCGCCTTCTTCCTTGAGACCCTCGGGCGGATCGCCGCTGGGGAGCTGCGCCTGCCGGACTAGGCCACGGCCTTGTCTGCACGGGCCGGCACCGGCAGCGGGTTGCCCGCCGCCCGCGCACGCTTGGCGCCGCGGGCCACTTCCTTGCGCAAGTCGTCCACGTAGATGTTGAAGTCGACCTGGATCGTGTGCCGCTTGGCTGCGTAGTAGTGGCCAAGATGCGTCGCCTCGTCCTTGGCGATGATCTGCTCCATCTCGGCGGGCGAGGGCGGTAGATAGAGGCCGGCCAGATAGGCCGCCGCCAGCTTCACCTGTTGCTCGGCGAAATTCACCAAGGTCGGCAGCGGCTGGGCCAGGGCCATGTAGAACAGGTTCGGCACGCCCGGCTTCATCATCCGCTTGAACAGCGGCAGGCGATGATCGGCGTCTGGCGCGAGGCTCGGATCCTCGAAGAACGGGAACCGCATGTCGTAGCCGGTGGCGAAGATGATCGCGTCGACATCCTCGACGCTGCCATCGGCGAACCGGACCTTGCGCCCTTCCAGCGCTTCGATCGCCGGCTTGAACTTGATGTCGCCGCAGCCGGCGCGGGTCAGGAACTCGCCGCTGACAGAGGGGTGCGCGTCAAGGGGCTCGTGGTCGGGCTTGGGCAGACCGTAGTCTTCCATATTGCCCAGCGAGCGCTTGATCGCCTTGCGGGCCAGCGACAGGCCCAACTTGCGGGGCATCCAAGACGGCATGGCCGATTTGTCCGACGGCTTGCCGTTCATGTACTTGGGCAGCACCCAGACCCCGCGCCGGGCCGACACCCATAGGTTCTTGGCGATCGGCCGCTGGGCGAGTTCCGAGGCGATATCCATCGCCGAATTGCCCATGCCGACGACGACGACGTTCTTGCCGCGCATGTCCACCGGATCGAACGGGTCGCTATAGGCATGGCTGTGGAAGGCCGGGCCCTCGAACTCGCCGGGGTATTCCGGGATGCGCGGGCTCCAGTGGTGGCCGTTGCAGACGAAAAGCACGTCGTAAAGCCGAGTCTCCCCGGTCGAGAGAGTTACCTCCCAGACGCCTTCGGTGTTGCGCACGGCGCGCTGCACCGATGTGTTGAAGGTGATCGTCTCACGCAGACCGAAGTGGTCTACATAGTCCTTGAAGTACTGGTGGAGCTGGGCGTGATGCGGGAAGTCCGGCCAGTCGGCAGGGACCGGAAAGTCCTCGAAAGCCAGCCGCCACTTCGAAGTGTCGATGTGCAGACTCTCGTAGCAGGCCGACATCCCGTTGGGGTTCTTGTAATACCAGTTGCCGCCGACCTCGTCGGACATCTCGAAGCAGTCGTAGGCGATGCCGAAGTCACGCAGCCGCTTGGCGGTCGTGAACCCGGAACATCCTGCTCCGATGATGCAGGCCTTCGGCAGATGCGTTCCGGCCAAGGCGGCCTCCCAAGCTTATCGTTGTTCACGAAAGCCTAGCAGGGCGCCAGGGCCGGTCAAACATGACCCCACGGCGCCCCTGGCGTCAGCCGCCGTCCTTGGCCAGGGCAGGGCGGGCGCTGACGCGGCCCTTCCGATGGTTCTGGACCGCCGGTTCCAGCACCCCAGCATAGTAGGCGAGCCACTCAGGTAGGGGCCGCGGAGGCCGGCCCTGAGGCTACCCGAACAGGGGCACCGGACCGCGGCCGTTGGTGGACCAATTTGACCAGTTCGGCAGGACGTACGACATGCGCGCTAAGGGAACGCCGAACCATTGGGCGACGGCGCCGAAGTACTCCTCGTTGGAGATTGTTGGGATCCAGGTGCCTTCGTGCTCGGAATCGTCGCCCGTCCCGAAGGCCAGCCGCGGATAGAGGCCGTGGATGGTCTGCGGCTTCAGCGCGCCGCCGACCACGAAGTAGGCGTTGCCCCAGCCGTGGTCCGTGCCGTTCGAGCCGTTGCCTTTAAAGGTGCGGCCGAAGTCCGACATCGTGACGATCGTCACCTTATCCGCGAGGCCGATGCGCTGCATCGCTGCGTAGAAGCTTGTGATGCTGAGCGCGACGTCGGTCAGCAGGTCGGCGTGGGCGCCCAGCACCCGGCCACCTGAAACCTGGTTGGCGTGGGTGTCGTAGTCGCCCTGGCCCGCATAGAAGAGCTGGCGGTTGTGAGAGAGGTCCCCGCGCTTCTCGATCATGCGCGCGATCAGGCGCATCTGCCGTGACAGCTGCGTGTCGCGGAACGCTCCGTCCGGGTCGTTGAAGTCCTGATCGACTGCCGTCCCCTCGCCGCGCAGGATCGGGTTCACCTGCACGCCGGCCTTGTACGATTCCTCGAAGCCCTTGGCGGTCAGTTCCTGCACCTTGCTGGGGTGAGGACCATCGGCGAACGCCTTGAGAGCTGCGTTGCGCGCCATGTCCTCCGGATCGGTGGTGTCGGGGTCGTAGCCGGCTCGATCGAAGGGCGAGTACAAAGGCAGGATCAGCGGCGAGGCCTGGTTGCCCATCAGCGCCAGGTTGGCGCCATTGGTGGAGATCAGCCGCGAGGCCGCAGGAGCCGGCTCGCCAGCCCGCAACAGGGTGTCGGCCATTCGTCCCAGCACACCGTCGGGGTGGATGCTGCCTGGGCGCATGCTCTGCCAGTGAGCCTGCTCGTCGGAGTGCGACGACAGGTTGCTGGGGCGCCATTCCGGATGTTCCCAGAACTGTTCGCGGGTCAGTGGACGCAGCAGCGTGCCGACATTCAGCACCCACGACATGGCGCCCTGGTTCCACAGCGGAACAAGCGGCGCGAAGGACGGGTGCATGCCGAAGTTGGTCCCCGGCAGCGGCGCCAGATCCTCCTTGAACAGCGCCACGGACGGGCCGCGGAGTTGCGCATAGGTCGCGTGCCGCTCGTCCATCGGCACCAGGGTGTTCCACCCGTCGTTGCCGCCATAGAGGAAGATGGTCACCACGGCGCGGTAGTCGGGCTGGCTCTGGGCCAGGGCCGAGGTGAGGCCGAGCGTGCCGAGGGTGGCGGCGGCGCTGGAGCCCAAGGCCAGTCGGCCGAAGTCGCGTCTCGAAAGGGTCATCGCGTTACCGATCGACTTGGAATTGAGGGGAGGTCATCACAATGTAGAGACCGGTCTGGGCGCGTTTACGCGCTTGGACGGTGGCGTTGGGATCGGTGACCGCCAGCATCGCCCTCTTGAGCGCCGCGCGCTGGTTGATGCTCATGCTGTTGTTCAGCAGCAGCAGGTCCATCCGGTTGATCATGCCGTCGACGTTCGAGCCGAAGGTTTCCCACTGCTTCCAGTTGACCTTGGTGCCGGTGTTGCTGCCCAGGAACGGTATGGGCCGATAGTCGCGACCGGTCCCGAGGATGTCGTCGATGATCGTGTAGTTGAACATGAAGTTGTGGCGTTCGTTGTCGAGCGCGCCGCCCAGCAGCTTGCTGGCCGGGCTGGCCAGGCCGTCGCCCTGCGCCAGCGGGAAGTCCCAAGCATAGAAGTTGAAGACGCTGGGCGCCTCGAACACCCGCTGGTTCAGGTCGTGGCCCTTGGAGTAGGCGAAGAAGCCGTCGGAGGTCGCGCCCATGATCCGCAGGAAGCTGGTCATGAAGAGCGCGGGTTCCTTGACCTTTCCATAGGCCTCGTCGGTCTTGACCGAGCCTCGCGCCTCAGGGTCGAGCAGGATAGCGCGGACCACGGCCTTCAGATCGCCGCGGATGCCCGTGCCGTTATCGTCGAAGACGGCGGCTATGCGCTCGACATAGCCGGGCGAGGGGTTGGCCGTGACTAGGTGCTGGATCAGCTGCTTGGAGACGTGAGGGCCGACGTTGGGGTGCGAGAACACCGCGGCGATGACGGCGTCCAGGTTCTGCTGCGGCGTGGCGCCGGCGGGGACGCTGCGGCCGAGGAACTGCTTCGATCCGCTGTCGAAATACTGACCCTTGTAGCTGGCCGGATACTGGATCATCGGCACGGCGTAGTTGGTATTGCGCTCGTGCCAGACGGGGTTCGTCCCGTAGCGTGCATAGGTCCAGCCAGTGAGGGCGCGGGCGACCTCGTTGACGTCCTGCTCGGTGTAGGTCGGGGTCGTCTGGCCGTTGGCGTCCACCAGCAGGGTGCCGTCGCGGTTGAGCGTCGACGGATAGATCGAGAAGATCTGCATCAGCTCGCGGGCATAGTTCTGGTTCGGCGCGCCGCGGACCGACGTGGCCATGTCGAGGTAGTCGCCCATGGCCGGGTTGAGCGTCACCTCGCGGAGGATCGTCTGGTAGTTGCCGAAGGCGTTGTTCAGCATGATCTGTTGGAAGGAGGCGGTGCCCGCCGTCCGCTCGACCTTGAGGCCGGATGTCACAATCATCTGGGACAGGGCGAAGGCGACCCGCTGGCGCAGCTGGTCAGGCTTGCTCAATGCGTTCGTATAGAAACGCATCACCACCGGTTGGGCGCGGTAGTACAGCTGCATGCAGAGATGCATGTCGCTCGCGGTGCTGCAGTCGGGCTGCGCATAGCGCGAACCGGTAAAGTCCTTGTAGGTGCTGCTGGCCGGGAGCGCGATCTGCTCGTCGACCCAGGCCTCGGCGCCGACCGCCACGATGCGGTCCACGACCGCCTGGGTCGGGCCGAAGGTGGCCTGCTTGGCCAGCCGTACTGCGTCCGCGGGCTCGGTCGGCGCAAACGCAGCGCTGGCGACAGCCTCAGACTTCTTCGACAAGGTGGTGATGGTAAGTCCAGCGCCTGCACCGACAGATCCGACGAGGGCGAGGAC
Source organism: Phenylobacterium sp. P4_E10 (assembly GCF_056401675.1). Lineage (NCBI taxonomy): Bacteria > Pseudomonadati > Pseudomonadota > Alphaproteobacteria > Caulobacterales > Caulobacteraceae > Phenylobacterium > Phenylobacterium sp. P4_E10. Next base: position 79,604 of record NZ_JBFUIW010000003.1, on the reverse strand, counting down.
AACGCCGTAGCGTGCGAGTGAGTTCATGGACACCGTCTGAAATGGGACGCATGCGGATGCCGCTAGCGGCGATCCGGACGGTGTATTTGCGTCATCCTCAGCTAGCCTCGCCTCCGTATTCGACGAACGCGCACAAATCTGCGATCAGATTTAAGGTACCTGCGGCCATGTATATAGTTTGGTTTATAGGTATTTACTAAATATTGTGAAGAATATCGGTCACTCTTCGCTTGCCATCGCGACGACTCAGCTGAACGACAATATCAACGACCTGGCTGACATAGGCTTGAATCTCGCTCCACCCAATGTTCAAGCCGGCCTGCAGGGTCATCAGCGCAATCTGGTCCAACGCGCCGCGCGTCGTGTCCGCGTGTACAGTGGTGATCGAGCCCGGGTGGCCGGTATTGACAGCGCGCAGGAAGCTGAACGCCTCGCGCCCGCGCAATTCACCCATCAGTATGCGGTCTGGGCGTAGGCGCAGGCAGGCTTGCAGCAAGTCCTCGGCGGTCACCTGGGCCTCGCCCGCCACGCCGCGCGCTGCGATCAGGCCGATCGCGTTCGCATGGTCAAGCCGGACTTCGGCAGCATCCTCGATGGCGATCAGGCGCTCGTTCTGGGGAATTTCCTTCAGCAGGGCGTTGAGCAGGGTCGTCTTGCCGCTGGCCGTGCCGCCGGAGAGGACGATGGTCTTGCGGGCTCGGACCGCCGCGCGCAGGAAACCGCCGATGTCACCGGCGTCCAGCCTCGCTCGCAGCGGCTCGTCTTCGGACGAATTGGCGCGCTTCCCAGCGACCTCGGCGAACGCTCCCTCGGCTTCGTAGTCAGCGAGCGTCAGGTCGAAGACGACGTGGCGGCGGATCGCCAGGGCGATGTCGCCCCGCGTCGCAGGGGGGATCACCACCTGAACCCGCGCGCCATCGGGCAGGGACGCCGACAGCAGTGGGTGTTCACGATTGAGTCCCTGCCGCGCGAGGCTGGCCATCTGTTGGACAAGACGTCCAAGAATCTGGGCGGTCAGCAGCGGAGCCTCGACCCGCTCCAGCCCCGCGCCCAGCCGCTCCACCCAGATCTCTCCGGGCCGGTTGACCAGGATGTCGGTGACGTCGGGCTGTTCCAGCCAGGCGCTGAGCGGGGCCAGATAGGTGCGGAGATAGACCGCCTCCGATAGTGAGGCGCTCATCGGCGGGCCGCGCTCTCGAAGACCAGGTCCTTGGCGACGAACACCCGGATGGGGGTGCCCTGCAGCACTTTGATAGTCGGCTGAATGTCGATCTGCTTGCGCAGGGCGATCTCCGCGATCCGACCGGCGTCCTGGGCCGAGCCGATCACCACCACGTCCCGATCGTTGTCGCCGACCGCCGCCGCGGTGATCACCGAGAGCAAGATGGCGGCGCCGAAGCGCTGGAGGAAATGGCGGTCGGTCTGACCCTCAAGGCCACCCCGGCCCAGCGCGTCGGCGCCCGGCGATCCCAGGTCGATGGTCACGCCGTCGGGCCGGATCAGACGGGTCCACACGACGAAGGCGCGCGACTGTCCGGCCGCGACCGCGTTGCGATATTGACCCACTAACTTGGAGCCGCGCGGGATGACCACGCTGGACCCGTCGAACGCCCGCACGTCGCGGCTGACCACGGCGCGCGCAAAGCCCGGCAGGTCGGAGTTGATGGCGGTCTCCAGCACCGCCGGCACCATCGTCCCCTGCGGCGCGGTCAGGTCGGGCCGAGCAATGCGGGAGGATTGCGCCGTTCCCACCGCCTCGCTGGAGACGCGCCGCGCAAATGCGTTGTCGCTGTCGCCCTTGGCGTCCGTGGCGACGACCGTGGCGGGGTTCATCGGCTCGGGGACGGCGGCCGGAGCGGCGCCCGGCGCGCCGATCGGCCCGCTCAGGTCGACAATCAGCGCCGGCGCGCGGCGAGCCTGATCCGGCATTGTCGCCGCGCCCAGGCCGGGCAGGGCGCGCTCTGCCTCGGGAGGCGCCTCATTCAGCCCCATCATGTGGGGAGCCGCCGGCGGGTCGTCGGCACTGACCACTGCGTCGGGTTCGATCATGGGCTCGATCGGCGGGGGAGGCGGATCGAACACCGCCGACGCAGCAGGCGCCGCCTGCTTTTCCGCTCGGTTCGAGCTCATGGCGGCGAACACCATCACCCCAGCGGCGACGACGGCGCCGACGCCGAGCGGCAGGACCCAGGGGTTCGGGGGCTTGGCCACGGCTGTGGGCGCGGTCGGCAGTTCCGTTTCGGCAGGCTGGTTCATCGGGATTTGCCCCACGGCAGGCTCCAGCGCTTCTTCGGTCGCGGCAGCGGGCTGTCCGGCCCCGGCGCCGGCGCGCGCCAGGCGTCGTTATGCAGGGTCAGGGTTTCCTTGCCCCGGCGCAGCATGAAGGCTGGGGCGACCTGATCGACGATGACGTAGTCCCCCCGGACCGAGGAGTTGACCACCGACTCCGCGCCGCTGGCGTCCATGGCAAAGATCGCCGGCGTCTCCGGGCCTTCGGCGAAGGCGAACCAGGTGGAGCGGCCGTCATCGAACACCCGCGCCGGGGCGAGACCGGGCGATCCTGTGTAGGTGTAAGCGGCGTTGCGTTCCAACGGCGGCTCTGGCTCTGGCGACGGCGGCGCAGGCTCCGGCTCCGGCTCGGGCGGGTAGTCGAAGCGCAGACCGAAGATCAGCCGGGGGTCCTTGGGGCCGCTGGCCTCCCGCGTACGCAGCAGGAAACTGTAGCGTCGGCGATTGGTCACCACCGTCATGTTGGTGGCCGCCCCGGCCTCCAGCGGCTTCAGGAACAGCAGGTCGGCGCGGCGGTTCGGGGTCACCTGCCAGTCCTGACTGTCGCCGATGGAGACGTTCTCGATCCGCTCTCCGGGCGCGAATTCGATCATCATCTGGTAGCCGAGGTGGCCGGTCACCTCGACCACCTGGCCTGGGTCATAGGCCACCGAGCGAATTCGCGGGTCGAGCTGGCCCGGCGCCGGCTGCACGACGGCGAACGCAGCGCCCGCCCATAACAAAAGCGCCGCAGCGGGGAGGGCGGCCCACCTCACGGCGCGGTCCTTCGGACATAGGGACGCCCGCTCGCGCTCTCGGCGTCGCGCCGATAGTCGGTGACCTGGAAGCCGAGCGGATTGATGAACCGGTCCTGCATCCGCATCGGGGCGTCGTTGTAGCGGAAGGTGACGACCGCCGACCAAGCGCCAGCGGGCTGGGCGCGGTCCTGTCCGGCGTCCAGGCGCTCCGTCTCGAACCGGACCAAGGCCGTCGTCGGGTTGAGCATCGAGATGCTGCGAATCCTGGTGCTGACCACGGTCGTCGCCGGCGTCTGGTTCAGCACGCTTTGCGGATTGTTCCGGTCATAGGCCCGCAGCCAGGTGGCGCGCGCGCGGCCCGCCGACCAGGCGGCCACCTTCTGATAATCGGCGTTGAGGTCGGCGGCGTCAAAGGTCTCGCGCGCCATGACATACTGGGCCAGGAACGCCTGCGTCACCGCCTCGCGCTCGCTGAGTTCACCCAGCTTCACGCCGCGCGCCATTTCGACATAGCCCGACTGGCGGTCGACGGTCAGCGTGTAGGGCACGACGGTCTTGAGCGGCATCAGCAGAGCCAGGGCCAGTCCTTCCAGCACCGCCACCGCGCAGGCCGCGCCCGCCACGCGCCAGGCCAAGGTCACGGACGCCGCGCGACGCGCCTCGGTGTCCTGAGCCCAGGTTTCTGCCGCCTGGTAGTAGGCCTGAGGGTCGTTCCGGTTCTTAAGCATCTTCATGGGGCTAGCCCGTCACGGGGCGCGGCGGATCGGCTTCGCCGCTGAAGGTCGCCGAGGCGGGCGGGCGCGATCCCGCCATCGCCGTCGGCGATCGCTCGGTGCGAGACGGCGACATGGAGCCGGCCCTCCTGAGCGTCGAATGTGTCGCGCATGTCGATGCGGCGCACTGCGTCAGCCACCTGCGCCGCGCGCGACGGCGCGGGCGCCGCCTCGCGCCAGTCGTTGCGCGTGGGTGAGGGCGCCGCGGTTTCGGTGGCCGGCTGCGCACGCGGCAGGACGAAACTCGCGCCGACGACGCCCATCATCAGCACCAGGCAACCCTGGGCGGCGGCGAAGATGAAGATCAGGGTCGCGACCCCGGCGACGACGGCGAGATCAAACACGCCTGACGCGCGCATGGCCGCCAGGCTCGCCAGCCGCGGTTCGAGTAATGCCAGCAACAACGCCAGGCCGAGGGTCGCGGCGAACGGCGCCAGCGCGGAAATGATCAGCGCTCTCAGCCAGCCGGCGAACAGGCTGTGCGTATGGGCCAGCAGCATCAGCGCTATCGCGATAGGCCCCAGGGCGGTAAGCACACCCGCCACGATCTTGGCCACCAGGACGACCCCGAGCGTGCCGGCCAACAATGCGGTCGATGCTGACCACAGAACCTCGGCTGTCGCCGCCGGTCCCCCGGGGAGGGCGTCCGGGTCGGGCGCGGTCGCCAGCGCCGCGGCGGTCACGACGATCTGGTCGTAGGCCGACTGCAGCTCGGCCCAGATGTCGCCAGCTCCAGCCTGGCGGATCGGGCCCGTCAGGACGGCCGCGAACACGGTCAGGCCGTCGAAGACATTGTCCAACACCAGGGCCTGGAAGATCGGCCACGCGGTAGTCAGCGCCAGGATGGCCCCGATCCTGACGGCGATCTGGGGCGTGTCAGCCAGCCGCGGGCCGCGACCGCTCATCAGTCCCCAGCCCACGAAGGCCACATAGAGAGTCAGCAACGCGGTGACGATGGTGGGGAAGGGGGAAGGCGGCGCGGTCAGCGCCTCATAGCCGCTCTCGGCGAAGACGCGGACGCCGCAGTCGACGGTCTGCATCAGGCCGCGGACCATGCCGATGGATGCGGGCGGAGCTGGACAGGCTTCGATCACGTCGCCGCTCCTTGGACCAGCAGCGGCAACCAATCGGCGGGGTCGTCGCCGACGCGCGCGCGCAAGGCGTCTAACCGGCGCACGGAAGCTTCAGTACCTGAGAGCACCATCAGGTGGTGCTCCAGTCCCTTCAGGTTCAGTCGGGCGACCACGCTGTCGTCGCCCTGCTTGACCAGGAAGCAGCGGGAGGTGTCCGGCAAGGTCCTGACCAGATCGTACTCGTGCTGGGTCAGGCCGAAGCCTTCGACATACTCACGCCGCTGGGCCTTGGGGTTCGGCAGGAAGACCTGTGTCGCGGCCTGCTCTACGATGGCCGAGGCGATGCGGCTCTCGAGCGCGTCCGAGGCGCTCTGGGTGGCGAACCCGACCGCGCCGTTGCGCTTGCGGACGGTCTTCTCCCAGTCGCGAATCCGCTGGACAAACACGTCGTCGTCGAGCGCCTTCCAGCCCTCGTCCACGACGATCAGCGAGGGCCGCCCGTCCAGGCTCTGCTCCACGCGGTGGAAGAGGTACATCATCGCGGGCGTGCGGGTATGCGGGGTGTCGAGGATACGGGTCATGTCGAACCCGACGACCCCGCGGCTCAGGTCCAGGCCGTCGCTCTCGTTGTCGAACAGCCAGGCATGTTCGCCGTCGCCGAACCAGGGGGACAGGCGGCTGGCGAGGTCGCCCATGGCCGGACGGCGCAGGCCATGGAACAGTTCTTGGAAGTAGCGCAGCCGACGATAGCGCGGCGCCTGGGCGAAGTTCGCATCGACGGCGTCAGCTATGGTCGCGCGCTCGTCCGCCGTGGCCTCGCCGCCAGCGGAAGTCAGCCGCATGACCAGCTCCGACAGGAACGCGCGGTTGGCCGGGTTGTCTTCCATCGCCAGCGGATTGAACCCGGTTGGCTCGCCCGGTCTGATCAGGTCGTAGCGTCCGCCGACAGCGCGTATGAAGATCTCGGCGCCCCGATCCTTGTCGAAGTAGAAGAGGCTGGGCGAGACCTTCCGCGCTTGGGCCATCAGGAACGTGAGCAGGACGGTCTTGCCGCCGCCGGACGGGCCGATGACCGTAAAGTTGCCGAGGTCGCCCTTGTGGAAACTAAAGTAGTAGGGCGACCCCGAGGTGGTCTCCAGAACCGTGATCGCCGGTCCCCAGTGGTTCCCGTCCGCCTGGCCCAGCGGGTAGTTGTGGCAGCTGGCCAGCCCTGCAAAATTGGCGGACGAGATCAGAGCTCTCCGCGCGATGTCTTTGAAATTACCTGGGAATTGAGCCCAAAATGCGGGTTCCATGCCGACGTCTTCGCGCACCGCGATCACGCCGGATTCCGTAAAGGCGCCCCTGGCCTCGGCGACAGCGGCGTCGAGCTCGCCCAAGTCGCCGGCGCGGATCATCATGGTCAGGTGATGCTCGCCGAACACGGCGCGGCCGGAGGCGACCTCATCCTTGGCCTCGATCAACTCACGCTTGAGGCTGATGGCGTCGTCGTCGCTGGCCCGCATGCGGCGCAGCGCCAGGTTCATGCGGTCAAGGGTCGGCTGGCGTTCCACGAACGCGAAGCTCTCAGTCAGCACCAGCTCGAAGGGCAGCTTTCCCAGCCCGTCCAACAGCCCGGGCGACGAGCGGGCCGGGTAGTCCTTCATCGACAGCATCGCGGCGAAGCCGCGGGCCGCGCCGCTGGGGCCGGGCGAGCATTCGATGGCGTCCAGGCCGAAGCTGAGCCGGGATGTCGGGAGGTGGGTCCCGAGGTCGCCACGCGGCAACAGCATAGGCCGCACTTCGCCGTTCGAAATTGCCGAGATGAACTCCATCGGCTCCGAGCAGAGCCCGCTCTCGCTGTCATAGGCGGTTAGGAGTCTGGCCCCGTAGGGCGCCAGGCCGGCCAGGAACGCGTCGCGCGCGGCATTGAGTTCGCGCAGGTCCTGTCCCTGTCCCGCTGCGCGACGGTCAGGCGCTCGCGCCACCATGTCCAGCAGCCCGAGCCGGCCTTGAAGCGGCCGGCGCACGAGGGTGAGGAACAGCTCGTTCGTATAGAGCTGCCGCCCAGCCAGGCGTTCCCGCCAGTCGCGGTCGAGTGCGGCGCTGAACGGGTCGTCGAAATGGCCCCGCAGCGCGGCCTCGGCCCGCCGCCGCACCACATGGTGATAAACGGCGAACCGCGACGAGGCGATCGAGCGCAACATCGTGTCGCGCACGGACTTCCGGTAGTTCAGTTCCTCGGTGTCGGCGGTCTCGAACGGGAAGCCGCGCAGGTGCAGGACCTGCATGAGCATGCCATCGCGCGTCTCGATGGTCGCGTCGTCGACGTGTCGCGCGTAGGGCAGGCGGTCGCCCACACGCGCCTCCCTGGGCGCAAGCGCTGCGCCTAGGCCGAAGGAGGCGAAAACGGTCACGGCGCGTAGCTGTTCGCGCGCCAGAAGCCGTGGTTGCGCACCCGGGGGCAGCGGCTCGCACGGACGATCCAAAGGTCGAAGAAGCGCGGTTCCCGCGCGCAGCCGATATAGCCGGCGACATGTAACAGCACGGCGACGCCCAGCGCCCAGAATGACCGGCTCACCAGGAAGACCTCGACCGTGACGATCAAGTTGAGCACCGCATAGCTATAGGTGACGCCGCCCAGCATCTGAGGGCGCGTTAGCGCCGTGAACATGGGGTCTGAGGCAAGCGCGCCCGACACGTTTAGCCGCCACCCGCAACCTGGCGGATACCGGCGACGATGGCCGCTGCGCCGAACAGGATGAAGCAGCCCATCACAACGACAACGCCGCGGCGCCAGTCCATCCGGCCGGTCAACATCAGGAAGCCGATGACGCCGATAGCGATGACCGCGGCCGCGGTCGCGACGTTGCCCATCAGGCTGCCCTGCAACCAGTTCAGCGCCGAGAGCATCGGCGAGGAACCGGCAGGATCGAGCTCGACGCCCTGGGCGGCGGCCGGGCCGGCGGCGAGGGCAGCGGCGAACGCCAGGGCGAAGTTGCGCTTCATGTGTAGGGTCTCAGCGATCATTCTGGGCCTGATCGGCCAGGCGATTGAGCACCTGGGCGATGTAGGCCTGGGTCTCGGCGTAGGGTGGCGGACCGCCGTGACGGCGCACCGCGTTCGGTCCGGCGTTGTAGGCGGCCAGGGTCTTGACGATGTCGCCGTCGAATTGGTCGAGCAGGGTGCGCAGATAGGCTGCACCGCCGCGAATGTTCTGGGCTGGATCACGGGGATCAACGCCCAATCCGCGCGCCGTGCCCGGCATCAATTGCATCACTCCGCGGGCGCCCTTCGGCGAGACGGCGCTGACATTGAAGCGCGACTCCGTCCAGGCGACCGCTTCTATCAGACGGTCGCTGACCAAGGATTGCTCGCCGCTGGTCCGGAACATTTCCGCCAAGGCGGGGCGCGGAGCGCGAGGATGCATGGGCGTTCCGACCGCCTCATTCCCCAGCGAAGCTGAAATAAGGATCGCGTTCCCCACGTCGTCTATCTCGAACACGTCCGCGCGCGCGAACGTCCCGCCAAAAACCACGACGTGGAGAACTACAATCGAGGCGAGTAACCGGGCGCGAAACATGATGGGTGAAGAGCCGCCGGACATTCCGTGGGCGGGGCGGGATCTGGGAGGTGTCGATCAGCATCGACGGCATGGCGCCTCGTTAGCGGGATCGAGGGGCCAGGAGCCGGTGGAATGCGACGAAAGACGTGCAAAGCGCGACGGTTGCCATATTCACGCGGCTGCGGCGACGGTGCGCTTCCAAACGTCCGCACAACGCCATGCACAGCACGGTATCATTTCCGATAATATTCCTTAGGCGCATTTATGGTAGCGCGTTCAGTGTCGCTTTTCCCCAGCGATGCGAACACGCCCGAACGGCGGCTTCGCATGGGGAAACACGCTGCTTTCCATTTCCCTCGACTACGCGAGCGGCGGCCAGCAGCTGCAAGTCTGTTCCCCGGGGCAAGACAGCTTCCACTGGCCTCACGTGAGGGACATCGGTCATCCCATCTTCACGACGCCTCGACCGGATGTGACGATCGGGTCTCGTCCTTCGAGTTCCGAAACCAACCGATCTGGCTGAAACGTCCATCCCCACGAAGCGCTGTATCTAGTTGCGTCAGAAACTCCTTGAAGCTGGGCTGCATGCGCCAGATGCGCCAAGTCATGTCCATCGTCATGAGGTTGCAGACCTCCTCATCCATGCGAGTGATCTGCAGCCAGAAGCGCCGGCCATTTGCGCAGGCATCGAGCTCCCAGCCGTGCTCGGCGGCATGGATCGGAGCCGACACATCGTAGCCGAGACCTGCAAGCATCGCTGCGATCGCCTCAGTTACGCTTCGACCGGGGAACTCCACGAAGTCTATCTCGTCTTCAATGCCGTCATAGGGAAGTTCGGTTCGGAATTCCGCTTCCGGTCTGACGCTCACCAGGAGTCCTCCTCGTCTATCATTCCGTGCGCAACCGCGCCGGCGGCGCCTCCCAGACCTCCTACGCGCGCCTTCAGAGGGGCCGGACTACCGTGCCAGATCCGCCCCGCTAGGCCGTATTCCTTCAACCCGAGACCTGCGCCACTCCATCCGCCTCCGCCGACCCTTGCAGGAAATCCAGTTCCCTTGAACTCGGGGTCGACCTTGTAGTGAAGTTCGTACATGTCACCCCGGGTGATACCCTCCGGCTTCAGGCGATTGAAGACGCTCTCGCTGTAGCTGCGCGGGAGGGCCATTCGCCGCGGGCCGTAGTGGTGGCCCATCCCGTACTTCGGGTAAGGCTCAGCCAAATGAGCCGCCTTAGCAGGCGTGAACCCCTGCCCCAGATACTTCTCTGCCTTGGAAGCCGTACGAAGGCCCTTCACACTCTTGGCTAGGGGCCCGCCGACGGGAATGATGCCACATCGAACGCAAGTTCACCTTGGTTCATGCCGATGTTCAGCCGGCGCTGAACCTCCTCTCTCACCGTCGGCGCCGCACGCGTCGCGGTGGGATCCAGATCCACACGCATCTGATGCGCCTTGTCGCGCACGTCGCGGACGACGATCTGCGGGTCAGCGACGCCCTTGCGGACATAATCCACGCCCCGCGATGCGGCTCCGACCAGCTGTGCAGCCGCCGACTGACCTGCCGGGCTCAGTAACACGTCTGATGGATTTAACAGCCGCTGGAGGAATACCGCGCCTTCGGCGAGACCCTCCACTGCATGGACGCCGCCCCTCACAATGCCGGCAGCATTGCCAACCCCCTGCGCCACGTCTCCGGCGACGGCCCTCACCACAGGATTGCGATTCAGATCGACCTTGGCCCGCGGCGCCTGATCGCCGCCAGGCGGTTGGGGCGACTGCCTGACGACCGGCTTGCGATCATCGAGCAGCTTCGCCCCGAAGCGTTTGACCTCCTCCTGGGTACGAAGAACCAAATCCGTTCCCGACCTCAGAGCATCTCCATAGGCCTTATGTGCTACCGCCTCCGCCTTACGGCCGAGCTTCGCGACCTCCCGCGTGCGACGGTCATAAAAGTCCGCCATCGTTTCGAGCGCGCCGCCGCGCGCCGGCCGATAACCAGCCATCCTTGCCTCGCCTTTCCTGCTGAGAACGCCCATCTAGCGCCCGACGTGCGCCCTACCGGCATCAGATGATGAGCATCTCACAAGGCTCAGCTTGAAGCAAGAACAAAACACGAACGTGACGGTTCGGCCGCGGTCTTCGCAAAAGTTGACTGGCCGAACTGCGGGACTCACGATGCCCTGCTTCCTGGGGGGCCCCAGGAGGAACGCCATGGGCCAATCGTTGCAAGGTCACGTGCTCATCATCGAGGATGAGATCCTGATCGCTTTGGACATCGAGACCTCCTTGGAAGCCCTGGGGTATCGAAGTTTCGACATCGCAGACAGCCCAGGCGAGGCTCTCGCCAGCGCCATCAGCCACCGCCCCGATTTGATCACTGCCGACGTGCGGATCTGCGGCGGCACTGGCATCGACGCCGTACGGGCGATCAAGGCCGAGCTGGGCGAAATCCCGGTCGTCTACGTCACCGGAAATGTCGATATGTTGCGCAATGTAGACGCCCACGCGATCGTTGAAAAACCGATCGACACACGTAACTTGGCAGCCACATGCCTGCGTCTTTGCCCTCTTCCGGGCTAGCTGCTCGCCGGCAGGCAGCGCCAGACGCTGCATCTCGAGCAGGTCACAGCGGACGATGGCCCAAAGCGCGGCAGCGGCGGCGAGCTATCGAATGACCAACGACCTACCGATTATCGATATGAGCAGCCTCTTTGAGCGATCGGACGCCGCCGGATGCGCAGCGGTGTCGGAGGCCCTGGCTCACGCCTGCGAGGCTCATGGGTTTTTCTATCTGACCGGTCACGGCATACCTCCAGGGCTCCTGGAAGACCTCGAGACCCTGAGCCGTGCGTTCTTCGCCCTCCCCCTGGCCGACAAGATGCAGATCGCCATGGCGCGCGGCGGTCGCGCATGGCGCGGCTACTTCCCAGTGGGCGGTGAGCTCACCTCGGGACGGCCTGACCTGAAGGAAGGCCTCTATCTGGGAGTCGAACTGGGTCCTGACGATGCACGGGTCGCCCAGGGACGTCCGATGCACGGCGCCAATCTCTGGCCCGCCCAGGTTCCAGAGCTTCAGCGCACAGTCGCCGCCTACATGCTCGCCACGACCCGAGCGGCAAGTCTGCTCATGGAGGCCTTCTCCATTAGCCTTGGTCTCGAGCGGGACTATTTCGCCAGGACATACACGGGCGACCCGACGGTCCTGTTCCGGATCTTCCATTATCCCGCGGCGCCGGCGTCGGGTCAGGACGTTGATCCTGCCTGGGGGGTTGGCGAACATACCGACTACGGCCTTCTCACTCTGCTGGCGCAGGACGAACAGGGCGGTCTGCAGATCCGAACGCCGGGCGGTTGGATCGAAGCCCCACCGATCAAAGGGACCCTGGTCTGCAACATCGGCGACATGCTCGAACGGCTGACCGCCGGTCGCTATCGGTCCACGCCCCATCGCGTGCTGAACCGCAGCGGCCTGGACCGCCTCTCATTCCCGCTGTTCTTCGACCCGGACTTCGCGGCGGAATTGAAGCCGCTGCCAACCGTTGCGGCGACCGTCTTAGAGGCGGCCGATGGATCCGATCGATGGGACAAGGCCAGTCCGCACGCATTCGAGGGGACCTACGGGGACTACCTCCTCAGCAAGGTGGGCAAGGTATTCCCCCAACTCATCTCGGCGTTGGATTAAGCGATCGGCTAGGACTGGGCGGCGGCCGCGCGAACGGGGAGCCTCCAGTTTGGTCGGGCGAAGTGGCAGGTGTAGCCGTTGGGGATCCTTTCCAGGTAGTCCTGGTGCTCCGGTTCGGCCTCCCAGAACGGACCGACGGGCTCGACCTCGGTCACCACCTTGCCCGGCCACAAGCCCGAAGCGTTCACGTCCGCGATGGTGTCGAGCGCGACCGCCTTCTGGACCTCGTTGGTGTAGTAGATCGCTGAGCGATAGCTGACGCCGAGATCATTGCCCTGCCGGTTCAGAGTGGTTGGGTCGTGGATCTGGAAAAAGAACTCGAGCAGCAGGCGATAGGTGAGCGAGGCGGGGTCAAAGGTGATCTCGATCGCCTCGGCGTGGGTCCCGTGATTGCGATAGGTGGCGTTCGATACGTCGCCGCCCGAATAGCCGACGCGGGTGGAGATCACGCCGGGCATCTTGCGGATGAGATCCTGCATGCCCCAGAAGCACCCGCCCGCAAGGATGACGGTCTCAGTCGCAGCGCTCATTTCAATGCCCTCCGGAGGCTCGCACATTGGCCAACGCGCCAAAAATCGCACGTTGCTTGAGGGCAGAGATGTAGTCATCCGGTGGCCGAGTGAAAGGCCCAGGCGGCTCGCGATCGAGCCCGCGCCGGGGTCGCTCGATCTGCTTTGAGGAACCGCCCAAGCCGCTACAGTACCCGACAGGCGTCTCCGAAGGCCAAGCGCGGCAAGCGATCGAAGTGCCCGACCGGATCTGCGTAACCGAGGTTGCAGATGAAGTTGCTGACGACGGCAGTGCCGTCGAAGAACTCCCTGTCGACGCCGGCGTGGTCGAAGCCCGACAACGGTCCGCAATCGAGGCCGAGCGCCCGCGCGGCGAGCATCAGATAGGCCCCTTGCAAGGTCCCGTTCCGCAGCGCCGTGATCGCGGCGACCTCCCGGTCGGCGAACCAGGCCTTGGCGCCAGGATTGTGTGGGAAGAGCTCGGGGATCCGCTCGGCGAAGTCGAGGTCATAGCCGATGATGACCGTGACCGGCGCGGCCAGGGTCTTGGGCCAGTTCGCGCTGGAAACGTGAGGAGCCAGGCGGGCCTTGGACTCCGATGTGACCAGAAACAGGAAGCGCGCCGGCGACACGTTGGCCGAGGTCGGGCCGAGCCTAGCCAGACCGTAGATCTCGCGGAGCAAGGCTTCAGGCACCGCCCCTTTGCTCCAGGCATTGGCCGTGCGGGCCTTGCGGAACAGCTGATCGAGAGCGAGGTCGGCAAGACCTTCGGTTTGACGTTCGGTCATAGGTTGAGAACCGCAGTTTGCATGATGTCCGCCAGGCGGGAGATCGTCTGGTGGGGGTCTGCCCGCGTGTGGCTCGCATATCCGACCGCCGGGAGCGGCGGCAGGTCGGCGTCGTCGAGCACCCGGTCGGAGAACATCTCGGTGCGGCAGGTGACGCCCAGGCCCGCCGACACCGCGGCGCGAAGCACCGACAGGCTCGGGGTTTCCAGCACCACCCGATAGGGCCGCCCGGCAGCCTTGAGCGCGGCCAGAGCGGCGTCCCGGAAGCGGCAGGGCTCCTCGAGGATGGCCAGCGGCAGCACCTCCTGTTCAAGGAGCGATGCGTCGCCCATCCAGATGGTGCGCGCCAGACGGATCGCCGATGGATCATCGCCGGCGCCCATGCAGAGAACGACATCGAGACGATCGGACTTGAGCAGATCGAGCAATTCCTGCGAGCCGCCCACCCTCACCTGCAACTGGACGTCAGGGTTGAGGTGCGTGAACTGGGTCAGGACGCCCGAGAGAAGCGTCTCGGCGAAGTCCTGCACCAACCCCACGCGTGCCGGGCCCGCCAGCGCTCCGCCGGTCAGCGCCGCCACGGCGCGGTCGTTTGTCGCCAGCATCTCGCGCGCGAAGCCCAGCAGGCTTTGCCCGACCGGCGTCAGCACCAGACGGCGGCCGTCGCGATGGAACAGCGGAGCCTGGATCGCTTCTTCGAGCCGCTTCATCTGCAGGCTCAGCGCCGACTGGGTGACATAGACGCGCTCCGTCGCCCGCAACATCGAACCGGAGTCCACAATGGCGGCGAAACTGCGCAGCAGCTCGGTCGGCAGGTTCACGGCCACGCACTCACCTATGAGTTTCTCTGATAACCCAGTTGAATATATGTCTATTGAGTTGATAGGAATTAAGGGGCTTTCTGACGAAACGCCAAGCGGAATTTTCCCTTGCGCGCCAGACGTCCGGAGCCCGTGCAGTGTCTCTATCGGCAACCGCCAGAAAACCTATCGAGGTTCGTCTTCCGCGACTGAGCATTAGCAATGCTCGTTGGTTGTCGCCGGTCCTGCTGCTGCTGCTTTGGGAGCTTGGATCCCGCAGCGGGCTCATTCCCGCCCGCATCCTAGCTGCGCCCTCCACGGTCATCGGCGCGCTCTGGGAGCTGACAATCAGCGGTGAGCTGTTCTCCAATCTCCTGGTCTCGCTGGCGCGGGCCAGCGTCGGCCTGGCCATCGGCGTGGCGGCAGGGACTGTTCTGGCGCTGATCGCTGGACTTTCCCGGGCCGGGGAAACGGCCGTCGATCCGCTGATGCAGATCAAGCGCACGATCCCCAGCCTGGCCCTGACCCCGCTGTTCATCGTCTGGTTCGGGATCGGCGAGGCGCCGAAGATCACCCTGATCGCCGTGGCGACGGTGTTCCCGATCTATCTCAACCTGTTCTCAGGCATTCGCAGCGTCGACGTGCGTCTGGTCGAAGCGGCGCGCAGCTTCGGTCTCAGCCAGACCGAGCAGATCACCCAGGTGATCCTCCCCGGCGCCCTGCCCTCGCTCCTGGTCGGTCTTCGCTACGCCATGGGCGTGGCGCTGCTGGTGCTGGTCGTGGCCGAACAGATCAACGCCTCCGCCGGCCTCGGCCACCTCATCAACAACGCCCGTGATTTCATGCGCACCGACATCATCGTCGTCTGCCTGCTGGTCTACGCCCTGCTCGGCCTGACCGCGGACCTGATCGTCCGCTCGATCGAGCAACGCGCGCTCGCCTGGCGGCCCGCCCTCATCAAATCCTGAGCCTCGGCTCCCGACCTCCGCACGAAAGGCCGCGACCCGTGTCCATTTCCCCGCTTCGTCCTTCCCCTGCCGATACTGCCAGCGCCCCCGTGGTCCGCGTCCGCGGCTTCACGCGGCAGTTCGGCGACGTCGTCGTCCTGAAGGATCTCGACCTCGACATCGCGCCCGGCGAATTCGTCGCCCTGCTGGGGCGCAGCGGCTCGGGTAAGACCACACTGCTGCGCACTCTGGCCGGGCTGGACGCCGCGCAGGGACAGGACGTTGCAACGCCGGCGGCCCGCGCCGTGGTCTTCCAGGATGCGCGGCTTTTGCCGTGGAAACGGGTTTGGCGGAATGTCGCCCTGGGCCTGAAGGGCAAGGATGTCAGGGCCCGTGCTGAGGCCGCGCTAGGCGAGGTCGGGCTGGATCACCGCCTCGACGCCTGGCCCGCCACCCTCTCTGGCGGCGAGAGCCAGCGCGTGTCGCTCGCCCGGGCCTTGATCCGTGAGCCTGGACTGCTGCTGCTGGACGAGCCGTTCGCTGCGCTCGACGCCCTGACCCGGCTGCGGATGCACGAGCTGGTGCTGTCACTGTGGCGCAAGCACGCCCCCGCCGTCCTGCTGGTCACCCACGACGTCGATGAGGCGATCGCTCTGGCCGACCGCGTCCTGGTTCTCGACCATGGACAGATCGCGGCCGAGGAAATCATCACCCTGCCGCGCCCGCGCGAGGCGGACGCGGCCTTCCAGGCTGTGCGCCAGCGTCTGCTCGCGCACCTAGGTGTGGAGAGCGTCCGGCCCGCCGCCCCTGAGGGCGCCTTGGTGGCTTTTCCCAGCGGCGAGGTGGTGGCGTGAGCGCCCTGGCCGCCGAGATCGCGCCGGTCCAGGACCTTGAAGCGCTGCTCCCCGACCTGACGGCCGCCTTCGCCGCTGGAGCCGACCAACACGACAGGGACTCCAGCTTTCCGTTCGAGAACTTCGAGCGCCTGCACCAGGAGGGCCTGCTCGCCCTCACCGCCCCGACGCGCTTCGGCGGCCGCGCCGCGGACCTGCCGACAACGCTGAAGGTGGTTGAGGCCGTGGCGAGAGGAGAGCCCGCCACGGCCCTGGTGCTGACCATGCAGTACCTGTTCCACGCCTCGCTCGACGGCCGGGCGGGCTTCAACGACGATCTGAAGGCCAAGGTCGTGCGCGACGCGGTGGAGAACGGCGCGCTGATCAACGCCCTGCGTGTGGAGCCTGAGCTCGGGACTCCGGCGCGCGGCGGCCTGCCGGCCACGGTGGCGCGTCGAACGGCCGAGGGCTGGAGTCTGACGGGCCGAAAGATCTATTCGACCGGCTCCCCGGCGCTCACCTGGATGATCGTCTGGGCGCGGACCGACGAGGAACAGCCGCGCGTCGGCGGCTTCCTCGTTCACCGCGACGCGCCCGGCCGCCGGATCGAGGAGACCTGGGATCATACCGGCCTGCGCGCCAGCGGCAGCCATGACGTGATCTTCGAGGACACGCCGATCCCAGAGCTTCACGCGTTGTCGCCGCGCCTGGCAGGCTCGCCACAGCCGCCCGATCCGGCGATGGCGGTCTGGTCGCCGGTGCTGACGGCTGCGATCTACGATGCCGTCGCTCGCACTGCCCGCAACTGGTTCGTGCAGTTCGTCGTCGACCGCAAGCCAGCCAATCTCGGCGCTTCGCTGGCCACCCTTCCCCGCTTTCAGGAACTGGTCGGCGAGATCGACGGGCTGCTGCTGCAGAACCGCGTCTTGCTGGACAGCGCCGCCGAGGGCCGGCTGGGCGCCGCGCATGGCGGCCTGGTCAAGCATCTGGTCACCGAGAACGCCATCGCCGCCGTCGAGAAGGCTATCGCCGCGAGCGGCAACCCCGGCCTCTCGCGCCACAACCCGCTGCAACGCCACTACCGCGACGTCCTCTGTGGCCGTGTCCACACGCCTCAAGCCGACGTCGTCCTGGCCAGCGCCGGCAAGGCCGCCTTCGCCGCGCTCGCGGCCCGCTGAATTTTGCCTTCCTCCCCGGAGCCAACCCGATGACCGACACTCCCGACCTGGAGATCCTGGGCCTGATCTCGACCCAGTACGCCTCCGAAACCCACCCCGCCAAGAGCGGCCTGATCGACAAGGCCTACCTGGCTGCGCTCGCCAAGGCGCATGAGTACGCCGGCTTCGACCGCGTGCTGATCGGCTACAACGCAGCCTCGCCCGACGGTTTCCAGGTGGCTGCCTACGCCGCCCAGCAGACCGAGAAGCTGAAGTTCCTGCTCGCCCACCGCCCCGGCTTCACCGCCCCGACGTTGGCGGCGCGCCAGTTGGCGACCCTGGACCATCTGAGCGACGGACGCTTGGCAGTCCACATCATCACCGGCGGCTCTGACGAGGAGCAGCAGCGCGACGGCGACTTCCTGTTGAAGCAGGAGCGTTACGCCCGCACCGACGACTACATCACCGTCCTGAAGAAGGCCTGGAGGAGCGAGGGGCCGTTCGATCACAGCGGCCCGTACTACCGCGTGATCGGCGCGCCGGCGGCGGTGAAGACCCGCCAGCAGCCGCACCTTCCGGTCTTCTTCGGCGGCTCCTCCGACGAGGCGGTCGAGATCGCCGGGCGGCAGGCCGACGTCTATGCCTTGTTCGGCGAAACCCTGGACCAGGTGCGCGAGATCGTCGGCCGCGTGCGCGCCGCCGCCAAGCAGAACGGGCGCGAGATCAAGTTCTCGCTGTCGCTTCGCCCGATCCTCGGCCGCACCGAGGAAGAAGCCTGGGCCCGGGCCGAACGCATTCTGGAACAGGCCAAGTCGCTGCGCGCCGGAGGTGCAGGAGCGCCGACCCGCTACGCGACCGCCCGCGGCGGGCAGCGACTGCTGGAGGCCGCAGCCGGGGGAAAGGTGCGCGACAAGCGTCTGTGGACCGAGATCGCCGCGCTGACGGGCGCTCAGGGCAACTCCACCTCGCTGGTCGGGACGCCCGAGCAGGTCGTCGATTCCCTGCTCGACTACTATGACCTGGGCATCACCAAGTTCCTGTTCCGCGGCTTCGATCCGCTGGAAGACGCCATCGAGTACGGCCGCGAACTGCTGCCGCAGCTGCGTGCAGCCGTCGCCCAGCGCGGAGCGCCGAAAATCCTGGCTGCGGAGTAGATCGGGTGAGCCGGCTCGTCGTCGCCAGTCAGCTGAACGAGGCGTTCAACACCGCCTTCGCAGAGCAGCTTCCCGAAGTAGATATTGTCGGCGTCCCGGTTGGGCCGCCGGCGGCGCTGCCGCGCGAAGCGCAGGTGCTGATCGCCGCGCCGTTTCGCAAGGCGGGCGGCTCTCTGCCGGCCTCGCCCCCCCCCGGCTGGCCGTTCAACGTCAAGTGGGTGCAGTTGGTCTCGGTCGGGATCGACTTCTATCCGCAATGGCTGTTCGACGGACCCGCCGTGACCTCTGCCCGAGGCGCCTCGGCCGTCGCGCTGGCCGAGTTCGCCCTGGCGGCGATCTTCGCCGAGGCCAAGCGGCTGCCGGAAATCTGGATCGACCGCTTCGAACAATGGGCGCCCAGCCCGCTGACCCTGGTCGCCGGCAAGACCCTCGGCCTGGTCGGCTTCGGATCGATCGGAGAGGCGCTGGCGCCGCGAGCGCGTGCGCTTGGCTTGAACGTCCTTGCGGTCCGGCGCTCGGCCCGTCCGATCGACGAGCCCGGCGTTGAGCAGGTGCAGGACCTCGGCGAGCTCTTCGCGCGCTCCGACTATGTGGTGCTGGCCGCCCCGGCGACGCCCGAGACGGAGGGCTTGATCGGCCGCGAGGTCCTGGCCCAGGCGAAGCCCGGCTTGCATCTGATCAATGTCGCGCGCGGCGCGCTGATCGATGACGAGGCGCTCCTTGAGGCTCTCGACGACGGTCGCGTGGCCCGGGCCAGCCTCGACGTCACCCACCCAGAGCCGCTGCCGTTCAACCATCGCTACTACGGCCACCCGCGGGTTCGGCTTTCGCCGCACACCTCGGTTCACACGCCCGACACCCGCCGGAACCTCGCCGCCCAGTTCGCCGCCAACCTCGCCAGGTTCCGCGAAGGCGCGCCACTGGCCGATCTGGTCGACACCGCCCGCGGCTACTGAGCCAGGAGTCAAAATGAACCTGCCCCTTCAGCGCCCTCTCAGCGCTTCGCACCCGACCAAGATCGAGACGGTGCTGCCGGAGCGCGTCCTTGGCGCGCCGAGCGCCCTGCCCCAACAGCCGACGATCGAGGCCGAGCGGCTCTATCGCAAGCAGCGTCTGGCGGCAGGCTATCGGCTCTTCGCCCGCAACGGCTTCGACATGGGCGGGGCCGGCCACATCACCGCCCGCGACCCCGAGCATCCCGACCACTTCTGGGTCAATCCGGCCGGGGTCCACTTCAGCCGGATCACGGTCTCCGAGCTCATGCTGGTCAACCACGAGGGGGAGATCGTCCAGCCGCCGGCCCACGCCAAGCCGAGGCTGAACCGCGCCGCCTTCGCCATCCATTCGGAATTGCACAAGGCGCGGCCCGACGTCGTCGCCGCGGCCCACTCCCACTCGCTCTATGGCAAGGCCTGGTCGGCGCTGGGGCGGCTGCTTGATCCGCTGACCCAGGACTCCGCGGCCTTCTACGACGACCATTCGATCTTCGCGGAGTTCTCAGGGGTCGTGCTGGACACCAGCGAGGGCGAAAAGATCGCCGAGGCCCTCGGGCCGCGTAAGGCGGTGATCCTGCAGAACCACGGCATCCTCACCGTCGGCCAGACGGTGGAGGCGGCGGTCTGGCGTTACCTGGCCCTGGAGAACGCCTGCCAGGTCCAGTTGCTCGCTGAGGCCGCGGGCCAGACCCGGCCGATGCCGCCGGAAGTGGCGCGCCACACCGCCAGCCAAGTCGGCACCGAGATTGGCGGCGTCTACGCCTTCCAGCCTTATTGGGACGTGGTCAGCGAAGAAGAGCCGGACCTGTTCGACTGATGGACCTCGCCAGTATCTCGCGGCGCGGGCTGATCGCGGCCGGTGCGGCGCTCGCCGCCTGCAGTCCACGCGCCGCGGCCTCCGACGTCACCTTGCGCGTGGCGACCTACAAGGGCGGCGTCCAGCATCTGCTCCGAGCGGCGGGCTTCGAACAGACTCCCTACAAGGTCCAGTGGGCCGAATTCGCCGGCGGCAATCTGATCACCGAGGCCATCGACGCACGAGCCATCGACATCGGCTCGATGAGCGAGATCCCGCCGATCTTCGTTGCCGGCCGGCCCACGCACTTGCGACTAGTCGCGGTCCAGAAGGGCGATGTGAACGCCCAGGTGACGCTGGTGCCGAAAGGCTCGCCGATCCGTTCGCCGGCCGACCTCAAGGGCAAGCGCATCGGCTATGTGCGCGCCACCACGGCCCAGTACTTCCTGGTCCGGCTGCTGGCCGAACAGGGCCTGACCCTGGCCGACGTCTCCGCCATCGCCCTGTCGCCGCAAGACGGCCTTTCGGCCTTCAGCCAGGGCGCGTTGGATGCGTGGGTGATCTACGGAATCCAGGGCAACCTCGCCCGGGCGCAACTGGGCGCCAGGGTGCTGACGACCGGCCTTGGCCGGCTCTCCGGAAACTACCTGCACGCCGCGCTGGACGAGGCCCTGCTCGATCCGCAGCGTCGCGCGGCGATCATCGACCATCTTCAGCGGGTGCGGCGAGCCTATCAGTGGGCCGACGCCAATCCGCAGGTTTGGGCCGCAGCCCAGTCAAAGGCGACTGGCGTGCCGATCGAGATCTATCTGCAACAGCATCAGGAGCGCAGCGCGCGCACCGAATTGGCGCCGGTCGCCGACGCCGCCATCACCTCCCAGCAGACCGTGGCCGACGTCTTCGCCCAGATTGGTGCGATCCCGGCGCAGGTCGACGTCAGCAGCCTGTGGAGCCGGGAACTGAACTCAGAACTCGGCGGCAAGCCGTGACGTTTCTGACTCATCCTGTCGTGGCGGAGCTGCGCCCTGTGACCCACAATCTTCCTCGCCTCCGCACCTTCGTCTCCGACATCGCCACCCTCCTGGACGCACCGGCGGAGGAGGCAAAGGTGCTGGAGGCGGGGAAGACCCTTCTGGCCGATCTCGTGTCCCACGACGATTGGCTGCCGGACGCATTCGCGGCCTCCAATCCGGAGCGCTACACCCAACACCTCCTGCACTGCGACAGCCGCCAACGGTTCTCGATCGTCAGTTTCGTCTGGGGTCCGGGCCAATCGACGCCAGTTCACGACCACACTGTCTGGGGCCTGGTCGGCGTGCTGCGTGGGGCCGAACTCTCGCAGGCCTTCCGGCGCGAAGGCGACCAGCTTGTCGCCGACGGCCAGCCGCACCGGCTCGAGCCGGGCCAGGTCGAAGCGGTGTCCCCGACGGTCGGCGACATCCACCAGGTCTCCAACGCCTTTTCCGACCGCGTCTCGATCAGCATCCACGTCTACGGCGCCAACATCGGGGCGGTCCGCCGCTCGACCTATGACGCCGCCGGCCGGCCCAAGCCTTTCATCTCCGGATACTCCAACACCGTGCTTCCCAATCTCTGGGACGCCTCCAAGAGCCTCTGACCATGATCTCGGAAACTGCGCCTGCCGACATTCGCCTCGACTGGATCGCCCGCCGCGAGGTGGCGCTGATCGATCTGCGCGAGGAGGATCCGTTCGCCAAGGATCACCCGCTTTTCGCGGCCCAGCTCTCACTCAGCCGGCTCGAACTGGAGATCCTCGACCGCGTTCCACGCCGTTCCACCAAGATCGTCCTCTACGACAATGACGAGGGCCTGGTCCCGAAGGCCGCTGAGCGCCTGCGGGCGCTAGGCTACACGAACGTCTCCGCCCTCGCCGGTGGTCTCGCCGGCTGGAGGCGGGCCGGGCTCGAGCTCTTTCAGGACGTCAACTCCGCCAGCAAGGCCTTCGGCGAACTGGTCGAGAGCCGCCGTCATACACCCTCGGTTCCGGCTTCGGACGCCAGGGCCCTGATCGAGCAGGAGCAGAACCTGGTGGTGCTCGACGCCCGTCGGTTCGAGGAATACCAGACCATGAGCATTCCGCGCGGCGTCAGCGTGCCGGGCGCCGAGCTGGTGCTGCGGGCCAGGGAGATCGCGCCCGATCCTTCGACCACCATCATCGTCAACTGCGCCGGCCGCACTCGCAGCATCATCGGCGCGCAATCCCTGATCAATGCGGGGCTGCCCAACCGGATCTTCGCCCTGCGCAACGGTACGATCGGCTGGACCCTCGCCGGCCAGACCCTGGAGCACGGTCGGCAGGACCGCTTCCCGGAAGTCTCCGAGACCCGCGTCTCCGAGGCGCTGACCGCCGCCCGTGCGGTCTCCTATCGCGCCGGTGTCAGGGTGATTGACCCAAGGGGCCTTGAGATTCTCGGCCGCGACAGCGGGCGCACCCTTTACCGCTTCGACGTCCGCCCGCCGGAGGAGTACGCCGCCGGCCACATCGCCGGCTTCCGCAGCGCTCCCGGCGGACAACTGGTGCAGGAGACCGACGTTTTCGCCCCCGTGCGCGGGGCGCGGATCGTTCTGGCCGACGACCGCGGCGTACGGGCTCACATGAGCGCCTCCTGGCTGGCCCAGATGGGATGGGAGGTCTACGTTCTCGAGGGCGGCTTCGAGGCGGGGCTGGTGGGCGGGGCCTGGCGTCCTGCGCTTCCCCCCCTGCCCGACAGCCAGACCATCAGCGCGGCCGAGCTGCAATCTCAGCTCGGCGAGGTGGTCGTCCTCGATCTTGCGCCGAGCCCGGTTCATCGCCGAGGCCACATTCCCAGCGCATGGTTCGTCATCCGCAGTCGGCTCGAACAGGGCCTGCATTCGCTGCCCAGGGGACGGCGGATCGTGCTCACCTCGCCCGACGGCGCCCTCGCGCGCCTGGCGGCCGACGACGTCACAGCGCTGACCGGGATCGCCCCGCTCGTGCTTGAAGGCGGCACGGCGGCCTGGATAGCCGCGCGACTTCCGCTCGACGAAGGGCTCGGCCAGACCGCCAGCGCGCCGGACGACGTTTATCGCCGCCCATACGAGGGCACCGACAACGCCGCTGAAGCCATGCAGGCCTATCTAGACTGGGAGTTTGGCCTGGTCGATCAACTGGCGCGCGACGGCGCGCACGGCTTCTACGTGATCTGAGGACCAACCATGTCGCTCACGCTCTACTTCGCCGGCGGTTCATGCTCCCTGCCCGCGCTCGCCGGGCTGGAGGAAGCCCGAGCCAACTTCGACGCGGTCCGCCTGGTCCTGGCCGAGGGAGACCAGCGCTCGTCGGAATATCTTGCTCTGCACCCGCGCGGTCGCGTCCCGGCCTTGGCCATCGACGGACAGGCGATCGGTGAGAACGCGGCGGTTCTCACCCTCATCGCCCAGAGTTTTCCCGGCGCACACCTGTTGCCGGTGGGCGATCCGATCGCGGTCGGCCGCGCCTATGAGCTGATCGGCTGGTTCTCCAGTTCCGTCCACGTGTCGTTCGCCCAAGCCTTCCGTCCAGAGCGCTTCACGCGTGATGAGACCGCCTGGCCCGCGCTGAAGGCCGGGGCGCGGGAGAATGTCCTGGCCGCCTTCGTCGAACTCGAGGAGCGGCTGAGCCACGCCTCTCCGTGGCTGCTCGGCGAGACCTTCAGCCTCCTCGACCCCTACGCCCTGGTTTTCCATCGCTGGGCGCCACGGCTGGAGATCGCGGTCTCTGAGTTTCCCGCCTTCGACGCCCACGCTCGTCGCACGCTGGCGCGGCCGTCCGTCGCCCGGGCCGTGGCCCGCGAGACCTCTCCCGATCGCTTACTGGTGAGGGCCTGACATCAGCGGCGCTGATAGATCAGATGAGAACTACTCGTTCCCGATCTCGCAATTCCCAGCGTTACACTAGGAATTGAACCTGATCGGAGACCGGCATGCCCGTCGAATTCATCGGCTACATCGGCGCAAATCATTCATCGGAGATCCATCCGCCCAGCGGACCGGTCCTCGACACCGACTATGTGGAGAAGATCGCCAAGGCGCATGACGCCGGCGGGTTCGACCGCGCCCTGGTGGCGTTCGGCTCCACGTCGCCAGAAAGCATCGGCATCGTCCAGCACGCCGCCAGCGTGACCGAGAAACTCGGCTTCATGATCGCCCATCGTCCTGGCTTCACTGCGCCCACGATCGCGGCGCGCCAGCTGGCCACGCTCGACCACTTCAGCAAGGGCCGGATCGCGGTGCACATCATCACCGGCGGCTCCGACGACGAGATGAAGAAGGACGGCGACCACCTGACCAAGGCCGAGCGCTATGCTCGCACCAGCGAGTACCTCGACATCGTCCGCCAGGAATGGACCAGCGAGAAGCCGTTCAACTACAAGGGCCAGTACTACAACGTCCTGCAGGCGTACGGGGCCGTGAAGCCGCTCCAGAAGCCGCACATCCCGATCTATTTCGGCGGCTCGTCCGACGAAGCCATCCCGGTCGCGGGCAAGCACGCCGACATCTTCGCCCTGTGGGGCGAGAGCCAGGCCCAGGTTCGCGAGACCATCGCGCGCGTCCGCGCCGCCGCCGCCAAGCACGGCCGCCAGGTCCGCTTCTCGCTCTCGCTGCGTCCGGTCCTCGGAGCAACCGAGGAGGCCGCTTGGAAGCGAGCCGACGACATCGTCGCCCGTACGATCGAGCTGCGACAGGCCGCCGGCCTGCCGATCGACGGCCATGCGCCGCCGAACGTCGGCGCTCAGCGGCTGCTGCAAGCGGCCGCCCAGGGGCACCGGATCGACAAGCGGCTCTGGACAGGCGTCGCCGCCGTGACAGGGGCCTCGGGCAATTCGACCGGTCTGGTCGGTACGCCGGAACAGGTCGCCGAAGGCCTGCTCGACTACTACGACCTCGGCGTCACCACCTTCCTGATCCGCGGCTTTGACCCTTACGACGACGCGGTGGGCTATGGTCGCGACCTGCTGCCGCTGGTTCGTCAGCTGGTGGCCGAGCGCGACGCCCGCCCTGCCACCGCCGCCGCCAGCTGAGGACCGCGCCATGGCCGACGGAAGCGTTCAGTCTGCGACCGATCCTGGCGAGAGCTGCGATGTGGTCCGTCTTTGGCCGCGGGTCGATGAGGCAGCGTTCCGCGACGGCCTGGCCAAGCTGGCCTCGGGCGTAGCGATCGTCGCCTGCTGGACCCCGGACGGTCCCCGCGGGCTGCTGATCAGCTCGCTGACCGGGCTCTCCAGCGACCCGCCGCGGATTCTGTTCTGCGTTCGCAAGGCGGCCAGCGCGCACCAGGCGCTGCTGCGGGCCGAGGCTGTCAGCCTGGCGGTGCTGGCGAGCGAAGACCGCCAGGAGGCGGAGCGCTTCTCGCGGTCGGAACTGACCGGCGAGCGGTTCGCGCCGGAGCGCTGGGATCTCGCGCCGCAGTCGCCCCCGGCCTATCGCTCGGCGCTGGTGTCCCTCGCGGGTCCGATCTGCTGCCGCATCGATGCGGCCAGCCACACGGTCTTCATTCTCGACGTCAGCGGCGCGCGGACGCTCCAGGGCGACCCGCTGCTCTACTTCGATCGCGATTTTCACAAGTTGGCGTAGCTGGCGCCCCCTCTCCGCCCGGCGGAGAGGGGGTTCGCATTGCAGCTAAGCTACCGGCGCGGCCGTCAGGGCGCGAACGGCGTCCAGCACCGGTTCAGCCTCGGTGCGCACCAGCCAGTCCGGGCTGACCTCAGCGAAGCGCACGATCTTGTCCTGGCCAATGACCACGACCGTCGGCTGCGGCAGCTCCCAGGTTCCCAGGCCCGTGGTGTCGCCGATAAACGAGCCCTTGGCCTTGGCGGCGGCCTTGGCCGCTTCGTCCGGCTCATAGAGGACGCCGAAACGCCGGCCGAGTTCGTTGCCGTCCGAGGCCACCTGGAAGGTCAGCCCGTGGCGACGCTTGATCTCCACGAGCTTTTCCGGGACCTGCGGACTGACCGCGACCAGGCTCGCGTCCAGGGCCGCCAGCTCAGGCGCCAGGCGCTCCTGATAGTACGGCAGGGCGATATTGCACGCCGGGCAACCGGCGAAGCGGAAGAACACCAGCACCAGCGGGCCATTGGCGAGCAGTCCTTCGAGCGTAAGCGTCGCACCATCAACTTCGCGCAGCGTGAACGGTGCGATGAGGTCGCCCGCCTTCACCCATCGGGCCGGATCGGCCGCATCCACCAGCTTTTGTCGCTGGTCGATATTGGCCTGGAGCGCGGCCGGCTCCCAGGTGCGCACGCGCTCCTCGTGAAGGGCCGCTAGGCGGACCCTGAGACTGTCTTGCTGAACCATCGGATGCTCCTTTTTTCAGAGAGGCTTGGGCTTGGCGGCGGGCGGCGGCGGCGCCATGGCGCGGGCGCGGGCGAAGATCTCGCCCATCCGCCAGTGCTCGTTCACATAGACGTCGGCCCACTCGCCCCAGCCGGATTCGCGCCGGTACTGACCGAGCAGGTGCTGCACCGCGCCGGGCTCCACTTCGCGGCGCTGCTCGCAGTCGGGATCGACGTAGAGCGCGTCTGTCGGGCAGTAGAGTTCGCAGAGGAAGCAGGTCTGGCACTGATCGGGCTGTGCGATCACCGGCCGCCCGGCCGGTCCTGGCGCGAAGACGTTGCTGGGGCAGACCGCAACACAGGCGCCGCAGGGTTCGCAGCGCTCCTCAAGTAGCAATGAAATCACAGGACCGCCCCCGGCATCTGGGCTTCGAAGCGGGTCCAGACGCTCTCCAGGCCGCCGGACCTCTGACGCCGCGCGAACTCCGGGCGGCTTGCCGGCGCGTCCGTCCGCTGGTGCATGCCGCGGCTTTCGGCCCGCGCGAGAGCTGAGGCCTTGCTCCAGCGCGCCGCGGCCAGCATCCCGGCCGCTTCCCGTATCGACTGGCGCGCTGCGCCCTGTGCGCTTCCATGGGCGGCGAGCTCGGTGAAGGCGCCGTCAAGCCGTTCCAGCGAACCCGACAAACCGACCTCGTCTCGGAACATGTTCCGGTCGATGGCGCCCATTTCCTGCCGCGCTAAGGCGATCACAGCGCCGACATCGAAGCTACGCGCGCCGTTGGCCGGGCGCAGGCCGGCTCGCCCACCGGCATAGGCCACCCGCTGAGCGCCCTTCCCCCCGGCGAGCGCACGCGCGGCCGCCGCCGCCCCCGCCAGCTGTCCGGAGCTCAGCGCCCAGGCCGAATTCTGATTGCCGCCGCCCGACGTCGCCCCGGCCACCAGCTCGCGCGTCGCCGCGTCGCCGGCGGCGTAGAGCCCCTTCACCTTGGTCTGGCAGTCGCCATCTCGCAGGCGCAGGCCGCCGATCCCGCGAACGGTCCCCTCCGCATGGAGCGTAACCTCAAAGCGGTCGCGATAGGGATCGATGCCCTGGCGCGCGAAAGTCAGGACGAAGTTCGGCTGCACTTGCGGCATCCGCTCCCGGATATCCTGCGGCACGCGGTCGAGCCGGCAGAACACAGGCCCCTTCAGCAGGGCCTGACCGAGCGCTCGGTTCATGTCTGGTCCCGGGCTGACGTCCAGTTCGCGATCGTCGGCGTCGAAGTAGCGGCCGAAGGTGTAGGCCATCGAGCGGGTCATGGTCGTGCCCGCAGGGGCCACCGTGTAATAGTTGGTGAATTCCATGCCGGAGAGGTCGGCGCCGGCCTCCGCCGCCATCAGCAGCCCCTCGCCGGTGTTGTTGCCGGCTCCCAGCAGACGGGAGGCGAAGGCGCAGCCGCCGCTGGCCATCACAACCGCCCCGGCCCGCACGATCCAGTCGCGGCCTTCCTGACGCCGATGGCCGGCAGCTCCGGCGACGGAGCCGTCGTGGTGGGTCAGCAGCTCCAGCGCGGGGCTCTGATCGAGGATCGTGACTCCGAGATGCTCGACCAGGCCGCGCATGGCCCGCATGTATTCCGGGCCGCGAAGCCCGCGGTACTGCACCTCCCCGCGGTCGCTGACCGAGAAGCGGTAGTAGGGCGCCAAGGTCGGCAGGCTGCGCCAGGTGATGTCGAGAATTCTGGCCATCCAGGCGCGATCCGAAAGGCCGAAGCCGCGCTCGTCCCGCTCAGCGATCGCCTGTTCGCGGGCCGACGGGGGATCGGGCGGCACCCACCAGTGCGAAGGTCCCGCCGTCGCGGTGACCCCGCTGGTCCCGCAATAGCCCTTCTCCGCCATCACGACCCGGGCCCCCGCCCGCGCGGCCGCCGCGGCGGCCCAGCAGCCGGCGAGCCCCCCGCCGATGACCAGCACGTCGGCGTCCAGGCGCAGGGGCTCGTTCATTGGGCCAGCGCCTTGTTGAACGAAGGATCGAAGCCCCCGGCGACCGGCGGGTTCGCCTTGATCTCCCCCGCAGTGCGGAACACCTGCAGCACCTGGGCCATTTCATCGATCACCGCCGCGTCGATCGGCACTGGCTGGCCTCGGGTGTTGCGAACCGTATAGGCCGCGATCGCCAGTTCCAGGCCGGTCTCCTTGGCCAAGAGCTTGGCGTATTCGTCCTTGTGATCGCCGACCCAGCGCTTGGCCCGGGCCAGCCGGCCGAGGAAATCGTCCAGTTCCGCCCGCTTGTCGGCGATGGCGCGCTCGCCGGCGACCTCGAAGCCGTAGCCGCTAAGCAGGCCGCGGCCGTCGGCGAGCACACGCGCGTCATCGTGGGTCTGCGCGAGGGCCACATAGGAGCCCCAGGTCACCCAGGCGTCGATCGCGCCCGTCGAGAACGCCGCCTTGGCGTCGCCTGGGGCCAGGAACACCAGGTCGACGTCGCTCCGCTTCAGCCCTTCGCGCTCCAGCACCTTCAGCAGCAGGAAGTGGCCGATCGAGCCCCGCCCAGTGGCGACCTTTCGCCCCTTCAGCTGCGCCGGGGACGTCAGCGGCGAGTCGGCCCGCACCAGCACCGCGGTCGAGCTGCCGCCGCCTGACGAGCGCGAGGCCTGCACCGCCTTGATCGGCGCGCCGCCCGCAAAGGCGAACAGG
This sequence comes from Phenylobacterium sp. P4_E10, assembly GCF_056401675.1. NCBI lineage: Bacteria > Pseudomonadati > Pseudomonadota > Alphaproteobacteria > Caulobacterales > Caulobacteraceae > Phenylobacterium > Phenylobacterium sp. P4_E10. The sequence goes on along the minus strand of NZ_JBFUIW010000003.1, from coordinate 50,560 downwards.
AAGGGCGCATCGCCCACCGCGCCCAGATCGACGGCGCCCGCACCGAGCGCTTCGAGCAGGTGCTGGGCGGCGGGAAACTCGCTCCATTCAACCCGGTAGGGCGCGCCGTCCAGGACCCCGGACGCCAGGACTAACGCCTTTGCCCCGCTTCTGGCTTCCGACCTTGAGCACCGGGCCCTTGTCCCCGGCTGGCGAGCAGGCCGGGAGCGCCGAGCCCAAGACCAGGCCTGCGCCCAGCCGAAGTAGATTTCTGCGGTCCATGCGGCCCTCCATCAGAAACGCCGCTCGAACCGGGCGTAGTAGTAGCCCCCGGTGATGCCGAACGGAGAGAAGCTCCCGAACAGCCCGGTGCCGGTGTCAGGGTTCAGCAGCCCGATCTTGTCGGGGTGCTCGTCGAACAGGTTGTTGGCCCCGATCCCCAACGTGGTGTCCGCGTCGAGGTCGAAGCTGACGTCGAGGTCTGCGATCCACTTGGCGCTGAACGTCCGGTCGTTGACCGGCTGGGATCCGGCCTCGGTGTATTCGCCGTAGCGCGTCTGGCGCAGGCTCACCTTCCAGCGCTCAAGGCTCCAGATTTCTGAGAGCGAGAACTTGTCTCGCGGGGTGCCGACCGTCAGGTCGGCCTGCTTCTGGCGATCGAACAGGGCGTAACCGAGATTGGCCAGGACGGCCGGCGTCGGCTTGATGCTGACGATCTCTGTCTTGTTCCAGGCATAGGCTGCGGACAGCCGCAGGTCGCCGAGATCCTCCAGGTCGAAGCTGTACTCCGCCACCGCATCGACACCGCGGGTCCGCGTGTTCACCGCGTTGGTGTAGTAGGAGACCGACAGATCCCGTTGCAGGCCGTTGGCGGCCAGGATCGCGCCGACCACGGGCCCGCGGATCACCCCGGTGTCGACGATCCGGTCATCGATGTCGATCTGGTAGGCGTCCACCGTCACCCGCATCCGCGTCAGCGGCTCGGCGGTGATCCCCACGCTGTAGTTGATCGAGGTCTCCGGCTCGAGTGGCTCGGCCCCCAGGGCCAGAGCCGCCGGACTGAAGGTCGGCAGAACCTTGGTGGGCGAGGACACGTAGGGCATGCCGGGCAGGCAGTTGGCGACCACCCCGGCCGGCGGGGGGCATTGGATGCTGGAGAAGGTCGAGGAGGCAAAGATCGTCTGGGCGAGCGAGGGCGCGCGGAAGCCGTTCGAGACCGTCGCCCGCACCGCATAGCCAGGCGCGAACTCCCATCTGGTCGAGAGCTTGCCGCTGACGGTCGAACCGACCCCGCCGGTATAGTACTCGGCTCGCGCCGCAGCCCCGACGTACCAGCCATCGACCACGTCGGCCCCGGCGTCGACATATGCCGCATAGCTGTTGCGGCTGGTCTTGCCCGCATCCTCCGGCGTCGTCCCCGCGTAGGACGACAGGCCGGGGGCCGGCGGACGGCCCGCGAACGGCTGCCCCGTCGGGATCACGTACGGCCCGATGATGTAGGACGCCTCGTCGCCGGGCTGGATCTCGAACTGCTCGAAGCGGTGCTCGGCTCCCAGCGCGAAGGTCAGCGGACCGGCCAGGCCGAACTCGTACTCCCGCGCCACGTCGAAGTTCGTGGTCACCTGGTCGAAGACGTGGGTCGAGAGATGGAAATAGGTCGGGCTGGCGGGCCCGAGCGTCGCATTGATGGTGTTCTGGCCGTCGAGCTGCGCGTTGTCGTGGGCGATGGTGGTCGACAGGTCCCAGCGCCACTCGCCCCGCTCTCCCCTCGCCCCGAACGCCACCTGGGTGTCGAGTTGGAAGATCCGGCGCAAGGCGTTGAAGCCCAGCGGATAGACCTCGGGCAATGACGTAGTGGTGTTCGGCCTGGTGGTGTTGTTGGGCAGGAAGCTGCCGGTGTTCTTCTTCGAACTGCGATGGCTCAGGGTCCCGAACGCATAGAGCGTCGTGTGGTCGGAGACCGGCAGCTCGGCGTTCACCGAGGTGGCGATCACGTCCTCCTCACCCGGGCCGTAGCTCTGTCCCCAGAAGTCCCGGACGACGCTGGCGTCGCGCGGGTCGGCAGCGCCGCCGGGCAACGCTGGATAGATGTACTTGGCCGTCGATGGGGTGGCGCGCGAGGCCGCCTGGCTGTTCTTCCAGTTGAGCCCGAAGTCGATGAAGCCGTCCTGGCCAAGCGGCCGCGCATAGGTCGCCGAGACGCCGATCGTCTCTCCGTCGCCCAGATAGTTGCGGCCGGCGTTCACCCCGAGCAGGCCGCCGGAATCGTCGCTCTTCAGGATGATGTTGATGACGCCGGCGATGGCGTCCGAGCCGTATTGCGCGGCCGCGCCGTCGCGCAGCACTTCGATGCGGGCGATCGAGGCGGAAGGAATGAGGTCGAGGTCCACCGGCACGCCGCCCCGGCCCACCCGGGCCAGGTTGTTGATCAGCGAGGTGTTGTGCCGCCGCTTGCCGTTGACCAGGAACAAGGCCTGGTCGCCGTTCAGTCCCCGCAGCGTCACCGACCGAACGGTCCATGAGGTCCCGCCGCCGTTGATCCCCGGGAGGTTGAAGGACGGCAGCAGGGTGTTGAGGACTTCCTTCAGCCCCTGTTTTCCGGTGTCGGAGAGCTGCTCGGCCGACACCACGTCGATCGGGGCCGGGCTGTCGATGATCGTCCGGGCCTGCCCCCGCAGGCCGGTGACCACCAGTTCGGAAACGGCCCCGTCGTCGGCGACGTCCGCAGCCGCCTGCAAGACATTGGGCGCGGCGACCTGCGCCATGGCGGAAGTGGAGGCGAACGCCGCCGACGCGATCAGCGCCGCGCGAAGAGTACGATTGTGCATGAGGACTCCGGCGGCTCTGACGGCCGCCTGTTTGGTTTTGGGGAGGAAGTGGGCGCCGCCCCCTCGGCCGGCGCCCGGATCAGGCCGCTAGCGCCGGACGCGGTGCGGAATGTCGTCGCTGGCGATCAGCACGCGCTCCATGACCCGCGGGAAGTCTCCATAGTCGCGGACTGCGAAGTGCAGGCCTGCGCGGTTGTCCCAGAAGGCGATCGAGTTCTTCCGCCAGCGGAAGCGCGCGTGATACTCGGGCCGCTTCACCTCTTCGTAGAGTCGGGCCAGCAGGGCGTCGCTCTCGGCTTTGTCCAGGTCGACGATCCGCGGCTTGAGACCGAAGTTGATCCAGAAGATGTCTTCGCCCGTCTCCGGGTGCGTGCGCACGATCGGGTGGGCCACCAAAGGATAGCTGACGCCCGAGCGGCGCAGGGCGTCCTGGTAGTCGTGGATCACATAGAGGTCGTCGATCTTGGCCTTCAGGTCGTCCGGCAGGCCGCGGTAGATCGCCGCCCCGTCCGCCCAGATGGTGTCGCCGCCGACCTCGGGGATGGTGACCGCCCGCAACACCGCACCGAACGACGGATCGATCCGCCAGCTCGTATCGGTGTGCCAATGGCTCTCGTTGCTCGCGGAGTATTTCTTGAAGTTCTCAGCTGCGATCGGTTGGACGACGCGATGGGTCTCCACGCCGCCGGTGGGGTGGGCGTAAAGCTCGCCGAAGTTCAGGGCGAAGGCGACCTGCTGATCGCGAGTGATCTCCTGGTCCCGGAAGAACAGCACCTTGTGCTTCAGGAGCAGGGCGCGCAGCGTTTCGCGCTGCTGCGAGGTCAGGGGCTTGCTCAGATCCACGCCGCCGATCTCGGCGCCGATCGTCGGATTGACGAGATCGACAGTCAGCGGCTGGTCGCGGGTTTCAAGTACGGCTGTGCTCATTGGGGACGCTCCCTCGTGATGGACGCCGAGCACAGGAACAACAGCGCCGCGAAGCTAGCGACCAACAATTTCTGCCGAACCGAAGAGTTTTTTATATATCCATTTCAATAATATGGCCGATGAGGCGAGTTCATATGAGGCAATTGACGCACGATCATATGTCTCATTGAAGCAATGTATAAGACGCCGCCGTCGGCGCAGGACCGAGACACCTCACGATATGTCCGTTATATTTGAAATATGCGCCCAGACGAGCGGCGATATAGACCGCTAATGCGGAACACCGACCACGCAATTCACGGTCGCGATTCAATTACGACAATGCATCGACTGGTCCCGCTAGAGGAAAGTCCGCGTCGCCAACTCAACTCCTACTTCATTTATAGGAATGACATCCCCGCGATCGCTGGCCCGTTCGCTATTGATCTCCCCGACGGGGGAATCCTGGGAATCTCGAAAGCCAGTCCGGGAGCTGGAACCCTCGCCGGGCATCACTCTCTTCGATGACTGGAACAGGCTCGGGCGGCGGCAACGCCCCCAGCATGAACGCCCGCCAGATCTGCGCCGGCAGTCCGCGGCCGCTGACTCCGGTCATCGGCGACTCGTCGTCATTGCCGACCCAGACCCCGACCACCAGGTCGCCGCTGAAGCCGATGAACCAGGCGTCGCGATTGTTCTGCGTCGTCCCGGTCTTGCCGTAGACCGGGTAGGCCAAGCCCTCGCCGAGGCCGGCGCCCCGCTCGGCCGCAGCGTTGAGCAGGCTCAGCATCTGGTTCTGCTCGATCAGCGTCTGATCGCCCCCACTCCCCGCGACCGCCTCAAGCCCCGTGGGCCTGACCGGATATGCGCCGGCGGCGACCGCGGCGTAGGCTGACGTCATCTCGAGCAGCGTGACCTCGTTCGCGCCAAGGGCCAGGCTTGGCAAAGGCTTCAGCTCGCTGGCCACCCCCAGGTCCCGCGCTGCCCGCACCACCTGGTCGCGCCCGACGATCTCGGAGATGCGCACAGCCGCGACGTTGCTCGATTGGGCGAAGGCGTCGCGGAAAGTCATTGCGCCCTGGTATCGGCCGCTGGCGTTCTTCGGTCGCCACTTCCCGACCGCAATCGGTTCGTCGGCGACCAGCGTGTCGGGCATGGCCCCCTGCCTGAGCGCGGCTAGGTAGACGAACAGCTTGAAGGACGAGCCCGGCTGGCGATGCGCCTGCACAGCGCGGTTGAACTGGCTGCGGCCATAGTTGGCGCCGCCCACCATGGCGACGACAGAGCCATCGGGCCGCATCGCCACAAGCGCCGCTTCGCGGGCGTTGCTGCGCCGGCTGCTCGCCTTCAGCACACTGGCGACCGCCCGCTCGGCGTGCGCCTGCAGCTTGAGGTCCAGGGTCGTCGGGACCACGACCTCGCCGTAGGCCGGAACGCCGGGGTCGGCCTGGCCCGCCACCCAGTCGCGGAAGAACTCGGCGACCGGCTCGGACTGACTGGCTTCGGCCAGCTGAGCGGGGGGCGCCGCCGCAGCGGTCGCGGCGTCGATCATCCCGCTCTCCACCATGGCGGCGAGGACCAGGCGGCCCCTCGCCTGCGCCGCCGCGAGGTCTCTGGTCGGCGCAAGAGCGGACGGAGCTTTCAGCAGGCCGGCCAGCATCGCGGCCTCGCTGAGCGTCAGGTCTTGCGGCGACTTGTCGAAATACGTGCGAGCCGCCGCCCCAAGCCCATAGGCGCCGCGGCCGAAGTACACACTGCTGAGATATCTCGAGAGGATCTCGTTCTTGGTCAGGTGCTGCTCAAGCGCCAGCGCCACCGCCATTTCCCGAAGCTTGCGGCCGTAGGTGCGGTCGTCGCCGACATAGCTCTTGGCCAGCTGCTGAGTGATCGTGCTGCCCCCCTGCACAACCCTTCCCTGCGTCGTGTTCGCAAGGGCGGCCCGGATCATGCCGGAGGGGTCCACGCCGCCATGGGTGTAGAAGTCGCGATCTTCGACCGCGATGAACGCGCCAGTCACCAGCGGCGGCAGCGCGGCGGCGTCGACTGGGGCCTCCTTGTAGATTCCCTGCCGCGCAAACGGCGTTCCGTCCGCGGCCAGAAACACCATGGCCGGCCGCATTGGCGGCGCCAGCGGCTGATCGAACGCCAGGGTCCGCGCCACGGCGTTCACATAGGCCGCGGGCGCGATGGCGCAGGCGCCCAGGCCGAGAAGCAAAATGAGCAACAAGCGTCGGCGAGGCGCTATGGCTGGCTCAGCAGAATTGGCGGCGTCCATGCGACCCTCGAGCTTGGTCGCCACTCCCATGCGAACCATTCGTGAGCTGTTGAATAGCCGCACGATGCCGACGGAATTCAGCCTGCAGGACGTCAAAAGCGAGGCCGCGGATTACGCGTCAGCAATCGGCGCGCCCGGCGAGCGGTCGCCTGTCGGGCTCAGATGACGATCGTACCGCTCGCCAATCCATAGACGCCGACGATAGCGCCGAGCGCCAGCAGGGCCGCGAGCACCAGCTCAAGCCGCGTGAACACCGGCTTCTTTTGCTCCCGCATCGCGTAGACGAAAAGCGCGGTGCTGGGCAGGTAGAGCAAGGCTGAGAGCAGCACGAACTTGCTCCCGCCGGCGATGATCATCAGGCAGATGTAGATCGCTGCCAGCACACTGCTGATCAGGTTGCCCCTGCGCGACTTTGCATCATGCTCATAGGTCTGCCCGGTCCAGGCCAGTAGGACTCCATACCCGGCGACCAGCAGGTAGGGGATGAGCACCATCGTGCTGGTCATCTTCAGGGCCATGACAAAGGCCTCTTCGGCGAACCACGAGATGATCAGGAATATCTGGATGACGCCGTTGCTGAACCAGAGCGCGGTGGACGGCGCTCCGGCGGCGTTCGCCTTGCCCAGATAGGCCGGCAGGGTGCCGTCCTTCGCCGCGACGTGCATTACCTCAGCCGACAGCAGGCACCAGGACAGGTAGTTGCCGAGCACCGAGATCAACAGTCCGATACTGACCAGCAGCCCGCCCCAGGGTCCGATCAGATGCGTCATCACGCCGGCCATCGAGGGCGTGGCGAGCTCCGATAGTTCCGGTCGCAGCATGACCCCGAAGGACAACAGCGTGACCAGCACCAGGAGCGAGAGCACGCCCAGGAAGCCGAGTACCGTGGCGATGCCGACGTCTTCGCGGCGCTTGGCGTAGCGCGAATAGACGCTGGCGCCTTCGATGCCGACAAAGACGAAGACCGTCACCAGCAACGTTGCGCGCACCTGGCCGGCCAGCGTCCCCAGGCTTGGGATCTCGCCGCCCCAGAAGTTGAACGCGAATATCTCCGCGCGAAAGCCGGTGATGATCACCAGCAGGAAGAGCCCGATCGGGATCATCTTCGCGTAGGTCGCGATGGTGTTGAGCGTCGCCGCGCTCTTTACGCCGCGCAGCACCAGGAAATGAACCGCCCAGACCAACAGCGAAGCGCTGAAAATCGCGACCACTGTCGTGCCGTCGCCGAAGATCGGGAAATAGACGCCAAGGGTGGACTTGATCAGGATCAGGCACGCCGTGTCGGCAAAGCACGCGCCGATCCAGTAGCCGATCGCCGAAATGAACCCGAGGTACTGGCCGAATCCGGCCTTCGCATAGGCGAAAATGCCTGCGTCCAGATCAGGCCGGCGCTGCGACAGGGCCTGGAACACGAAGGCCAACATCAGCATTCCGCCGCCGGAGATGCACCAGGCGATGATCGCCCCGAAGCCGCCGGTGGAGCGGGCGAACGTGGCTGGAAGGGCGAAGATGCCCGCCCCGATCATCGAACCGATCACTAGGGCGGTAAGCGCCTTGAGCGACAGTTTCTGGTCCGACGTCACATTCTGGTTGGCGGCCATGTCCGGATCAGAAGGCCTTTGCGATCTCGGCGCCCAGGTCCAGGGACGTGAAGCGGGACCGCTCGCGGTTCGACAACCGATTGACGAACGCTGCCTCCCACGAGAGCGCGAATCCGCTTCCCAGGTCTCGTTCGGCGATCAGCACGATCGCCGCCGTTACGTCGTTGCGGTTGGAATTGGCGCCGCCGTTGAAGTCGGAGAAGGCGACGTCGCCCTCGATCGTGATTTCGTGACCGAACTGCGGTTCGGCCAAGGTGTGACCGACCATCGCCGTCAGGCGGGTCCGACGCAGCTCCGGCACGTCGGAGTCTTGGTACTCGGCCGAAACTTCGGTCTCCAACGGACCGGCGCTCATGCTGTAGGTCAAGTCGCCGATCTCGAGGTGAAAGTCCTGCTCGGAGAACTCGTTGTCGTAGGTCCCAAGCACAATGAATTCGGCCGTGAACGTCCCTGGCCCAAGCGGGTGCTCCGCGAAGACGAAGCCTTCGAGGCGTCCCTCCCCAGGTCGTCGTCATAGTTGCTGGAGTAGTAGTCGCCATCGATCAGCGCGCCGCCGCCGATGCTCCATCCCGCTACAGAGACAGGCGTGATGCTCATCCCCAGAGCCGGTGTCAGATAGCCGGTATCGGTCCGGTCCGAGCGCGTCGCGGCGGCATTGGTCGAATAGGCGCCCCCGAGCGAGACGTCGAAGGTGATGGCTCGGCCGCGCGCTTCTTCCACGGTCGGCAACTCGTCGACGTCGTGCGGGTGGCGATGCATCGCGTCGTCGATGTCGTACCGGGCGCTCGGATCAATCTCCTGCGCCCGCGCGTCCCCCGCGTCGGCCACCAGGGCCGCCGCGGTGAGGCCGCCGGCAAGGAGCTTGACCAGCCGCACGATGCTCAGAAGTCCACGGCGTCGCGCTGCAGCGGGCAAGTCATGCAGTGTCCGCCGCCTCTCCCGCGGCCGAGCTCGCCGCCCGAGATGGTGATCACCTCGATGCCGGCCTTGCGCAGCAAGGTGTTGGTGTAGGTGTTGCGGTCATAGGCGTAGACCACGCCCGGCGAGGCGCAGACCAGGTTGGCGCCACTGTCCCATTGGGTGCGCTCACGCATATAGGCCGTGCCGCCGGTCTCGACGACGCGCATCTGCTTGACGCCCAGCGCCTCGCCGATGGTCTCGACCAGCGAGCCGCTGTCGCGGCGCAGGTCCAGCTCGCCCGGCTTGCTTCCTGGCCGGTAGGAGTAGGCGTGGATGTGGCTGACGATGTCCGGATAGAGCAGCACGCAGTCGCGGTCGGCGAAGGTGAACACCGTGTCCAAGTGCATTGCGGCCCGCAGCTTGGGCATCGCTGCGACGATCACCCGCTCGGCGGTGCCTTCCTCGAAGAGCTTGTTGGCGAGTTGGCCGATCGCCTGGCGCGAGCTGCGCTCGCTCATTCCGATCAGCACGTTGCCGTTGCCGATCGGCATGACGTCGCCGCCCTCCAGGGTCGCCAGCCCCCAGTCCTCGGTCGGGTCGCCCCACCAGACCTTCACCTTGCCGGCGAAGTCCGGATGGAACTTGTAGATCGACGTGGTGAGGATCGTCTCCTCGTGACGGGCCGGCCAATAGAGTGGATTGAGCGTCACCCCGCCGTAGATCCAGCAGGTGGTGTCGCGGGTGTAGAGCGTGTTCGGCAGCGGCGGCAGCAGGTACTCCGCCACCCCGGCGGCGTCGCGTATCAGTTGTAGCATTGAGCCGCCGATGTCCTCCGGGAACTCCTCGGTTGAGAGCCCGCCAATCAGCACCTCGGCCAGCTCACGATCCGGCAGGGCATCGAGATAGCTGCGCACCTCGTTCAGCAGCTCGGCCCCCACCTGGTTGGCGACCACCTGGTTGTCCAAGATCCACTTCCGCCCCTCGGGAATGCCGACGACGGTAGCCAGCAGATTGTGCATCTCCAGAACTTCGACGCCGCGATCGCGCATCTTGGTCATGAAGTCGAAGTGGTCGCGCTTGGCGTTCTCGACCCACAGGACGTCGTCGAACAGCAGGTCGTCACAGTTGCTGGGCGTCAGGCGCTGGTGGGCCCGCCCGGGCGCGCAGACCATGACCTTGCGCAGCTGCCCGACTTCGGAATGGACGCCGTACTCGCTTGTCATGAGATCTCTCCAGTCAGATGGTGATCGTTCCCGAAGCGAGGCCGTAGACGCCGTAGATCGCACCAGCGACAGCGATCGCCACGAGCACCCAGTCGAAGCCGCTGAACACTCGGCGGCCCTGCTCGCGGCGGGCCCAGAGGTAGAGAAGCGTGCCAGGTGCGTAGAGAATGGCCGACAGCAGCAGGAATTTCAGGCCGCCCGCCAGGATCATGAACGTCGTGTAGAGGGTCGCGATCCCGGCGAAGAACAGGTCGCGATTGCGCTCTTCCGGCCGGGTCTCGTAGGTCGTGCGTCCCTGGGCGAGCTTCATCCCGAACGCGGCCACGAACAGGTAGGGGATCAGCGACATGGCGCTGGTCAGGTTGAGCATCAGCGCGAAGGCGTCCCTCGACCAGTAGGTGGTGATGACGAACAGCTGGACGACGATGTTGGTCATCCACAGGGCCGCGGCCGGCGCCTGGTTCTTGTTCTCGGTCGCGAACACCTTCGGCATGTCATCGTGCTTGGCGGCGACGAACAGCACCTCGGCGGCGATCAGCGACCAGGCCAGATAGGCCCCGAGCACCGAGATCAGCAGGCCGACGCTGACGAACACCGCGCCCCAGGGTCCGACCACGGTCTCCAGCACCGCCGCCATGGAGGGCTGGCGCATGTCGGCGATCTCGGCGCGGGCGAGCACTGCGTAGGGCAGCAGCGTGACCAGCACCATCAGTGCGGTCACACCGATGAAGCCGATGATCGTCGCCCTGCCGACGTGAGAGCGTTCCTTGGCGTAGCGGGAATAGACGCTGGCGCCCTCGATCCCCAGAAACACGAACACCGTCACCAGCATGGTGGCGCGCACCTGCTCGAACAGGCTGGTCTGCGGCATGTCGATCCCGCCCCAGAAGTTCTGGCTGAACATCCCGGCCCGGATCGAGAAGGCCATGATCAGGATGAAGACCAGGATCGGGACGATCTTGGCCACCGTGACCACGGTGTTGACGAAGGCGGCGTTCTTCACGCCGCGCAGGATCATGAAGTGGAACAGCCAGATCCCGGCCGAGGCGACGACGATCGCCGCCACCGTGTTGCCGTCGCCGAACACCGGGAAGAAGGCGCCCAAGGTGGCCTTGATCAGCACCCAGTATGAGACGTTGCCGATGCAACTGCCAATCCAGTAGCCAAAGGCCGACAGGAAACCTGGATAGTCGCCAAATCCGGCCTTGGCGTAGGCGAACACACCGGCGTCGAGGTCGGGTTTACGCTCGGCCAGCGCCTGAAAGACGCGGGCCAGCATGTACATGCCGCCCCCCGCGATTGCCCAGGCGATCAGCGCGCCTACTGGCCCGGTCGCAGCGCCGAAGGTGCGCGGGAGCGAGAAGATCCCGGCCCCCACCATTGAGCCGACCACCATGGCGGTCAGCGTCGGCAATGACATCTTCTGAACTTGCATGGCCGACCACGCTCCCGGGCGCACCGCGTGCTGGGCCGCCCCTTCCTCGTGGCTGGGATTGTCGAGCGGGACGCTGGCTCTGCAAATCGGGCGAAGGCCTGAGTTCCCGACCCGAGGACGTACTAGCTTGGGTTGGGCGCAGGCGGGCGCATCGTCACCGAGCTCGCTTGAGCCGCCCTATAGGAACCAGGTCTTGGGCAGGTTCCACGCCACCTCACACCAGACCACGCTGATCAGCAGGTGGATCCCGACGAGCCCCCATCCCGCCCGGCGCAGTCTCGTGACCGCCCCGCAAGAGAGGACGATATCGATCACGGCGTAGATGTGATTGGGGCTGACCGGCGCGCGCCAGACCTGCAGCACCACGAAGGTCGCCGCCACCGCCCCGATCACATGACCAGGCGAGCAAGCAGCAGAAGGCGCAAATTGAACCCGACGAGCGAGCGACGCTGCCGATCGGCGCTGGTCATCGCGCTATGACCTCAGGTCCCGCCCGCCAGATCCGATAGCGAACCTCGACGTCGGTGGGCGCGAATATCACCAGCGGCACGCGGCTGTTGTACCTCAGCAGCGGCTCGTCGCCGGCACGGACGAACTGCTTGGTGCGCGCGTTGTTCGGACAGGCCATCATGGTGTTGGCTGGCGGGCCGCTGGCGGTGACGACGTAGTAGTTGAACCCCCACCCTTCCGCCGTGCGTTCCTCGATCCGCGCCGGCAAGATCTGGCGATTGCAGTCGACCAACATCGTGCGGCCGACGACCACTCCCACGCGCAGGGCGTTCTCGTCACGCTCCAGGGGAAGGCGGATGACCCGCCGCACCTGCCCGGCCGGCGCCGGCGGAAACGCCGCCAAATCGCTGACCGGCGGGCGAGGTCTCGACTCTGCCTGCGCCTGGGCTGCGAGCGACATGAGGGCTGCGCAAGCTAAGAGGCAGAGCGACCCGCTAAGCCTCCGTGGACTGAAGCTCGATCGGATCATGGCGTGCTCCCTCTTGGAAAACACAACGACGAAGCTTCCGAAATGTTGCCCGCTGAGGGCTGGCGTGATCGCCCTAGAAACGTTTGGGCATTCTACCCGATAGCGTTGTGCGCCCGCCCGCGGTTCACTCCGAACGCCTGGGAGAGCCATCGCCGCCGCTTGCCAGCCAATAGTGCGCAGCACGTCGTGGAGACATGCCGACAATGACCAACTTCTACTGGTTCAGCCTTCCGATCATCGCGTCCTCTGCCCTGCTCGCCGCCTGTACGCCACAACCCTCGCCGAACAGCTTCAGCCGCACTGAAACCATGCGCCCGCAGACGGTTGAGGGTGGCACGCTTCAGAATATCCGCCCGGTCAACATTCGGCCCGGCGAGACCCGACTTGGCATGGCGACCGGGGCCGTCCTGGGCGGCCTTGCGGGCAGCCAGATCGGCGGTGGGACGGCCGCGAACGTCGCCGGCGGCGTCGCCGGCGCTGTGGCCGGGGGCGCTCTGGGCAGCGCGCTTCAGGGCTCGCAGAGCACCGCGGGCCTCGAACTGACGGTTCGGCTCGACTCTGGCGCCACGATCGCGATCGTGCAGCCAGGCTCCCCAAATGACTTCCGGATCGGCGATCGCGTCCAGGTGATCGGCAACGGCGAGAACACGCGCGTCAGCCGCTAGCTTCCACGCGACCTCACTCGGTAGATGGCCGCCGCCCCACGGCGGCCATCTGTCGTTCTGAAGCGCGGTCGTGCTCAGCGCCGCAGCACCCTTAGGCGCGGCTGGGTTTGAACCCGCACTTCGTTGAACACCGTTATCTCAAATGGTAGTCTGAGGTGCTTCGACGGGGCGTTCGGCGCCGTCTGCGGCGGCCGTTCCGCCGCCTCCCAGTGACCTGGAGGTCACTCATGGACAATCCCACGACCGACCCGGCCTCGCCGCCCGGGCCGGGGCTTCATTGGTCAGCCCGGCGCGGTCGCGCGGCGGGGCTTGGCGGCGTCACGGGACGAATGGAGCTGCGCATCGTCGATCAACCTGTCGGCGTGCTGGATATCGAGGACGGGGTAGTCGTCGTCGCCTCCGACGGAGACGCCGTCGCCACCGCCACCTTCGACAACGAGGCGGTGCTGCAGGCGCTGCTCAGCGGCGAGCTCCACCCGATTGTCGCGCACCTTCAGGGCCGGGTCCGCGTCAGCGGCGACACTGCGCTCGCTCTCCGCATCCTATTGGGCCTGCAAGCTGACTCGCCCTGGAGCAACCCCCTCACCGGAGCTGAACGTCATGCTGTCCGACACCGTAAGCATTCTGGACGGCAACGAATTCATCGTCAGCAACCGGCAGGGCGACATGGAGGCGACGCCCACCGACAATCACGGCCTGTTTCTTGACGACACACGCTTCTTGTCGCGCTGGGTGCTGACCATCAACGGCGTGCGTCCGACCGTGCTCTCGGTCGACGACACCTCCTACTATCGGGCCCATCACTTTCTGGCCCTGGCCACCGGCGCGGTCTACGTCGACTCGCACCTGACCGTGGCGCGGCAACGTTCGGTCGGCGGCGGCGGGATGCATGAGGTCCTGTTCCTGGTCAATCATGACAAGGAACCGATCGACCTGGACATCCGAATCGAGGTGGCGGCCGACTTTGCCGACCTCTTCGAGGTGAAGGAACAGCTCAACAAGAAGGGCGAACTCTACCGCAAGATCGAGGCGGACGGCCAACTGACCCTGGGCTACCGGCGCGGCGACTACTGGCGCGAGACCCAGGTGACGAGCACGGCGACGGCGGAAGTAAGCGAGGGTGGTTTCACCTATCGGGCCCGACTGCAGCCGCGCTCGCACTGGTCGACCGCCTTGGAAGTGGTTGCGGTGCGAAACCCGGAGAGCCCGAACCCTCCGCGCCTCATCCCAAGGTTCGGCCCCGAACTGCGCCCCGACCTGACCGACAACCTTCAGCGATGGGTGGCCGATGCGCCCACGCTCTCATCGTCCTGGCAGCCGCTGGAAGAGATCTACAAACGCAGTCTGGTCGACCTGGCGGCCCTGCGGATCCGCAACTCTGTGCTGCCCGGCGCTCTGCCGGCGGCGGGGCTGCCGTGGTTCATGACCATATTCGGCCGAGACAGCCTGTTGACGAGCTTCCAGGCGATCCCGTTCGCGCCGGGGCTCGCCGCCACCACCCTGCGGATCCTCGGGCTATTACAGTCGCGGGCCCACGACACCTTCCGGGACGCCGAGCCGGGGAAGATCCCGCACGAGCTGCGGTTCGGCGAGATGACCGCCTTCCAGGACACGCCGCACTCGCCCTACTACGGCACCGCCGACGCCACCCCGCTCTACCTGATCCTTCTCGAGGAATACGAGCGTTGGACCGGAGATCAGGAACTCGTCCGTTCGCTGGAATATGAGGCGCGCGCGGCGGTAAACTGGATCGACAAGTACGGCGACCGCGATGGCGACGGCTACATCGAGTACGAGCGCCGCAATCCCAACGGGCTCGAAAACCAGTGCTGGAAGGATTCCGGCGACTCCATCGCGTTCGCCGATGGAACCCTGGCCCCGACGCCTCGGGCGACCTGCGAGCTCCAGGGTTATGCCTACGACGCCAAGCTGCGGACCGCGCGGCTGGCGCGCAGCGTCTGGGGCGACCCGGCCTGGGCCGACGTGCTCGAAGCCCAGGCGGCCGAGTTGAAGCGGCGCTTCAATGAAGACTTCTGGATCCCCGAGCGGCGGTTCTTCGCGCTCGGCCTGGATCGCGACAAGCGCAAGATCGACTCCCTGACCTCCAACATTGGCCACCTGCTTTGGAGCGGCATCGCCGACGAGGACAAGGCCGCTCACTGCGTCGCCCACTTGATGAGTGAGGCCCTGTTCTCGGGCTGGGGCGTGCGGACCATGGCCCAGACCGAGGGCTCATATAATCCGATCGGCTATCATGTCGGCACCGTCTGGCCGCACGACAACTCGTTCATCGCCTGGGGGCTGCGCCGTTACGGCTACCGGGCCGAAGCCGCGCGGATCGCGTTTGCGATGCTGGAGGCCGCCGTGTTGTTCGACTCCCGCCTGCCTGAGGCCTTTGCCGGTTATGGCCGTGGCGTGACGAGGTATCCGGTCGAATATCCGACCGCTTGCAGTCCGCAGGCCTGGGCCACCGGTACGCCGCTGCTGCTGCTCCGCACGCTGTTGGGCCTGGAGTCCGACAGCAAACACCTGATCGTCGATCCCTCCCTGCCCGAAACCCTGGCCCATATCGAGTTGCTCGACATTCCAGGCGTCTGGGGGCGCCGTGACGCCTTCGGTCGGGCGCGGCCGAGCGCCAGCTAGCCGATTTCAGCCATTGTCGGCGGCGAGGCCCCGCGCCGCGTGCAGGACAGGGCCGCGGCCCTGCAGGCGAAGCCAGTGGCGTCATCGACCGCCTCGACGTCGTCCAGCGGCCGATCCATTTGCAGCCACCGCGCCAGCCAGGCGCCTGAGAAGCTGTCCCCAGCGCCGATGGTGTCCACCACCTCCACCCTGGGCGCCAGCGCCGTCCGCGCGCCGAAGGCGCCGAAGGCAATCGCGCCCCTCTCGCCGAGCGTGAGCAGCACCAGCTTTGGCCCCTTGGCCAGCAGCGCCCTAGCCGCCTCCTGTGCTGGAACCCCAGGCGAGAGCACTTGCAGATCTTCTTCAGAGACCTTCACCACATCGGCGCTCCGCACGATGCGCCCCAGCCGCGCCGCATAAGCCGGCATGTCGGCGATCACCGCCGGCCGCACGTTCGGGTCGACCATGACCAGCGCCCTGCCCGCCAGTCGCC
The DNA here is from genome assembly GCF_056401675.1 of Phenylobacterium sp. P4_E10. Lineage (NCBI taxonomy): Bacteria > Pseudomonadati > Pseudomonadota > Alphaproteobacteria > Caulobacterales > Caulobacteraceae > Phenylobacterium > Phenylobacterium sp. P4_E10. Next base: position 34,654 of record NZ_JBFUIW010000003.1, on the reverse strand, counting down.
CGACCAGAGCCTCCACAGCGTCGGCCATCGGTTCCACAACCAGTCCCAGCCCGCCGACGTGCAAGGCGGCGACCTCGTCCGGCAAGGCGCCCAGCGCCAAGCCAGGATCCAGTTGCTCGGCCGAAGTGCCCGCGAAGTAGAACCGATAGGTGGCGGCGCCGTGAGCGTCGAGCTCCGCCATGGCCAGACTGGTCGGGCGCTCGGTACGAAGCTGCTCGGCCAGGGCGACCCCGTCGGCGGCCAGCGCCTGCGCGATCCGCTCTCCCAGCCGGTCGGAAGAGACGCAGCCGATGAAGGCGGTGCGGGCGCCGAGCCGGGCGACGGCTCGCGCCGTGTTGAAAGGTCCTCCCCCGAGCAAGCTGGCCAAGGCGCCGTCGCCTTGCGGCACGAGGTCGACCAGCGCCTCCCCGGCGACGACCACCAGGCCCATCAGCGGACGCCTGCGCTCGCCAGCGCGCCGGCGATGCTTCCCGCCAGCGGAAGACGCGGAATCAGCACCGCCTGCAGGGCGTGGTAGATGTCCGGCTTGCCAGACCAGGTCCCGGCGACCGGAACCAGATCGGCGCTCAACTCGTGACGCCAGCTGCCGTGGGCGCGATCGCGAAGGTGCTCGTCGGCAAAATCCCAGGCGCGCCGGTACCAGGCTTCGTAGAGGTCCGCGCCCGTCGCCGCGTGCAGGGCCGCCGCGGCGCCGATGGCCTCGGTCACCACCCAGTGCAGTCGCCGATCGACCAGCGGCGCGCCGGCAAAATCGGTCGTGTAGACAAAGCCGCCGGGTGCAGCCCAACCGTCCTGCACCGCCCGGCCGAACAATCCCTGCGCGGCCTCCAGCAACCAGCCTGGCGGATCGGGCAGCGCGGTCTGCAGGCCGAGCAGCAGCCGCGCCCATTCCAGCCCGTGCCCCGGCGTCGCGCCCGGCGGACGGAACGGATGGTCCGGCGTCTCGGCGTTGTAGTCAGGCAAGGCGGTCCAGGCCGCGTCGAAGTGCTCGACCACCCGCCATTGGTGCTCACGGGCGAAGCGGTTGATCACCATATCGGCGATCCGCAGGGCCCGCGCCGCCCAACGCGGGTCGCCGGTGGCGTCCGCCGCGGCCAGGAACGCCTCGACCATGTGCATGTTGGCGTTCGCGCCGCGATAGGCCTCGCAGACCTCCCAGGCCGGATCCCAGGTGTCGCGGCAAGCCCCGACCGCCTCGTCCCAGAAGTATTGCTCGACCATGGCCAGGGCCGGATAGAGGCCCTCGCGCGCGCCCGGCCTTCCGGCCAGCGCTGCGCTCGACAGCGACAGGATGACGAAGGCGAAGGCGTAGGCCTCCTTGTCGGCGCGGCTGGGCTTGCCCTCGCTCAGCTCGGCGTACCAACCGCCATGCTCCTGGTCGGCGAAGTCGTCGAGCAGCGCCCGCACGCCGTGATCGCACAGGACGGCGCACCCAGGTTGCCCCATCAGCGCGCCGAGGGCGAAAACATGGGTGAAGCGCGCGGTGATCCACAGTGGCTGCGGCATGCCGGCCAGCGGCGCGCCGTCGTCACCCAGCCATCCGAAGCCTCGATCGAGCCGGGCTCCGCGAGCGAACTCCAGCAGCCCGCGCGCCTCGGCGTCCAGCCAGGCGCGATGCGAGGCCAGGCTCCGCCATTCCTTGCCGGCCGGCGCCATCAGACCGCGCCCGGCGCGCGCACAATGGCGTCGGCCATCACGGTCTGGGTCCGGGCCTGCACCTCTTCCGGCTGGGCCAGCTTCAAGTCGCGCATCGGATCGTTCCCTCAGGTCAGCCCAACAGCCCAGTCGCGCGCCGCGTCGAGAAATTCGGCCAGCACCTCAGGGTCCTTGCGGCCGGACTTGGCCGGCACGTGGAAGCTGTGGTCGGCCTGGTCGATCAGCTTCAAGCTCGCGCGAGCGCCCAGCCCCGCGACCGTCGCTTCCAGCAGATCAAGTTGGGCGAACTCATCGCGCGAGCCCTGCAGGAACAGCATCGGGACCTCGACCTGCTGCAGATGGTCGGCCCGTTCGACCCCAGGCTTGCCCGGCGGATGCAGTGGAAAGGCGAAGAACACCAGGCCGCGCACGCCGGGCAGCGGCGCCTGCGCCTGGGCCTGCGAGGTCATCCGACCGCCGAACGAGCGGCCCCCGGCCAGCAACGGCAGGCCCGGCGCTAGCTGCGCGGCCTGCGCCACGGCCGCCCGTACCGCCTCATGCGCCAGCGCCGGAGAGTCCGGCCGCTTGGAGCCGCGCTCCATGTAGAGGAAGTTGTAGCGCAGGGTCGCGATGCCGCGCTCGGCTAGGCCGTCGGCGATCGCCGCCATCGACTTGTGCGTCATGCCGGCCCCAGCCCCGTGGGCCAGCGCCAGGGCCGCCTTAGCGTTAGGCGGCCCCTGCCAGAGCCCAGAGATGCTACGGTCCGCATCCGGCGCGATGACGACGGGTTCGGCGTTCATCGCATCAGACTAACCCGCTTACTTGGCCGGCGTCACCGGCGGCGGCGCGGCGAACGGCTTGATGTTCAGGTAGTCGTAAATCTCGGCCGGATAGTAGGCGACGCCGCCGACCATGGTCATGCGCACCTTGCGGACGTTGCTGATGTCCGCGGTCGGGTCGCCGTCCACCAGGATGAAGTCGGCCAGCTTGCCGCGCTCGATCGAGCCCAGCGAGTGGTCGCGGCCGAAGTATTTCTCACTGTCCAGGGTGGCCAGACGCAGGGTCTTGCCCGGCGAGATGCCGGCGTTGACGTAGATCTCAAGCTCGCGGTGGACCGAGAACCCAGTGCCGTCGTCGGTGCCCGGCAGCAGCTGGATCCCGTTGTCGTCGAGCATCTTCAGCACCTCCAGCACCTTGGCGTAGCCGGCCTGATAGTCGGCGTCCTGCTGCGGGTTGTTGATGGTGACGAAGTTGCGCTTGCGGTAGCGCTGGTAGCCGATCGGCACATGCGACAGATAGGGCGCGTCGCCCGCCTGCACCTGGCCCGAGCGCGACAGCATCAGCCGCTCGAGGATCATGGCGGTGGGATCCAGCGCCACGCCCTTTTCCTTCATCGCCGCCACCGTGGCCTGGACCTTCGCCGAGCTCAGGTCGAGGTCCTTGGCGCGCGCCATGCCGGTCAGGCGCAGCGGCGTGCGGGTGTCTTCCTTCGGATCGAGGATCCAGCCGAGCATCAGCTGGTTGACGTGGGCGATGTCGTTGTAGCCGTCCTTGATCACCCGGTCGGCAGAGGAGAAGGCCGGCACGTGGCCGGTCACGCCCATGCCCAGGCGATGGGCCTCGGCGGCGATCGGAGCCACCCAATCAGGGTTCATCGAGTTGTAGATCTTGATCTGCCAGTAGCCGTGGTCGGCGTACCAGCGCACGTCCTTCAGCGCATCTTCCAGGCTGTCGGCGATGAACCCGTGTCGGGCCGAATACGGGCTACGGCCTTCGAGGAAGCCGTTGCGAATGATCCGCGGCCCAGCCAGCTTGCCGGTGTCCAGGCCTTCCAGCCAGCCCAGCAGTTCCTCGTTGTAGTTGCCCTGGTCTCGAGTGGCGGTGACCCCGGCCGCCAGGTTGAACAGGTTGGACGACAGCGTGGTGTGCGAGTGCATGTCGTGCAGGCCGGCCATCAGAGTGCCGCCCTGCCCGTCGATCACCGTTTCGCCGGCCGGAACCGCCGCGCCTGCCTGATAGGGCTCAACCGTAGTGATCCGGTCGCGATAGATGATCACCGTGGACGGCGCGCCCACGGTCATCGACTTCGGGTCGAACACCCGGACATTGGTGATCCGCACCGGCGTTTCGAAGCGGTGGGCCAACTTGGTCTGGGCCTCTCGCGCCTCCTGCAGCGCGATCTCCTGGCTGACCTTCTGCAGGGTCGGCAGGAAGCCCTCAGCGCCCTCGCGGATCAGCCCGCCGCCCAGCGTGCCGAACAGCTCGCCCTTCTTGTCCACCAGCACGTAGCTCGGGTCGAGGTCGATGCCCGACAGCTCGTAGACGGTCACGGGGGTCGCCGTTTTGCCCTCGCCCAGGGTCAGGGTGCGAACTTCCTTCAGGCGCATCTCGCCGGCCGGGGCCAGCGGCAGGGTGTGGTTGGGCGCCTTCAGCAGCGCCTTCACATAGGTCCCCAGCATCCAGGGGCTGCCGTCGTTGGCCGCGTAGAGGATCGGCTTGGCCGACGCGACCTCGCCCTTGTCGGCCTGGCTGGTCCATTCGGCCTTGCCGGCGGCCCAGGCGAAGCGTTCCTGCACGGGGCTGCCGAACAGCGAAGAGCCGTCGATCGACCAGTTCACCGGCACGCCGGCGGCGTCGAATTGGATCTGCTCCTTGGCCTTCGGGCCGCGGCCGTTGTTGCTGACCGCGTAGTCGACCGAGGCCGTACGCCCCTGCACGTCGGCCGTCAGGTGGCCGACCTTCTCGCCATTGGCCATGACCACGAAACGCTGGACCTCGGCGGCCGCCGGGCCGGCCAGGCCAGCCGCCAGGGTCAAGGCGATGAGTGAGACACGAGCTGAAAACATCGGGGGGACTTTTCTAGGAGAGGTCGATCGAGAGGGGTGCGCAGCGCAAGGTGTCATCCCGGTTTCCACTACGGCCGAAGGAACTTGCGCACCGCCGCGCTCAGCGCCGCGTGGTTGCTCGGGTCGGTGAACACCGAGTGGCCGCCGTCGAAGAAGGCCGCGGTCAGCCGCTCGCTCGGCACGCCGGCCTGATCTAGCGCATAGCGCGCGCCATAGGGCGGCGTGGTGACGTCGTAGTAGCCGGCCGCCCAGAACAGCCGCATCTTCGGGCTGGCCTGCATAGCCTTGCCGATGAAGCTGTTGACGTCGGTCATGCCCTCGTGGTCCCAGGCGCTGTTCACGTCCAGGTTCAGGGCGTTGTAGGTCTCGGCCGTGCGGAACTTCAGATCCTGCTTGAAGTAGGATTCCAGCGGCGACAGCCCCTTGGCGACCGGCAGCATCCCGCTCGGGGCCGGGCCCGGCGGACGCGGCTCCGCGAAGCCCATGCCCGGATCGTCGTAGGGCGGGCGCTGGGGCGGGGCGTCCAGCCGCGCCGTCGCCCGGCCGTCCAGCTGGCCGGTGCGCAGCCCCTGGTCCTTCAGCAGGTTGAACATGAAGTCCTCCCGGCTGAGCCGCAGGTCCTTGGCGAGAATGAACTCGGCTGGCAGGCCGATCAGCGCCGACATCTTCTCGGCCACCTGGCGCTTCTCGGCCTTGGGCAGGCTGGCGCCGCGGATCAGGGCGGTGACGTATTGCGTCCGCGCGAACTCCACCGCCTCGTCGTGCACCTGCTGAACGGAGCGTCCGGCTCGGTCGATCTTCTTGTGATACCAGGCCGTCGTCGCAAAGGTCGGCAGCGTCGTCACATAGGGCATTTCCAGCCCCGACGGGTTTCCGACCAGGGCGAACAGCAGCACGCCGTCGAGCTTGAGGTCTCCGCCGATCTTGGTCAGCAGCGCCGCCCGAGTGGTGCCGTAGCTCTGGCCAAGGACGAACCGCGGCGCGGCCTCGCGGCCGTTGGTCTGCAGCCACTGTTGGATGACCGTCTTCACCGACTGCGCATCGCCCGTGCGGCTCCAGAACTGCTTGCCGTCGATGCCGGGGAACGGGCGGCTGTAGCCGGTGCCGATCGGATCGATGAACACCAGGTCGGCGACATCGAGCAGGCTGTCCGGATTGTCGACCATCCGCTGGTTCGGGCCGTCCTCGGTGCGCTTCTTCGGGCCGAACGCGCCGAAGTGCAGCGGCGTCGTCGAGGCGCCAGGCCCGCCGTTAAATAGGAACAGCACCGGCCGCCCCGGGTCCTTGGCGTCGGTGCGGACATAGGCCGTGGTGACCAGAGATCCGGTCGGTGCGCCGGCGGCGTCGCGAAGGAAGGTCTCAGCGACGATGGCCTTGTAGGCGATCTTCTGGCCGTTGAACGTCCCGGTGTGACGGGTCTCGGCGACGACCGGCGCGCGCGCTGCGGCGACGGCCGCGGGCGCCGCCGTCTGGGCCGCGCTGGCGCCGGCGAGGGTGGCCGCCAGACTGGCTCCGAGGAGAAGCGCCTGCAGGCTGGTTCGCATATTTCTTCCCCCGAGGTGACAGGGCCTAAGATAGCCCCCCGGCGCAGAATATCTTTGCGAACTGCGCCGGTCGGACGTCCTGCCGCACATGGCCTAGTCCCGGTTTGGTGAAATTGCCGAATAGCTTATGCCTCTGCGCCGATAGGCGCCGAAAGGCTCGGTCGCGCTTGGATAGCTTCAGGCAGGGATCGCGTCAGCATCGCATGGTCCATGCGCCGCAGCCTTGAGCAGCTGCATAATCCGGCCGCGGCTGCGATGCGGTCGCGTCCAGATCGGCAAGATAATGCGATCGGCCCAGCTTAACCTGACGATAGATCGTCAGTTGGAGACATTCCGCGTGCGCCTGAAGCCCGTCGCCCTCGCCATCGCCCTCCTCTGCTCCGGCGCTCCCCAGGCCTACGCCCAGACGGCTCCGGCAACCGCCGAAACGGCCGCCGCTCAGGCCTTCGTCACCCGTCACAGCGGCGTCTTCAACGGCCAGAAGGTGAAGTATACGGCGACGGTCGGTGAGACCGTGCTGCGCAACGCCGCTGGCGAGCCGACCATCCGCTTCGTGACCACCTCTTACCTCCGCGACGGGGTGAAGGACCCGGCCACGCGACCGGTGCTGTTCATGTTCAACGGCGGCCCCAGCTCGTCCTCGTCCTGGCTGCACATGGGCGCGTTCGGTCCGCGCCGGATCTCGCCGCCGCAGGACGTCAACGCCGAGATTCCCAAGCCCTACAAGGTGGTCGACAACAGCTACTCGCTGCTCGATGCCGCCGACCTGGTGTTCATCGATCCCGCCGAGACCGGCTTCACCCGTGTGCTGCCGGCTGGGAAGCGCGCCGACTTCTACGACGCCCAAGGCGACGCCCGCTCGGTCTCGCAGTTCGTCGAGGCGTGGCTGAAGGCCAACGGCCGGGAGGCCTCTCCCAAATACGTGCTCGGCGAGAGTTACGGCACCATTCGCGCGGCCATCATGGCCGGCCAACTCGCCAAGACCGCGCCGCTCGACGGCGTGATCCTGATGGGCCAGGCGGTGAATATGATCGAGACCAGCCAGCGTCCCGGCAATCCGCTCTCCTACGCAACCAACATCACCGCCCTGGCCGCCGTCGCCGCCTATCACGGCAAGGCCGACACCGGCGGCAAGCCGATCGCCGCCTTCATCGACGAGGCCTACGCCTTCGGGATGGACGAGTACCTACCGGCCCTACTCAAGGGCTCGGAATTTCCGGTGGCAGAACGCACGCGGATAGCTCAACGCCTTGAGGCGTTTACGGGCATTAGCTCAGGCTATTATCTGGCCCACGACCTGATCATCAGCAAGATGACCTTCGTCACTGAACTGCTCAAGGACAGGGGCCAGGTGGTCGGGACCTACGACGCCCGTTACCTCGGCCCTGCCCCGGCCGCCGGCCAGCGCCGCACCGATCCGTTCGACAAGGTCGGCGACATGGTTCGCCCCGCCCTCGAAGACTACATGACCAAGCAGCTTGGCGTGACCCTGCCCATGGCTGACTACCGCTCGTTCGCCCCCGACACTGACGGCTGGGCGTGGTCGCCGACCGGCGGAATCGGCGGTCCTTTCAACGACTTCGACTACCAAGCTAACTTCGGCCGCGCCCTCAAGGCCAATCCCGACTTCCGGCTGATGATTGGGACTGGCCGTTACGACACGACCACGACCATCGGCCCCGCCCGCTACCTCAAGGCGCGCGGCGTGCTGCCGCCCGAACGCGTCACCCTCAAGGACTATGAGGGCGGCCACATGGCCTACACCAACGAAGAGGCCCTGAAGGCCTTCTCCGACGACGTGCGGGCGTTCGTGACGAAGCGCTAGCGGATGCAGGCCGTGTCCGGCACGCCGGGCACGCGCTTCCACTGGTAGACCTGGACCTCTTCGGCTCGCGGCAAGTAGCTGATCGGGAAGGTCTTTCCATCCCGCGTCACCTGCAGCGTCAGTTTCTGAGCGGGGTCGCTTTGCACGCCGTCCAACGCCTGCGCGTAGGTCACCACGTCGCCGTTCCGCAGCCCGGCCTTCGCCGCCTCCGACTCCGGCTGCAGGTCGCGGACGGTCTTGACGTCCCCGACCAGCGACTTCGGCTCGAAGCCGAGCTCGAACCGCCGGACCTTGCCCGTCGTCCGCGTGAAGCACGGGCCATAGCCGCCGGGCTCGGGCAGCATCAGCTCGCCGCGCAGCATGGCTGCGTGGGACGACGGGCCGTCCGCGCCGAGATCCTTGCTCAGCAGCTCCAGCCACGCGTCTTCGCCGGTCGGCTCGCCGCGCCGCTCGCGCTCGACCATCTCGATGACCAGGTTGTCGATCGACCGCTTGCCGCCCGACGCCTTGCGGATCTTGCCGTCCAGCACGGCGAAGTACATCGCGCCCCGATCGTAGGGCAGCACGCGGATGCGGGTGTCCTCCCAGAAGCGCGGTGCGATCTGGTCGTTGGGCGTGTTGTTAAGCGGGTTAGCGTAGTAGCGCCGCGCGGTCTCGTTCAGGTCCTCGAGGAACCCATCCGGCGACAGCAGGCCCGCGCGCATCGGCAGCAGCGCCTGGTAGAAGACGGCGTTGCCCTCGCCGAACCATTGGCCGGGACCATCCACCGCGGTCCAGGTGTGGATCATCTCGTGGGCCAAGGTGCCCTTCAGCGCCTCGCCGGAACCGGTCTTGCCATAGGTGGTGAGGAACGAGTTGGTCAGCGCCGCGCCGCCCCCAGCGTTGATCGGGTTGTAGCGCAGAAAGACGCGATAGGGCGGCTGGCTGGGATCGCGGAAGAAGCCGATCATCCAGGTGTGCAACTGCTGGGTCCAGTCCATCACCGGTGCGGGGTCAAACGGCGGGGTTCCCAGCCAGGCCGCGGAGAAGCCGCCCTTGGCGACCTGAGGATAGCGGCGCATCGGCCCAGCCATGAACACCGTCGACATCAGCCGCCCGGCCGACCCGACGCCCATCGCCACGTCGCCCTCCCCATAGCTGGAGGTCGCGCTCGAACCCGGCAGGTTCTTCAGATCCCAGCGAAGGCTGACGTCGTAGGGCTTCTGGCTCTCGGGGATCAGGATGAAGGTGTTGCCGACGCCCGACAGCCCGCCGCCCTCGGTGCGCAGCTGGTAGGGCGGGCCCGAGCCGCGCTTGGGCGGCGTATTGTCGATCGGCGCGCGGTAGCTGACGGTCAGCTCGCCCTTCACCGGCCGGCCAGGAATCCAGTGCCGGCCATAGGCGATGGCTGCCGGATCGTCCTTGAAGGTCAGCGGAACCTCGCCAGACGCATCGACGGCGCGCAGGTTCTGCAACGTGGTCGCGACCGTGGCAGTGTTGGCGATCACCACGGGCAGCCCCAGCAGCGGAGCCCCGGCCGGCGCATCGACGCCCGCAATCTTGAGCGTCACGTCGACATGGCCGATGCCGTCAGGCTGGTCGGCGGCGCCGGGCGTTAACACCACCTCGAGCCGTTCTTGCGCCTGCGCCATCGAGGCCAGGCTGACCGTGGCGAGCAGGCTCGCAGCGAGGCACAAACGCTTACGCATCAAGTGTTTTCCGTATGTTTGTAGAGCGCCCAGGCGCTGGCGAGGTCCTGCACCACGTGGCCGAGCGACTTGTAGATCGTCACCTGATCGGCGCTCTGTCGGCCCTCGATCTGACCGGCCAGCACCTGGCCGATCTCGCCGACCAGATGGCTGTCGTCGATCAGGCCGGCGGCCTTGGCGTTCAGGAACTCGGCGCCCTGGGCCAGCACGCCCTCGCGACTGTCGGCGATGAAGCGGGCGCGAACCACCAGCTCGTTGTCGATCTCGACCGGGCCGGCATAGCTCGAGCCGACCACGTTGGCGTGCGCGCCCGGCGCGACCCAGGCGCCGTTGAGGATCGGGTCCTTCGCCGCGCTGACGGTGCAAATGATGTCGGCTGCTGCAACGGCGTCCCTGACGTCCCCTGCGGCCTGCACCGGAACGCCCAGTTCGGCGGCTATCGCCTGCGCAAAGGCCTCGGCCCGCTCCAGCGAGCGGCCCCATACGCTGATGGCCTCTAGCGGCCGCACCTTGGCGATGGCGCGGGCGTGGGTCGCCGCCTGCTCGCCATAGCCTAGCAGCGCCAATCGAGTGGCGTCAGGGCGAGCCAGGGCGTCGGTCGCCACCGCGCTGGCGGCCGCCGTGCGAATGGCCGTGACCTCTCCGGCGTGGACCACGCAGACCGGGACGCCGGTCTCCGGGTCGAACAGGACGATCAGGCCCTGATGCGACTGCAGCCCCTTGGCGAAGTTCTCGGGAAAGACGCTGATCACCTTGGCCCCGAACGGGGCGTTCTCACCCAGCGCGCCGGGCATGATCCCGAACATCCGGCCCTCGGCCAGCGGGATGATCGAGCGCAGCAGCTGCCTGGTCTCGCCGGTCGAGAAGGCGATCATCGCTTCGCGCACGATCGGGATGCACAGGTCGTAGGTCAGCCGCCGGGCGACCTCTTCACGATCGATGATCCGCATCAAATCGCCTTCCTCGGGGCGATGGCGTAGTACGCGATCCCGATCGCCGCCCAGACCGCCAGGGCGGCGTAAGGCATCCAGTCGGCCTGGAAGCCCAGCACGGCGACGACCAGAGCGGCCACGCAGCCGGCATAGGCCCAGCCGACCGTCGCGCCCGGTGAGAGCTTGAAGCGCGCTCCCTCATAGATATCCGGATGCTTGCGCACGACCACGGTGGCCGAGATGCAGGTGGCCGCATACTTCAGCAAGGTCGGGATGTTCACCGCCAGGAACAGGCTGGTGAGGTTCATCGGCGCCAGCAGGCCCAGAGTAGCCGCGCCCAGAATGGTCAGCAGGGCGAAGTGCGGGGTGCCGTGCTTCTCATGCACCTTGGCCAGGGCCGAGGGCAGCATGCCCTGGCGGGCCATGGCGAACAGGCTGCGCGAGAAGCCGAGGTAGAGCGAGTTGATCGACTTGGCGATCGCGACCACGGCGGCCAGCACGATCAGCGGCGTCGCGATCGGCCCCATGAACGGCTTGGCCGCGTCCAGCAGCGGCGTCTCGCTCTTGGCCAGCGCCTCGGGACCAATCACGCCGATCGCGACGACGCCCACCATCAGATAGAGCCCGACGGCGGTGAGGATCGACAGGCCAATGCCCAGCGGGATAGTCCGCCGGCTGTCCTTGACCTCGTCGCCGATCTCGGTCGCCGCCTCGATGCCGAAGAACAAGCCGATCAACAGCGGGATCGCCGCCAGCATCCCCGCCGTTCCGTGCGGTAGCAGCGGCGTGAATTCCTCGGCCCGCACGTGCGGCGCGCCCCAGGCGGAGAACACCAGGAACAGCACCACCAGCGCGCCCATCAGGATCACCTGAAGTCGCGCGGCCAGGGCCACGCCGAAGTAGTTGGCCAGGAAGAACAGAGCGAAGGCGGCCAGCATGGTCGGCTTGGTCGGCAGCGGAATGACCATCGACAGGTAGCGGACCATCACCAGGGCGAGGATCAGCATCGCGCCGACGTTGCTGACGATGCGCAGCCAGGCAATCAGGAAGCCGACGAACGGGTGGATGAACCGCCGCGACCACTCGAACGACGCCCCGGAGGTCGGCAAGGCGGAGCCCATGAAGGCGTAGGTCATGGCGATGACGAACATCGGCACGGCGGCGACCACCACGGCCAGCAACATCCCTGGGCCGGCCAGCGCGGTGGCGGGCGCGATGACCGAGAAGATCGCCACGCCGACGGCGGTGCCGAGCCCCAGGGCCACAACGGCCAGCAGGTCGACCCCCTTGTTCAGGTGGGCGGTGGCGTCGGTCATAGAGGCTTTCCCGTGACGTGCTGATAGAGCCAAGCCGCCGCAGCCAGATCCTGTGCGGCATGGCCGAGCGACTTGTAGATCGTGATCTGCGAAGCGGAGGTGCGGCCAGGCAGCGCGCCGGCCAGCACCTCTCCAATTTCCCCGGCGATGTGGTCGTCGCCGACGACGCCGGCCGCCTTTGCGCGCAGGAACTCGCCGCCATGGGCCAGCACATGTTCGCGATGATCGACGATGAAACGGCCTACGGCGACCAGGTCGCTGGCGATCTCGGCCTGGCCTGGTCCGCTCGAGCCGACGACGTTGATGTGCGCTCCCGGCGAGACCTGTGCGGCGCTGACGATGGGATCGGTCGCCGAGGTGACGGTGCAGACGATGTCCGCATCGGCCAAGGCCGTATCGAGCGGCATGGCCCGCGTCTCGACGCCTACCGTCTTGGCCAGCTCGAGGGCGAAAGCCTCAGCCCTTTCGGGCGATCGGCCCCAAATACGGACCTGCCTCAGGTCTCGAACCTTGGCGATGGCGATGGCGTGGGCGGCGGCCTGGCGGCCGGTTCCCAGAATGGCCAGGATCTCTGCATCCGGCCGCGCAAGCGCGTCAGTCGCTACGGCGCTGGCGGCGGCCGTGCGGATCGCCGTCACCTCCCCGGCGTCGGCCAGGCAGACCGGGGCTCCGCTGGCGGGATCGAACAGCAGCACCACGCCCTCATGGGCCTTGGAGCCGTCGGGATGGCGATAGACGCTGACCAGCTTGGCGCCGAAGACGCCGCGCTCGGACATGGCGGCCGGCATCAGGGCGAAGGTCTTGCCCTCGCCAAGGCCGATGAAACTGCGCAGAAGTTGCCGCACGCGGCCGTCGGACAGGGCGATCATCGCCTCACGGACGGCGTCGATGGCGGCCTCGTAGGTGAGGCTTTCGCGGACCTGCGCCGCATCGAAGACGACCAGACCCTTCAGGCCGTCCCCTTCCCTCACCGCACTCATCGGTACTTGCTCCCAGAATGTAAGGGTGACGGCGCCGGCCCTGTGGGTGGGCCAGCGCCGCCGACCGCGCGCGGGGTCGAGAGACGCCCCGCGCGGCGGATTACGCCCCTTAGAACCGCGCGTTCAGGCCGACATAGTACCGGCGGCCGAGGATGTCGCCGTAGTTGCGGGTCGGGAACGACGGCTGTTCGTCGGTCAGGTTGATGACCCCGCCGCGCACCGTGTACTTGCCGAAGTCGTACTGCGCCGAAATGTTGTGCACGTAGTTCGGCTTGATCTCCGGCGTCGGCGTGCTCTCGATGGTGTCGAAGCTGTTGATCTTGGCTTCCGGCAGGTAGTGCAGCGAGTAGTACAGGCGCACCGGGCCACGGCTGTAGGTGGTGTCGAAATCGACCACCCAGTCGGGCTGGCGGGTCGTGCCGTCGTAGCGGTTCACATCGGAGCCCGTGACCGACTGCTCGTAGCGGGTGGTGTGGGTCGCATCGACCGCCAGCTCCAGCTCGCCGTAGTCCGCGTCATTGAAGAAGCGACCGATCGGGAAGCGGTAGTTGACGTTGTAGGTCTCGCCGCGGAACGCCACCGTGCCGGCGTTGAACGTCGTCGACAGCGCCGTGGCGATCGCCCCGGTCGAATCCCGGGTGAAGGTGCCGCAGATGTCCGCCGCCGGGCTGGTAGAATCGTAGCAGGCGGCCATGAAATCCTGCGGCGTGAACGCCGACAGACCGTCCGTCAGGTCGACTTCAATCCGGTCGACCACGAAGGTAAGGCCCGGCGCAAAGGTCGGCTGGAAGATGAAGCCGATGGTTGTCGTGTCGGAGATCTCGTTGCGGAGATCCGGATTACCGCCCGAGGTGACCAGGGTGTTCGAGAAGTTCTCGGACGGGTTCTGGAACGTCGCCAGCGGGCCGAAGCTCGGATTGGCGGCGAACAGGGCCTGGCAGTTGGCCAGGCGGACAGCCGGGTTGGGGCCCGAGTTGATCCGGTCGGCGTCGCACGGATCGTTGCCGGCGTTGGAGAGCGCGGTGCGCGACGGCGAGAACAGCTGATCGAGGTTCGGCGCCCGGAAGTTGCGGCTGCGCGATCCGCGGATCGTCAGGCCATCGACCACTTGCCAGCGCAGACCCGCGCCCCAGATGTTCTCCGAACCCGCCACCGAGTGCTTCACGCGGCGATAGGCGCCGTCGAACTCCAGCGCCTGCACGAACGGCAGAGTGAAGTCGCCGCCGATGATCGGCACGAGCAGCTCGCCCGAAAGCTCGTCGGTCTCATACGAGGCCTTCGTGGCCAGGGTCGGCACCAGAGAACCGACGATGCCGGTCTGGTTGGCGGTGAAGGGCGTGTACTTGGCCTCTTCGCGGCGGTGTTCGAGGGCGGCGCTGAATTTCACGGCGCCGGCCGGCAGTTCGAACAGGTCGCCGCCCAGCGTGGCCAGGTAGTCGTCCTGCGTGTTCAGATAGTCCTGGCCAATCGGGGCGGTGACGTAGAGGCGAGCCTGCTGGCTGACATTGCCGACGCCGAACGGATTGATCGGCGCGCAGGCCGCGTCATCGTTGGTCGTGATCGCATCGGCATTGACGGCGCAGACGATGTTGCCGGCGCTGTTGCGGACGGCATTGATGGCCTTGTTGAAGTTCCCGGTGATCACGCCCCAGCCGGAGCTCTCGCCATCGGTTTCGGCGCGGCTGGCCGACAAGCTCCAGTAGAAGTTGCGGTCGGCGAAGTCGAAATCGCCATCAAGCGAGACCACGGCGCGAACCGTGTCCGTCGTGCTGACGTTCTCACGCGTCGGCAGCAGGTCCGTCCAGAACTTCGACAGGAACAGCGGCGGACCGCCGCCGCCCAGCGCGGCCTGCATAGCCGGCGTCAGGTACGGGTTGGTCCGTGACAGCGCGATGGCGCCCGCGCCCGAGGCCGCATTGTTGAGGACGGTGTTGCTGGCCTGCTGGCCGTAGGGGTCACGCCCCTCGACCTTGGCGTACATGAGCTCGCCCGACAGTTTGATGTGGTCGGTCAGGTCGAAGTGCCCGATGACGTTGCCGACCCAGCGCTCAATGCCGACCTGCAGGGCCGCCAGCTCCTGATAGGGCAAGCCATCGCCGCCGCTGGTGAACGGCGGAATGGTCGGATTGACCAGCGTACCGACGTCGTACGGGATGAAGGCGTCACCCGTCGCGTTGCTCTGGATCGGTCGGCCGGCCACGGCGCCGATCTGGCTGGCGAAGGGCGGACCGGCGCGAGACACCACGCCATTGGCGTTGAAGGTCACGAACCGCGAGTTCAGATTTTCAACCAGCGCCGGGATCCCGTCAGTCGGCGAGGTGTTGGCGGGGTTGGACACGGTCACCCGGCCGAGGTTGCTGCGCGACCGATCGTAATCGAGCAGGGAGTCGGTCTTGGACCATTCCGCGTTCGCAGCGATGTTGCCACGGCCATCGAGGAAGTTCTGGCCCGCGGTCACCCGCAGCGCCTGGGTCGGATAGTCGTCCCTCGAAGAAATGCCGTACTGGGCGTCGAACTCCAGCCCCTCGAAGCTCTCCTTCAGGACATAGTTGACCACGCCGGCGATCGCGTCGGAGCCGTAGACGGCGGCGCCGCCGGCCTGAACCACGTCGATGCGTTCGACTAGGCCGGTGGGAATGATGTTGGTGTCGACGACGCGATCGCCGACGCCGTCGATGCCGCTGATCGCGCGAGACTGGGAGGTGGTCACCATCCGGCGGCCGTTCACGAGGGTCAGGGTGCGGCCCGCGCCCAGGCCAAACAGGTTCGGGAAGGTCTGGCCGCTGCCGGCCTCATTGCCGGTGCCATCAGCGATCGCGAACGACGGGACATTGGAGCTGATCTGATTCAGCATGTCGCCGACCTGGACGACACCGCGGTCGGTAAGTGTCTGCGCACTGATGACAGCGACGGGAGCCGCCGTGTCGGTCTCGGCGCGCCGGATGCGCGAGCCGGTGACCACGATCTCCTCGATCGCCACATCGTCTTGCGCCCAGGCCGGCGCGGCCGTCAGGGCCGCGGCGGCGGCGAGGCCGCCCATCATGGTGCTGGCGAGCATGCGCCCGCGAACCGACTGAACCTTCATTACTTCCCCCTTGTGTTCCGTAGGCTGTCACCAGCCTCGCAGAGCTCCGCCCTTCCCCGTGCGGCGGCGGTCCGCAAAGTCCCAATTGCGCTGTGGCGCTTCCTGCAAAGGCTAGGCGTCACACCGTGGTTTTTCTTTTCGTTCTTCCAACCGACGCGGAAGCGTCTCGGATTGTTTATGCGAGCCTAGGCGAGCCTATGCATGACCCATGCGCCCCCTTGGGGCCCCGCGCACAAGCCCATCAGGAAGTCTGAAATCGCCGCAGCGCCTCCGCGAAGCGTCCGAGGTTGCGGTCGAGCTGCTCCGCATCGCCGCCGAAGCCGATGCGCACGTGGCCTGGCAGGCCGAAGAACTCGCCAGGCGCCACCAGCACCTCGTGTTCACGCCACAGCCAATCGGCCAGCCCCTGCGTATCGTCGATCCCAACGACACGCGGAAAATACATGCAGCCCAGCGCCGGCACGTCGCCGGCCAGCAGGCCCTCGGCCACCATCGCCCCGGCATGCCGCTCAAGGACGGGTCGGGTGCGATCCAGCACCGCGCGCCAGTGTGCGTCGAACGGCTCCATGTTCTCCAGCACCCCAGCGGCGACCGCGTGGGACAGCTTGGAAACGCCGGGATCCCCGTGCTCGTTGGCGGCCAGGATGCGCTCAATCGTGTCTTGGCTGGCGATCGCCCAGCCGCACTTGAGGGCGAACAGGCCCTGGACCTTGGTCAGGCTGCCGACACTGATGATTGCCGGGGAAACCGTCGCTGCCGCGGGACCCGGACCGGCGAAATCCCCATAGACCTCGTCTATGATGATCCGCACGCCGGTCTTCGCGGCAAGCGCGCCCAGGCTGAGCAAGGTCGCCTGGCTGAGGGCCGCGCCGGACGGATTGTGCAGATGAGTCAGCAGGACCAGCCGCGTATTCGGCCGGATTGCGGCCTCGAGCTCGGTGATGTCGATTTCAAAGGTCGGGGGGCGTCGGGCCACGAAGCTCAGCGTCGCGCCCGCGCCGGAAGCCAGGCTCGGAAGCAGGTCGAAGCACGGAGTCTCCACGACTACGTGGTCGCCCGGCGCCACGAAGGCGCGGATCGCCATGGCCATGGCGCTGGTCGCGCCCGTTGTGCAGAGCACATTCTCCACTGTCACGCCGTAGCGCTTGGCGACGGCCGCCGACACGAAGCGATTGCCGTTGGCGAACACGCTTTCATAGCGGTCGGTGACCTGCCCTTCGAAGGACCCGCGCACGACGGCCGCGAGCAGTTCGGTCGGCTCCTTGATGGTGGAGTCGAACAGGACCGCGGCGTCCTTGGCGGCCGCGATGTTACGCATCGCCGCCCGCACCCAGTTGGAATAGTCGTCTGCGGACGGGACGTGCACGCCACCGCTTTCGAGCGACTTACTCGACATATTCACTTCGTCGCCCCCAAGGCGCTGTCCGCGCGACGGACACCTGTTGATCGTGAAGTGAGCCTATTCCCCTGGTCGGGATTATCTTGCCTTAGTCCGCCTTGACAGGCGCGATCTCTGCATCCGCTATGCGCAGCGTTGAAAGGGGAGACATAAGCTATGCCCGCCGAGCTGGACGCGATCGATATGAAGATCCTCGAGCTGATGCAGCGCGACGCATCGCTCTCGACCGCTGAACTCGCCGAGCGCGTGGGCCTGTCACAATCGCCGTGTTGGCGGCGTATTCAGCGCCTGCGCGAGGACGGCTACATCAAGGCCCAGGTCGTGATCGTGGATCGCGAAAAACTGGGTTTCACGATGCAGATATTCGCCCAGGTGAAGATGACCACCTTGAGCGAGGAGGACCGCGCCAAGTTCCACAAGGCGATCAACGACATCCCCGAGATACTTGAGTGCTACACGGTGTTCGGGGAAATGGACGCCATGCTGAAGATCCTCGCGCCCGACGTGATCTGGTACCAGGACTTCATCTTCTCGACGATCCTGAAGCTGCCCGGCGTTGTGGACGTCCGCTCGATCGTGACCCTGACTGAATCCAAGAGCACGACCGCTATCCCGATGCGCGCTCGGAAGTTCCGCTAAGGCGCTGTGTTGCGCATAAGGAATGCAGGCACAGCGAACAGCTCGGATAATCCAACCGAGCCCCGCGACCGTCACAATGTAGAACGGCAAGATAATTCGGCGGCGGCGGTCTAGCCTCTCAGCATGGGGAGCGTGCGAAGGCCGCGCCCTCGCATCGGGAACGGGACCAGCCATCATGTTGACGCGTCGAGCCCTCGTCGCAGCCGCCACCGCGGGCGGCGCTCTGGCCCAGGGTTCCAGCGCGATGGCGCAGGCTGCGCCGGCCGCCCTGCCCGCCAAGGCGGCCTTCGCCAAAATGCCCTTTACCTATCTGGACTCGGGCTCGACCCACCCGATGCCGCTGGGCGCGCGGAACGCGCTCGAGGAGTACCTGCGCTACAAGACCCAGGATGGGACCGTCACCGGCTACAGCGTCGGTGACAAGGAAGAGGCGATGATCGCCAAGTTCGGCGCGCTGGTCGGCGCGGCGCCCGACGAGCTGTCGCTCATCCAGTCGACCACCATGGGCGAGAACCTGGTCGTCCAGGCCCTCGACCTGCCGCGGGCCGGCGGGCGCATCGTCACCGACGCCCTCCATTTCTTCGGTTCCTTCTACACCTATGGCGAACTGGCCAAGGCGGGGATGGACGTCGTCACCCTGCCGATGACCAAGGAAGGCCGCATCGACATGGGCGAGATGGCCGCGGCGGTGAACGACCGCACGCGGCTGGTCTCGATCAGCGCCGTCTCGACCACCAACGGCTTCCAGCACGACCTGAAGAAGGTCTGCGACCTCGCCCACGCCCACGGCGCCTTCGTCTATGTTGACATGGTTCACGCCGCCGGCGTCGTCCCGATCGACCTGCGCGCCGCCGGTGTCGATTTCGCCGCCGCCTCTTCCTACAAGTGGCTGATGGGCGATTTCGGCCTGGGCTTCCTCTACGTGCGCAAGGAGATCCAGGACAAGGTGAAGCGCCCCTGGTGGGGCTATCACCAAGTCAACGCATTCAAGAGCCACGTCTTTCCGTATGACGAACCGGGCCAAGGCGCGGCCACTTACGGCATGTCGCCCGACGCCGCCGGCAAGTTCGCCATGGGCACGACCTCGTGGACCGGGGTGGTCCAGCTCGACTACTCGTTGGGCTTCATCCACGATCTCGGGGTGCCGGCCATCGAGACCGCGCGCCGGCCGCTGATCAAGGCAGTCCAGACCGAGCTCCGCAGCCGCGGCTATCAGCCGATGACCCCGCTGGACTCCAAGACCCCGCTCGTCGCCTTCGCCCTCAAGGACGCCCGCGCCAAGCTTGGCGACCCGATGAAGGCCGCGAACATCCGCATGACCGTCTCGCAGAACCGCTTCCGGGTCTCGCTGGCGGTCTTCAACGACATGAACGACGTCGACCGCCTGCTGGCGGCGCTGCCCAAGGCTCCTCCCGTCTGATGAAACCCACCACCCTGCTAGCCGCCTCCGCGGCTTCCCTGGCGCTGGCTACCGGCGCGGCCGCGCAAGGCGCGCCTCCACCCCTCGACGTCACCCTGGCGCCGCACGTCAGCGCGGGCGAGGTGGACAAGGTGACAGTCACCCTCAAGCTGCAGGCGCCCAACGCCAAGCCAGGCGAGAGCTTCCTGCGACTGCCGATGGTCTTCGCATCCGTGAGGACCCAGCGCTACGAGGCAACGGACATTCAGGTGACCGACGCCAAGGGCGTGGTGCCACTCGTGCAGAAGGACGATCCGACCGACGAGGCCAACTTCCTTTACTTCCGCCACTGGCAGGTCGCGCGCCCGACCGAGGGCGACGTGACTGTCCGCTATACGGCCAAAGCGGAGGTGTTCCGGCCCAAGCTCGGCTCAGGTCCGCCCTTCGATCTGCGCCCGGAGGCCGGCGGCTTCAACGGCGCTGGCGTCACGTTCATGGCGGTTCCCGACAACAGCAATCCCTACAGCCTGCACTTGGCCTGGGACCTTTCGGGCATGCCGGCTGGCTCCCGCGGCGCGCAGAGCCTGGGCGAAGGCGAGCTGAAAATGGTCGGGCCGGTCGAGCTGCTGGCCAACACCTTCTACATGGCCGGGCCGATGAAGAGCTATCCGGCCCAGGCCGGCGGTCCGTTCGGGATCTACTGGCTGGGCACGCCGCCGTTCGACGTCGACGCGGTCGCCAGTTGGACCGAGAAGGCGCGCACGGCGATCGCCACCTTCTTCGGCGAACCGAACAAGCCGTACCGGGTGTTCTTCCGCAAGAACCCCTACCCCGGCACCGGCGGGGCCGGCCTGATCAACTCGTTCATGTCCGGCTTCGGCGAGAGCCCTGCTCCGACCGTCGAGAAGATGCGCCATCACCTGGCGCATGAGATCGTCCACAATTGGCCGGGCAGCCTCGACGGCCCGAACGGGATCGTGTCCTGGTACGGCGAAGGCATGGCCGAGTTCTATTCGGCGACGATCCCGTGGCGCTCGGATCTGATCTCCACGCAGGACTTCCTCGATCAGGTCAACGCACGGGCCCAGAGCTACTATGGCAACCCAGTCAACACCGCCCCGGCCAGCGAGATCGCCGCCAAGTTCTGGAGCGACACCCGCGTCCGCACCCTGCCCTACGACCGTGGCGCCTTCTATCTGGCCACCGTCGACGCGCAGGTCCGAGCGAAGTCCGGCGGCAGGCGCCGACTGGACGATCTGGCCAAGGCGATGATCGCCCGGCGCGAGGCCGGCAAGCCCTACGACACCGACGCATGGCTCGAATTGGTCACCGCCGAGCTTGGGCCGCAGGCGAAGACCGAGTTCGAGGCGATGATGGCCGGCAAGCTGCTGGTTCCGCCGTCCGACGCCTATGGTCCCTGCTTCAAGCGGGAGGCCGCGCTGTTCCCGCGCTTCGAGCTCGGCTTCGACAGCAGCTCGCTGACCGCCAGCCCGCGGATCGTCAAAAGTCTGGTCCCTGGCTCCAACGCGGCCAAGGCCGGGCTGCAGAACGGGGACGAGATCACCGAGGCCGTGGTGCTGGATGCGGTCCAGTCCAAGCCTGATGCGACCATCACCCTGAATATCCGAAACATGGTGGAGGTCAGGCAGGTCACCTACCTGCCCCGAGGCGCTTCCGGCGAGGGCTACCGCTGGACCCGCACCTCCGTCCCCGACAGCCAATGCGGCATTTAATATATTGATATCGCACAACAAAATGGCCCGGAGCAGATGCTCCGGGCCATTCCGTTTCAGGCGATGGTCAGGCCGCGATTAAGCGAACTGGTTCATCGTGTTGTGCGTGCCGCCGGCCTTCAGGGCCGCTTCGCCGGCGAAGTATTCCTTGTGATCGTCACCGATGTCCGAGCCGGACATGTTCTGGTGCTTCACGCAGGCGATGCCTTGGCGGATTTCCTGACGCTGGACGCCCTTCACGTAGCCCAGCATGCCTTGCGACCCGAAGTATTCCTTGGCCAGGTTGTCGGTCGACAGGGCCGCGGTGTGGTAGGTCGGCAGGGTGATCAGGTGG
The DNA here is from genome assembly GCF_056401675.1 of Phenylobacterium sp. P4_E10. Classification (NCBI taxonomy): domain Bacteria; kingdom Pseudomonadati; phylum Pseudomonadota; class Alphaproteobacteria; order Caulobacterales; family Caulobacteraceae; genus Phenylobacterium; species Phenylobacterium sp. P4_E10. The sequence goes on along the minus strand of NZ_JBFUIW010000003.1, from coordinate 13,299 downwards.
TGGAAGATGCCGGCCCGCTTGGCGCCGTCCGCCTGGAAGGTGCGGATGCGTTCGTCGGCTTCGGCCGCCAGTTCGGTGGCGTCGTAATCCACGCTCATCAGGCCAGCGCGGTCGTAGGACGAGACGTCCTTACCGGCGGTCTTCCAGGCGTCATAGACCTGCTGACGGAAGTTCAGGGTCCAGTTGAACGACGGGCTGTTGTTGTAGACCAGCTTGGCGTTCGGGATCACTTCGCGGACGCGATCCATCATGCCGGCGATCTGCTCGACGTGCGGCTTTTCGGTTTCGATCCACAGCAGGTCGGCGCCGTTTTGCAGCGAGGTGATCGAGTCTAGGACGCAGCGGTCTTCGCCGGTGCCTTCGCGGAACTGGAACAGGTTCGAGGGCAGACGCTTCGGACGCAGCAGCTTGCCTTCGCGGTTGATGATCACGTCGCCGTTCTTCAGGTCCGACGGAGCGATCTCTTCGCAGTCCAGGAAGCTGTTGTACTGATCGCCCAGGTCGCCCGGGGTGTGGCTGACGGCGATCTGCTTGGTCAGGCCGGCGCCGAGGCTGTCGGTGCGGGTGACGATGATGCCGTTCTCGACGCCCAGCTCGAGGAAGGCGTAGCGGCAGGCGCGGACCTTGGCGAGGAAGTCGTCATGCGGAACGGTGACCTTGCCGTCCTGGTGGCCGCACTGCTTTTCGTCGGACACCTGGTTTTCGATCTGCAGGGCGCAGGCGCCCGCTTCGATCATCTTCTTGGCCAGCAGGTAGGTCGCTTCGGCGTTGCCGAAACCGGCGTCGATGTCGGCGATGACCGGAACGACGTGGGTCTGATAGTTGTCGACCGCGTCCAGCAGGGCCTTTTCCTTGGCCTTGTCGCCGGCTTCACGAGCGGCGTCGATGTCGCGGAACAGGCCGCCCAGCTCGCGGGCGTCAGCTTGGCGCAGGAAGGTGTAGAGCTCTTCGATCAGGGCCGGCACCGAGGTCTTCTCGTGCATCGACTGGTCCGGCAGCGGGCCGAATTCCGAACGCAGGGCGGCGACCATCCAGCCCGACAGGTACAGGTAGCGGCGGTCGGTGTTGCCGAAGTGCTTCTTGATCGAGATCAGCTTTTGCTGGCCGATGAAGCCGTGCCAGCAGCCCAGCGACTGGGTGTACTTGGACGCGTCCGCATCGTAGGCGGCCATGTCCTTACGCATGATGTCGGCGGTGTAGCGGGCGATTTCCAGGCCGGTCTTGAAGCGGTTCTGGATACGCATGCGAGCCACGGATTCGGCGTTGACGCCGCTCCAGGGGCCCTTCTTGCTCTCAATGAGCTGGCTCATCTGAATGATGTGGTCTTGATAGGACATGATGCCTCTTCCGCGATCCGCCGGGGGAACTGGGCCCGGTGCTTGGCCGGTCACCTACAGCGGGGTTCAGCCGGTGTGGAGTCGGCGCGAGGTGCAGATGTAAAACTTTACGGCCGACTTCTGTAATGGTGTAATGTCTCGACAAACACCGGAGTCAAGAAATGGCCGCGGAACGCCGCCTCTACGTCGGGCCGAGCCTGCGCAGGCTGCGCCGCGATCATGGCCTCACCCAGGCCGACATGGCCGCCGATCTCGAGGTCTCGCCGTCCTACATCGCACTGCTGGAGCGCAATCACCGGCCGCTGAGCGCCGAGATGCTGCTGCGGCTGTCGCAGACCTACAAGATGGACATGACCGCCCTGGCGGGGGACGGCGGCTCCGACGACGCGGCGCGGCTGCAGGCGGTGCTCAAGGACCCGATGTTCGGCGACATCGACCTCCCCTCGCTTGAAACAGCCGACGTCACGACCAACTTCCCCGGCATCACCGAGGCATTGCTGCGGCTCTACACCGCCTACCAGGAGGAGCAGCTCGCCCTGGCGGACCGCGGCGCGGAGGGGCGGCCATCAGCGACCGATCAGGGTCCCGATGCCGCCGACCCCGTCGCGGAGTCCCGGCGCTTCCTGGCCGCGCGGCGCAACAGCTTCCCGAGCCTGGACGATGCGGCGGAACGCCTGGCCCAGGCCGTCTCGGCGCACGACAACATCGCCGGCTACCTGAAGGCGCGACACAATCTTCGGGTCCGGCGGCTGCCGTCCAATTTCATGGTCGGCTCCGTCCGGCGGCTCGACTGGCACCGCAAGGAGTTGCTGCTCGACGACTCGCTCGACACCGCCAGCCAGGTGTTTCAGGTGGCCCTGCAACTGGCCTATCTGGAGATGCGCGAAGAGGTTGACGCGGTGGCCAGCGAAGGCAGCTTCGCCAGCGAGAGCGGCGAGCGCCTGACCCGTCGAGCCTTGGCCAGCTACGCCGCCGCGGCGCTGCTGATGCCCTACACCGCCTTCGCCAAGGCGGTGGAGGCGCGGCGCTATGACGTCGAGGCGCTGGGCCGCCAGTTCGGCGCCAGCTTCGAGCAGACCGCCCACCGGCTGACGACCCTGCAGAAGCCCGGGCACGAACGGGTGCCGTTCTTCTTCATCCGCGTCGATCCGGCTGGAAACGTTTCCAAGCGATTGGACGGAGCCGGCTTCCCGTTCGCCCGCCACGGCGGCGGTTGCCCGCTGTGGTCCGTGCACCAGGCGTTCCGCACCCCGCGGGAGATCGTCACCCAGTGGCTGGAGCTGCCGGATGGCCAGAAATTCTTCTCGATCGCCCGCACCGTGACCGCCGGCGGCGGGGCCTACGGGACGCCGCGGGTCGAGCGCGCCATCGCCCTTGGCTGCGCTGCGGAACACGCCGGAAAGCTGATCTACACCCAGGATCGGCCCGGCCTCGGAGTCGAGACCGCAACCCCGATCGGCGTCACCTGCCGGCTGTGCCACCGCACCGAATGCACGGCCCGCTCGGCCCCGCCGATCGGCCGCCAAATCCTCGCCGACGACATCCGGCGGACCGGCGCTCCGTTCGGGTTTTCGGACAGCTGACCTGCCGCGCCGCGAGGCGCCGCCGAAATTTTTGGGGCTTCAAAGCTGCGCGCTTCCGTGCAGTAAAGCGCCCGGCATTTCGTTGGCTCGCCGTCGCTTCGGCCTGCCAAACAATCCTATTTCAAGGACGCGGTACGCGAATGGACATCAGCAGCTCCCTCTACGTCGATGACATCCTGCACAGCTTCGTGGAGGGCGAACTGCTGCCGCAGACGGGCGTAGAACCTGCCGCCTTCTGGAAAGCGCTCGAACAGATCCTCAGCGAATTTGGCGCGCGCAACGATGAACTCCTGGCGCGCCGCGACCAGCTGCAAGAACAGATTGATGCGTATTGGCGCGAGCGTCGCGGCAAGCCGGTCGACGTCGCCGAACAAACCGCCTTCCTGCGCGAGATCGGTTATCTGCTGCCCGAACCCGCGCCGTTCCAGATCGCCACCGAGAACGTCGATCCCGAGATCGCCAAGGTCGCCGGGCCGCAGCTCGTGGTTCCGGTTTCTAATGGCCGGTACGCATTGAACGCGGCGAACGCCCGTTGGGGCAGCCTGTACGACGCGCTCTATGGGACCGATGCGATCGCTCCGCCCACCGGTCAGAAGGGCTACGACCCGGCCCGCGGCGCCCTGGTGATCGCCTTCGCTCGCGATTTCCTCGACCGCACTGCGCCGTTGGCAAGCGGCTCGCACAAGGACGCCACGAGCTATGTCGTCGCCAGCGGCAAGCTGGTCGTGCGGCTCGCCGGCGGGCAAGAAACCGGCCTGGCGGACGCAGGCCAGTTCACTGGCTGGCGCGGCCCTGTTGAGGCCCCCGTCGGTCTGCTGCTGGCGCATAATGGGCTGCATCTGGAGATCCAGATCGACCGCAGCCACAACATCGGCAAGGACGATCCGGCCGGGGTCGCCGACGTGCTGGTCGAAGCGGCGCTGACCGCCATCCAGGACTGCGAGGACTCGGTCGCCGCCGTCGATGCTGAAGACAAGGCCAACGTCTACCGCAACTGGCTGGGCCTGATGCGGGCCGACCTCTCGGCCAGCTTCTCCAAGGGCGGTAAGACCGAGACCCGCCGCCTTGACGAGGACCGCACCTATGCCGCTCCGGGCGGCGGCGAGGTCGTCCTGCGTGGCCGCAGCCTGATGCTGGTGCGCAATGTCGGCCACCACATGGTGACCGATATGGTCCGCCTGAACGGAAAGCCGGTTTACGAGACCGCGGTCGACGCGCTGATCACCGTTGCGGCGGCGATGCACGACTTGAACGGCGGGCGTCGCAACAGCCCGGCCGGCTCGGTCTATGTCGTGAAGCCCAAGATGCACGGTCCCGACGAGGTCGCCCTCGCCGTCCGGCTGTTCGATATGGTCGAAGACGCCCTGGGCCTGGCGCGCAACACGGTCAAGCTCGGCATCATGGACGAGGAACGCCGCACCAGCGCCAACCTGGCGGCGTGCATCCACGTGGCGCGCGAGCGCATCGTGTTCATCAACACCGGCTTCCTTGATCGGACCGGCGATGAAATCCACACCGCCATGGAAGCCGGCCCCATCGTTCGCAAGGACGCCATCAAGGCGGAGCCCTGGCTCGCCGCCTATGAGAAGCGCAACGTCGAGATCAGCCTCGCCGCCGGGTTCCCCGGCCGCGCCCAGATCGGCAAGGGCATGTGGGCCGCTCCCGACCAGATGCAGGCCATGCTGGCGGCCAAGATCGGCCACCCGAAGGCCGGCGCCAACACCGCCTGGGTGCCCTCGCCGACCGCTGCGGTGCTGCACGCCCTGCACTATCACGAGGTCGACGTGGCCGCGCTGCAGGCGTCGATGGGGACCAAGGCCGTCACGGGAACCGACGAACTGCTGACCCCGCCGCTGGCCAAGTCCAACTGGAACGCCGCGGACGTGCAGCAGGAGCTGGACAACAACGCCCAGGGCATTCTGGGCTACGTGGTCCGCTGGATCGACCAGGGCGTGGGCTGCTCGAAGGTGCCGGACATCCACGACGTCGGGCTGATGGAAGACCGTGCGACCCTGCGCATTTCCAGCCAGCACATCGCCAACTGGCTGCACCACGGCGTCTGCGAAGAGGCCCAGGTGCGCGAGACCTTCGCGCGCATGGCCAAGGTCGTTGACGGCCAGAACGCCGACGACGCGGCCTATGTGGCGATGAGCGCCGACACGGAGGCCAGCATCGCCTACCAGGCCGCACTGGAACTGGTGTTCGAAGGCCGCGCGCAACCGAACGGCTATACCGAACACGTGCTGACCCGCCGCCGACAGCAGCGTAAGGCGCAGTTGGCGAAGGCCTAAGATAGGCGCCTTGGAGGCGGCAGGCAGCGCCTGCCGCCTTAGGCTACGCTCCCTCGTGGAGCCGCCGCGCGGCCAGATAGATGTCGGGCCGATACACGCAAGCGGCCAACCCGCTCTCTTCCATATCCGACGGCGCCTGTCCCCAGCGCGCCATCTGTCCAAGCAGCCACGCCCCGTGCGCCGGCTTGGGGGCGTTCGCCTCGTCCCTATGGAAGATGATGTCGTCCAACCCTTGCGCGATGACGGCCGGGTCGGTCCCAACATACCCCGGCCGGGCAAGAATAGTCGCGAGTTCCAAGCGATTGCCTGGCTGATCGCACCAGGCGGCCGCTTCCAGCAGCGCGGCGACCAGGGCAAGGGTCGTAGCCGTATGGTCTTGCGTCCAGGCTTTACGAAGCCCCAGGACCTTGTCGGGTGTTCGCCCCCAGTGCTCCGAGGCGCGAACTGCGATCCGGCCGTATCCAGCAGCCACGGCGGTGCTCGCCCAGGGTTCTCCAGCGCAGAAGCCGTCGATGACGCCCTGCCCTAGCATCTCGACCATCCGCGGCGGCGACGCGACTAGGATCTGCGCCTCCGCCGCCAGGCCGAAGGCCGCCAGCCAATCGCGCAAAAGATAGTTGTGGGACGAGTAGGGATAGACCACGGCGAAGGTCGTTGGCCTCTCGCGGCCACTGGCCGGTCGGCCGGGATCGAAACGTTGCGCCAAGGCGACCGCGGCGCCGTCGAGGTTCAACGCCATCGGAGCGATGATCGGCGCAGTTACGCCACCGAGCCCAAAAGTCGCCGCCAGCGCCAGCGGCGCCAGCATGTGTGCGCCGTCGAGAGCCCCGACCGCCACCCGTTCCCGAACCGTGGCCCAGGAAACTTCCCTGCTGAGCTCCACCCGCAGACCATGCTCGCGAAAGAACCCTTTCTCCTGCGCGACGACCAGCGGCGCGCAATCGCTGGAGGGTATGAAACCCAACCGGATCGAGGCTCTCATGCCGCGGCGGCGGGCTCGGCCCGCTCCAATTCGAGCCGCAGCCGGCTCATGAGCTCGAAACGCAACGTCGCCGAACGCAACAGGACCTGCAGTCCGCTGATCGCGTGACCGTCCGTGACGTAGACCGCGACGCCGGCCCAGATCGCGTCGCGCGCCAGTTCCGGATCGGCGGCGAACACCGACACCGAAGTCCGCCCCTCCAGAGCGTCGCGGTCGGGGCAGTCGGCCGCGATCACCACGACGTCAGGTCCGAAAGATCGGAGCTCCGCCTCCCCACACCCGGACGCGCGGCGTATCTCCGACACACCGCTGACCGCTAGGCCCTCCTCGACGAGAGCCGCCCGGGCTGAATCTTGATCGACGACAAGCACGCGCATGCCGACGAGTAGGCAGGCTGACCCATGGCGAGCGGAATGATCAGTCGCGCCTCAGTTGAAGCCTAGGGCTCAACGCCGCCGGATTGCACATCCGGCGCCGCCTAGCTGGGCAATCTCGTTAACAAACTCGATGCCGTACACCCGGCTCGGATGTATCGATCGATGCGGCGCCCGCTATCCTGGCGGCCCCTGCCTCGCGCCACACTCCCTTAACGTCCTTCGCGCCTATGATTCCGCGAGAGCGGTCGCGCCCCAGCAGAATGGCCGTCGCCCTCAAGCTTAACCGTCGCTTTGTATTTCCGACCCATTGAATAGCCGCAGGACAGTTTGTCCGCTTCCTGGCGGTCAACGCCGTCTCGTTCGTCGTCGTCTGGGTGATCGCAATGCTGCTCGGCGAGTATCTGCTGCCACGTTTGATGCGTCGGGTTCGGGCCGAGGCGATCGGTCATGGACTCTCACCCGCGGTGCTCCGTTGCGTCCGGAGCCGCCGCTTCACCTTCCGCACCGACGAGCGCGAATAGCGATGGCGACCGCCGCGACGATAGCGAACCTCTCCGGCCCGGTCCTGGTCGTCGACCTCGACGACACGCTGGTCCGAACCGACACCCTGTTCGAGCAGTTCGCCGCCCTGATGTTCCGCCGGCCGCTCGCCGCGCTGATGCTGTTGCCGTTCCTGCTGACGGGTCGCGCGGCCTTCAAGACGAAGCTGGCCGCCCTGCAGCCGCTGGATCCGAGCAGCCTCCCTTATAACGAGCCGCTGCTGACGTTCCTGCGCCAGCAAAAGGCCGCGGGCCGCCTGATCCACCTGGTGACCGCCGCCCACCACTCCACCGCCGAGGCGGTCGCCGCCCATTGCAGCGTGTTCGACAGCGCCGAGGGCACCAACGGCGACCGGAACCTGAAAGGGGCCCACAAGGCCCAACGGCTTGCCGAGCGCTTCCCGGAAGGCTTCGCCTATGCGGGGGACTCGGCCGCCGACCTGAAGGTCTGGGCGCGGGCCGAGAGCGTGGTCCTGGTCGGCGCCAGCCCCCAGGTGGCCCGCGAGGCGCGCACGCTGGGCAAGCCGATGGAAGCGGAGTTCCAACACCCGCGCGCGGGGTTGAAAACCTGGCGACGTGCGCTGCGCCTCCATCAGTGGACCAAGAACGTCCTTGTGTTCCTGCCGCTGCTGCTGACGCACCGCTTCACGGACCTCCCGGCGGTCGGCCTGAGCCTGATCGCCTTTCTGGCGCTCGGCCTGACCGCCTCAGCGACCTATCTGATCAACGACCTGTCGGACCTCGCCGCGGACCGTCGGCACGCCGTCAAGAAGGCGCGCCCGCTGGCGTCCGGCGACCTCCGGATCGAGCAAGTGCTGGTGGCGATCCCACTGCTGCTGGCCTTGGCCGGGGGGCTGGCGCTGGCGGCGTCACCGCCGCTGCTGGCCGGGCTGGCGCTCTATGCCGTAATCACCCTCACCTACACCTTCCGCCTCAAGCGCCGGGCGATCCTCGACGTGACGACCTTGGCGGGGCTCTACGCCATCCGCATCTTCATTGGCGCGGTGGTGATCGGCGTGCCGCAATCGGCCTGGCTGCTGACGTTCTCGCTGTTCTTCTTCTTCTCGATGTCGATCGCCAAGCGCTATGCGGAGATCCACAATCTGGCCGCATCGAGCGGTTCGGCGCAGCTTCCGGGCCGCGGCTACCGGACCGAGGACGGGCCGGCAGTGCTGGCCCTGGGCGCCGCATCGAGCGTCGCTTCGGTGCTGATCGTGGTGGTCTACCTGATGGAGGAGGCCTTCCCCTCTAACCTCTACGTCCGCCCCGAGTGGCTGTGGGCCGCGCCGTTCCTGCTGATGATCTGGGTGGCTCGCCTGTGGCTGATCGCGGGCCGCGGCGAACTTGACGAGGACCCGATCGCCTTCGCCATCCAGGATCGCTTCAGCTGGAAGCTGGCCGCGCCGTTGGTCCTGGCCTTCATCCTGGCCGCGGCGGCATGGCCCTGAGCTACCATGATCAGGTCCTCACGCCCTGGGGGCGGGTCCACACCGGCGCTGTCCGGATCGCTCGGCCGCGAAGCCAGAGCGAACTGCCGGATCTCATCGGCCAGGCGCAGACAGGCGGCAGCCTTCTAGGCGTCGGGCTGCACCGCTCCTATGGCGACAGCGGGCTGAACCTGGGCGGCGCGGCGATCTCAAGTCGCGGCCTGGACCGCTTTATCGCCTTCGACCCCGACCACGGCGTCCTGCGGGCCGAAGCCGGGGTGAGCCTGGACGAGATCCTGCGGCTGGTCGTTCCGCGCGGCTGGTTCCTGCCGACCACGCCCGGGACCCGTTTCGTCACCCTCGGCGGCGCCATCGCCAACGACGTGCATGGCAAGAACCACCATAGGTCCGGCTCGTTCGGACGGCACGTCCGTCGGATCGGGCTGGTCCGCTCCGACCGTGGGACCATCGAGGTCTCGCCGGAGCGGGATCCAGACCTTTTCCGCGCTACGCTTGGGGGCCTAGGCCTGACCGGCTTCATCGCCTGGGCCGAGTTCGCCCTGGCGCCGATCGCCACCAGCGAGGTGATCGAGGAAACGATCCCGTTCGCCAACCTCGCCGAGTTCTTCCGCCTGACCGAGGAGAGCGAGGGCCAGTTCGAGCACGTGTCATCCTGGGTCGACTGCACTGCGGGCGGGCGGTCGTTGGGCCGGGGCGTGATGTTCCGCGGCAACTGGGCGGGCTCGGGGCCGCTGCACGCGCACGCGCCCGGGGTGAAGCTCTCTGTGCCGTTCACCCCGCCGCTAAGCCTGATGAACCCGTTGACGGTCCAGATCCTGAACGCCAGCTATGGCGTGCTGCTGAGCCTTCGTCGCGGTACCGTGCGGACCCACTATTCCAATGCCTTCTACCCGCTTGACGCCATCGGCGGCTGGAACCGGCTCTACGGACCCAAGGGCTTCTATCAGTACCAGTTCATGGCGCCTCCACAGACCCAGGAGGGGGCGATGGCGCAGGTGCTGACCGAGATCGCGGCGTCCGGCCAAGGCTCGTTCCTGTCGGTGCTGAAGTCGCTGGGTCCGCTGAGGTCCGGCGGCCTGATCTCGTTCGAGGGACCGGGCGTCTCGCTGGCGCTGGACTTCCCAAACCGCGGGGCGGCCACGCTGCAGCTCCTCGACCGGCTGGATCGCATCGTCATGCAGGCCGGGGGGAAGATCTATCCGGCCAAGGACGGCCGCATGTCCGCCACCGCCTTCCAATCGGGATATCCGCAGTGGCGCCAGCTCGAGGCGCAGCGCGATCCCCTATTCTCATCCAGCTTCTGGCGACGAGTGACACATGAGCGATAATTCCTGGCGCGGCCGAGGCGTGCTGATCCTGGGCGCGGCTTCGGCGATCGCCGAGGCGACTGCGCGCGAACTGGCCACCCGCGGGGCGAGCCTGGCGCTGATCGCGCGGGACGCCGGGCGGTTGGATGCGATCGCCGCGGACCTGAAGGTTCGAGGTGCGCCGAAGGTCGCCGTGCGCGGCCTCGACCTGCTGGAGGCCGAGCCGACCGACGCCCTGCTGCAGGAGATCGCCGATGAGGTCGGGGGCTTCGACACGGTCCTGATCGCACACGGACTCCTGGGCGACCAGGAACAGGCGGAGCAGGACGGCGCCCACGCCGCAGCTCTGATCGACGTGAACTTCACCAGCGCAGCGCTCTGGGCCCTGGCCCTCGCCCGCTTCCTGGAACGGACGCATGGTCCGAACGGCGTGGTCGCGGCGATCGGCAGCGTCGCCGGTGATCGGGGGCGGGCCTCGAACTTCGTCTATGGCGCGGCCAAGGGCGGTCTGGCGGTGCTGATGCAAGGCCTGGCGCACCGCAGCGCGCTGAAGGGCGGCCCGAAGGCGGTCGTCTACAAGCTGGGATTTGTCGATACGCCGATGACCGCGGACATCCCCAAGGGCGGGCCGCTGTGGGCCACCCCGGAGACCGTCGCCAAGGTCATCGTCAAGGGCCTGAACGGCAAGAGCGCGATCGTCTATGGCCCCTGGTTCTGGCGCTACGTGATGCTGATCATCCGGCTGCTGCCGCAGCCGGTGATCGCCAAGGTCAACTTCTAGGCCTTGGAGCGGCGCTCCCGCAGTCGCTCGATCGGATTCAGCAGGTAGGAGAAATCACCGCTCCGGAAGCTGCGGAACAGCAGGATCACGCCGCTGAGCACCAGCCACAGCACGCCGGTGGCGACGGTGATGATCAGCGGGTGATTGAAGCTCTCACGCTGGGTGTAGTCCATGATGTGGATCATCCAGAAGACGTCCCACAGCCGCCAGGCATCGTTCCGCAGCTCAAGCAACTCCCCGGTAGCGGCAGACATGAACATGGTCGTGCTGTCGGCGTCGGCGAACTCCACCCGCCACGCCGGCAGCTCGATCTCCCGCGATTCGAAGTCGGGAGTTTCGACCAGGCGGATCGAGGCGACGCCGGCTTCACCGGCGAAGGCAGCAACAGCCAGATGGCCCGCCCGTCTGGCGTCGACCGTGAGCGGCGCGCCGGTGGCGGCGTCAATCAGCTTGACGCCCGAGGCGGTCGTCGCCTCGTAGACATGGCCCCGCCCCAGCGGCTTGAGGCGCAGCTTGAGCACGGGCTCGCCGAGTGACGCGGCGACGGTGGCCAACGATAGCGTCTGGGCAGGGAGCAAGGCTGGAACCGCAGGGCGGATCGCGCCCTCTCCGGCCACCTTGTGATGATCGAGCAGCGCCATCATCGCGCCGCTGACGGACCAGAGCAGCATCTGCAGGCCGAGGATCAGGCCGAACCATTTGTGAAGGGTGCGGATCAGGAACATCACGCGATCCCTTCGGCCGGCGCGGCTCTGCGGGCGCGGCGGAAGCTATAGAACAGGAGCCAGGCGCCGGTGGCCGAGGTGGCCACGGCCATCCAGGTGGCGACCCTAAGCAGCAGGTTGTTCACATTCTCCCGCTCCTCGTAGTCCATGATGTGGAACATCCAGACGAAGTCGAAGATGCGCCAGAGATCGTGCCGCTTGGCGACCAGCTCTCCGGTCTGTGGCGAGATGTAGAGGGTCGGCTTCCAGGCGCCGACGAACTCCACCCGCCAGATCGGAACCTGGCGGCCCCTGATCTCGCTCGGAGCCTCGTCCAGCAGCTCGACCTTCGTGACACCGCCCTCGCCGGCGAAGTGCGAGATGGCCCGCTCTCGAGCGGCGGCCTCGTTCAGCGGCGACAGCAGGCGCCCACTGCGCGCGTCGAACAGCATCCAGCCCGGGATCGCATCGACGATGTAGACCGGCCGGCCCAGCTGGGTCTCCAGTCGCACCGAGCGCGTTCCACCCGGCAGCAAGGAGGCCGGTTCGACCAGACCCGACAGCGAGATGGGCTGTGGGCTGGGCGTACGGACCAGATGGTCGCCATGGATGATGTCGATGTGAACCGCAGTCATGTAGAGGCCGCTCAGGGTCCAGAACAACGCCTGGACCCCGACGATCAGGGCGAGCCACTTGTGGGTTTTGCGGGCCAGGGCCGGCAGACGCATCGTTGAGGTCTCTCTACGCAACCCGGCTCGAGGTCCTGCACCGCGCGCCCTTTGCAGGCGCGGTCAGAACGGACGCACGGCGGTGATCGTCTGGCCGCTGAGCGTGAAGCGGACCTTGGCGCCGACCTTCAGTTCATCCAGCACCGCCTTGTCGGCGACCTTGAACGGCATGGTCATGGCCGGCCAGTTCATCGCCTTGATCGGCTCGTGGTTCAGCGTGACCGACATCGCCTTGGCGTCGATCTTCCTGACCACGCCGACGCCCTCGACGGGGGCGGCCGCCGGCGCAGCGGCGTTCGCCGCGTGATCGCCGTGCTGGGCGTGGGCAAGCGCGGGCGCGGCCATCAGGGCCGCAGCGGTCAGCGACAGGAAAGCAGTCTTCATCTCAATATCTCCGGGTTGCGGACACTTTAGAACCAGGCGCGGACGCCGACCACCAGGCTGGTGGCCTCGACGTCCGCGCCGGCGGCGCGGGCGAAATCGGCCGTGCGGCCGAACTTTCGTTCGTGGAAGACCCCGACATAGGGGCCGAATTCGCGGCGGAACTCGTAGCGCAGCCGCAGGCCGAGCTCGGCGAAGGTCAGGCCCGAACCGACGCCCAGTTCGCGGACGTCCTGAGCGGCGAGCTCAAGCTCGGCTCGCGATTCGAGGATGAGCTTCTGGGTCAGCCGCAGATCATAGGCGCCCTCGAGCCGAGCCGAGAGATCACCCTTCTCCGACAGAAAGGCGGCTCCCTCGACCTCGAACCAATAGGGCGCGACGCCCTCGAAGCCCACGACGGCGTAGCTCCGCGACGGGCCGGGCTCGACGTCGTGGCGAAGACCGGCCTGCAAGTCGAAATAGGGGCCGATGGCGCGCGAGTAGAGGACCTGAGCTTCGGCGCCGTGCAGGTCGCCGCCAATCTCGCCCTCACCCTGGCTCTTCACGACCAGGCGGTTGATGTCGCCGCCGTACCAGAACTCGCCCTCCCAGGCATAGGCGTCGTCGCCGTCCTGCGGGCGCAGTTCGGCGGTGCTGAGCATCACCTTCCAGGCGCGACCGCCGCCATGTTCGAGCGCCAGCTGGGCGCGGGCCGCCTCCATCGCGTCGCGGCCATAGAAGCGCTCGGCGGCGCGATCGCTCTGCGGCGGGGGCGCCGTTTCAGTCCCGATTGGCGCAGCCTCGGCGGGGCGCCCAGCGTGCGGATCTGGAGGCGCGGCGTGGCCGGCGTGCGGGTCCGCCG